>NZ_CP022655.2:575000-765000 GCF_002243345.2 Paenibacillus sp. RUD330
GCGGGGGCAGCAGGCGTTGGCGCGCAAGCCGGAGCCGCAGGGCGCGCATTCGAAGCGGGATCGGGGTCTGCGGCCGGATGCGGCCCAGTCCAAGCAGGGCATGCAGTCCTAGCCGCAGATACGTTGCAGGCAGCGCCTACGGCTGAAGCAACCGCTCGCCATGCGAAGGACGGCGAGTCCGAATGATGCAAGCCATCTATCCATCTCCGCCGCATGCGTTCCGTTACGAGCTGCACAAGGAATTTCATTTTGCGGCAGCCCATTACATCCCTGCCGAGGAAGCGGGCAGCTGCAGCCGCGTGCACGGCCATACCTATTTTGCCGACGTGACGGTCGCCGGCGACATGCTGGACAGCTGCGGGTTCCTTGTCAATTTCTCCGAGATCAAACGGCTTGTGAGAGACCGGTTCGACCACCGCCTGCTCAATGACGACGAAGTCTTCGGCTCCGAACCCTCCGACGACCCGGAGACGTTCCCGACGACCGAAGTCGTGGCGCGCACGGTGTGGCAGCTGGTGCAGGAAGAGCTGGACCGGCGCGGCAACGGCGCCCGATGCCTGCAGGTGTTCCTGCGGGAAACGCCGTCCAGCTACGTCATCTACCGTCCGGAGGCCGCCCGATGAGCGCGGCTCGGATCGGAGCCGGCCGAGATGAGGCGGCGCAGGTGCCCGTCTCGGCAGAACCAAGCGCTGCGGCGAAGCCCTCCGTTCGCGGAAAAATCCCGGTGCTGGAGATTTTCGGCCCTACCGTTCAGGGCGAGGGCATGGTCATCGGCGTCAAGACGATGTTCGTCCGGACGGCGGGCTGCGACTACAGCTGCTCCTGGTGCGATTCCGCCTTTACGTGGGACGGATCCGCGAAGGACGAGATCTCCTGGATGGAGCCGGCGGAAATCGCCGGGGAGCTCGAACGGCTGGCAGGCGGCAGAACGCCCGGCCATGTCACGCTCTCGGGCGGCAATCCGGCTCTGCTGCGTCCTCTCGGCGGGTTGATCGACCTTTTGCATGCGCGCGGAGCGCTCGTCGCTCTCGAGACGCAAGGAAGCCGCTGGCAGGACTGGTTCGCGGATATTGACGAGCTCACCTTGTCGCCGAAGCCGCCTAGCTCCGGGATGGAGACGGATTGGAACGTGCTGGAGGATATCGCGGCGGGATTGGCTGCGGCCGGCCGGCTTCCGTCGCTGAAGGTGGTCATCATGGATGCGGCGGATCTCGCTTACGCCAAGGAGGTCCATCGGCGCTTGCCGGGGCTTCCGATGTTCCTGCAAGCCGGCAACGATCGGCTCGAAGAGCCGGATGCGGCTGCGCTCCGCAATTATTTGGCTGATCGATACGAGCGGCTGGTGGATAGGGTCATGGAGGATCCGGAGTGGAGCCGGGTACGCGTGCTGCCTCAGCTGCATGCGTGGCTTTGGGGCAACAAGCGGGGCGTGTAGCGGTCAGGCCGGCAGATCTATTTTTGGGCAACTCAAAAAAGCCCTCCCCAAGGATAGGGAGGGCTTGAGTCCTTCCGCCCGACGAGTGGATGGTACGCGGGCTTGGGCGAGGGTATCGAAGGCAACTCAATTCATCCGGCAAGCCGGGCCGACAATCCAGGCCGACAATCCAGACAGGCCCGACTGCGTTTTCCGGCATGCCAGGCCGAGAATCCCGGCATGTCGGGTGTGAGACCCAACGGACCTCGCTGTGAATTCCGGAGGAAGAGCCCCGGAAGATTCAGGTTCTGGAATCAGCTGCACCTGGCCCTGCCGCCATCAGGACAGCTTCTTTTGCCCGTTCACCTGGAAGACGGAGCCGTAGTCGCCGGAATAGATCGGCGATCCGTACTTGCTCAGCCAGGTCGTATAGAAGCGGCTGGAGGCGTTTTTGCGGGTGACGATGACGAAGTCGGGATGGTTGGCATCCACGAGGTCGGTGACGTACACCGGGAAGCCGTACATGGACTGCTCGAAGGCGGTCCAGCCGAAGACCGTTTTGGTCGCGTCCGTAATGAACGGGTCCTGCCGTCCGTCCGCCAGCACGTCGCCGCCGCGGAACATGACATAACCGGAGGAGCCGTACAGCGTCATGACCTTCGGTCTCGAAGGGCCTTGGAAATGCTCCAGGATGTAGTCCATTTCCTTCACCGGGTACTTGTAGGAGTTCGGCTGAGGCGTATGCTGGAAGTTGTAGATGACGTTCACGCCGAGCCCCAGTACGAGGCCGATGATCAGCGGCTTCACGCTGAGGCTGAGACGGAATCGGCGCAGGCCGGGAACCGACTCGATGACGGCCGCCGCAAAGTACAGGACGAACAGCCACATGAAGAAATGATACTTGTAGTTGGACACGCCGAGGAAGAAGATGCCCATCATGAAGATGAAGCGGAAAAACCGCTTGTGAATCGAGAACGGCAGCAGCGCGACGAATGCCAGCAGCATGGAGGTCGCGGCCAGATTGCCCATGCTGTTGAACTGGATGGCCTTCCATTCGTTGATGAGCAGGTTGAAGTTGCCGTGCGTCACGGTGAGGATGAAGAAGATGCTTTTCGGTCCTGCCGCATTCAGGAAGCCGGCTCCGATGACCGTGACCGCAACGACCAGCCACCGCCAGCCGATGCGCCGGTTCAGCAGCTTGCGGGTGACGAGGCTCTCCAGCAGCGCCATGCCCATGAACACGATGATGACCGGCCAGACCCCGGAGTGGAAGTTGGCGATCAGCAGCGAAATGAGCGGGAGCAGAACCATGTAGCGGGCTGCCGGCTTGATCTGGAATTCGCGCAGGAAAACGAAGAACCAGACGATGAGAAATGCGGAGATCATTTGCGGCCGGGTCGTGAAGTAAATGTCGTAGATGCCCCACATGACAGGCAACAGGAGCAGCATCAGGATCGGCTCGCGGCCCCGGGACGGCAGGCCGAGCTCCTTGCGCGAGACGAGCATCATGCGGTAGAGGCCGAGCACGAGCAGAATCATGCAGGCAGCGGTAAGCAGGTAGGTGCCGGCCCAGCCGAAGGCGTCGTACAGCAGCGCGATGACGGCCTGGAACCCGACCTCATGCGGAACATAAGGGAGCTTGTCGTCGCCGTAAAAGGTATGGATGGCGGTATGCGGAACCTTGCCGGCCTCCAGCATGGACTTGCCGACCTCGATATGCCAGAACGTATCCGGGTCGTTGTACGATTCGGACGGCGGCATCAGAAACACGATGACCGATAGAACGAGCGCGGCGATGACCGCCGCGGCGGCGAAACGGATTTTCATGGGGATGCTCCTTGCCGGTATGGTCTTGGAATGGACAATCATTTCCCTTCATTATAGGGGCGCAGGAATGCTCCGGCAATGGAGCTCTCCGGATACTCCTTTCAACGCAGATCCAGAGAGACAGGTTGCAGGTGCTCCTAACCATAGTAGACCAATTGAAATCCAGAAAGGACGAAACTCCATGAACGAACAACAAGGACGCTCGCAAGCCGAATTGGACGGTGTCACGCTGTTAGGCAATCAAGGCACGAAGTACCCTTCCACGTATGCCCCGGAGGTGCTGGAGAGCTTCGTCAACAAGCATCCGGACCGGGATTACCGCGTCAAATTCAACTGCCCTGAGTTCACGAGCCTATGTCCGATGACGGGCCAGCCGGACTTTGCTGCGATCTATATCGCCTACATTCCCGACAAGCTGATGGTGGAGAGCAAGTCGCTCAAGCTGTACCTGTTCAGCTTCCGCAACCACGGCGACTTCCACGAGGATTGCATGAACATCATCATGAACGACCTCATCAAGCTGATGGAGCCCCGCTACATCGAAGTGTGGGGCAAGTTCACTCCGCGCGGCGGCATTTCCATCGATCCTTACTGCAACTGGGGCAGGCCGGGCACGAAGTACGAGCAGATGGCGGAATACCGGATGATGAACCTGGATCTGTATCCGGAGAAGGTGGACAACCGGTAGGAGATAGACGGGCGCGGGCAGGATTTGCTGGTGCAGGATGAAGTGGTGGGATTGGGATGGAATTCGATCGGAGTCCACCAGGAGGCATGCAATGAAAAAGAACCGATTTTCCACCTGACTTCGGTCAGCTTGGGGGTGACACCTCTTTTGCTCCATGGGTTCTATCTCAGGCGATTCTCTTCATGCGGAATCCTGATTTTCATCCTCTTGCCGTCAACAGCATCATCTATATATCCTGCTCTGGATTTGGGCTGACGTACCATCTGATTTCTTATTTTCGGACAAAAAAGCAAGAGAGCGCTCCTTGATGGGGCGCTCTCTTCGTTTATTCCTGCGTCGCTGTCAGATCGCATTCCTCCCGCTTGAGGAACTTGGTTTTATGCTTCCATTTATGGCCGAGCCAGATAGCTGTAAAAAGCGGCAAGCCGAAGTACAGCGGATGCTTTTCCTGCCATGAAAAAACACCTGATCCCCATGGGGATCAGGTGTCGGGACGAGCGAGCTTAGATCAGCTTGCCGCCTTGAAGCAGCTTGTAGAGGACGGTTGCGGCCGCTTCGCGGGTCGTAGGAGCTGCCGGCTGGAACACGGTGGAACCGTTCGCCGAGGAGCCTTCCATCAGGCCTGCCGCCGTTACAAAGGCAATGCTGTCCTTCGCGAAGGCGCCGAAGCTTGCAGCGTCGCCGTATGTGCTGATTTTGCCGCCCGTTGCTTTGATATCAAGCAGTGCGGAGGCTTTGGCCAGCATGACGGACAGCTCCTGGCGGCTGATGATGCCGTCTGGACGGAACGTGCTGTCATTGTAGCCGTTGATGAGACCGGCTGCATAAACGGCATTTACTGCATCCGTATACCATGCGCCGGCTTTGAGGTCGGTGAATGGAGCGGCGGTCGTCGTGCTGAGGCCGAGGCCGCGCGTCAGCATCGCGGCGAATTCGGCGCGGGTGACGGAAGTCTTCGGCGAGAACTTCGTAGCGGACGTGCCGTTGATCAGCAGCTTCTCAGCCAGAGCCTGGATGCGGCTCTGAGCCCACGAAGAGGAGATGTCGTTGAACGCGACGGCTTTCTTGGCCACAGCATAGGTGGAGAAGCCAGGGCGGTTCACGACCACGGTCGTCGTTCCGTCTTCATTGGCAGTGAATACGGCTGGAGCGGGTGCTTCCTTGCCGTTCTCGAGGAACAGGACGCCGGCTTTTTCAGCCGATACGCCTTTGTCCAGCGTGAACGAGCGTTTGATGAAGGTCGATGCAGGCACAGCGATTTCCTTGGAGCTGGATCCGGTCACGACGTTCACTTGGAACGTTACCGGAGTGCCGACGACTGTTGCCGATGCGAATTTGGAACCGGCAGCCTTTTGGATGACGAGCTCCAAACCGCTTCCTGCAGGCACGGATTTCAGAAGCGAGAGCGGAAGCTCAAGCGTTTCCGTACCGGTCGTCAGGTAGAGCGAACTTCCTGCAGGTGCAGTCGACAGGAGCTGAACTTGATCGGCAGGCAGGCTCAGCTTGGAAGCTTTGCCGGCTTCGGCAGCCGCGTTGACGACAAGAGCCAGCTTGGTCGTTCCGGTACCGATCGCGGCTTGCAGATCCGCATAGGTAATCGTAGTAACCGTTGCGGATGCTTCGGACGCGGTCGCGGATTTAACGGCGACCTGCTGTTGGCCTTGACCGACGACAGCCTTCAGGGAAGCCGCTGCATCCGATGGAGCAGGGGCTGGCGACGGAGTTGGAGCAGCTCCTGTTCCCGGGAAGAAGATCGGGCCGGTCGACGTGCGGGCTACAGAGAACGGAAGGTAGCCGATCGTTTGGGCTGCGATTTTGCCTTTGACGATTTTATACGCGGCAACGTTGATGCCGTACTGGCCATCCTTCAACTGTGCGGTCGTTGTGTTCCCTTTCTCGTCATCGATCTTGTAGGTGCCGTCGAAGCGGCTCGTATAGACCTTGGAATCGAGAACGGAACCGGATGAATAAGCGTCGTTGTACGTAATATAGCCGACTGTATCGTCGTTGATGTCGTTGATGAGGATTTCGTAGTAGTTCATGCCTTCCGCTGCAAGGCGGAACGAGATGTCCATGAAGTCGTTGATGCCGTCTCCGTCAGGGGACAGCTGGCGAGTCGAAAGCGTCAGATCCTGGATGCCGTAGCCGGTATCCGGCTTCTGATCGCCGACATGGACGACGAACGGAATGTGCAGAGTCGGCTTGCCCTCGGCTGTCAGAATGACGTTTCCTTCGTATACACCGACAGGAGCGTCTGTAGCGATAGAGATGGCCAGGTCAAACTCCTTCTTGCTGTTCGCGCCTGCCTTAGCGAAGCCGTCGGCCAGCCCGTCCAAGGAAATCGAGATTTTGCTGTTGTCCGGAGTGGTGACCGGGCTGTCGGAGTACGGATCTCCCGTAACCTCGTCATTCAGCTGGTAGGAAGCTTTGTAGGAAACGGCTGCGTCCGACGTGTTGTTCAGCTGCAGCTTGATGTTTCCTTTGCTGCCGGCTTTCATGACGCCGAAGCTGGCGTTGTCGCCATAGTTCGTCGTCGGAATGGGGTTCATCTCTTTGTCATAGAGAACAAGCTGTTCGACGGTTTGCAGAACGGCAGGAGTCTTGATCGCTTCCGCGATGTTGACACGGCCTGCTCCTTGGGAATACACGTCGTACAACGTACCTTCCGCATCGGAGATCGGATCTGCCGTATTAGCGAGTGCCGCACGGATTTCGAAAGGAGTCCAATCCGGATGCTCCTGCTGGAGCAGGGCGGCGAGCCCGGCAACATGCGGCGTCGCCATGCTCGTGCCGCTGATGCGGTTGTAGGCTTCCGCATAGCTGGCGTCAGGATTCGTCTTGCCGTATGCCGGCCAAGTGGACAGGATGTTCACGCCCGGGGCGGAGAAGTCCGGCTTGATGCCGAGAATGCCGTCCGAATTCGGGCCGCGCGAGCTGAAGTCGGCCATGTGGTCGCCCTGATCCACCGTTTTTGGATAGATGGAATCAAAAGCGAGCTTGAGGCTGGAGCCTTGGTTGGCTTTCAGGAAGCGAGCCAGCGCGCGTCCTTTGGATCCTTCGAGATCAAAGGCAGGAATGAACTGCAGGCTGTCGCCCAGATAGGCCGTCGGGCCGATCCAGGAATCGCGTCCCGCGATGCTTTCGCTCAGATTGGCCGTATTCGCATCGGTTGTCAGCGCATTGCCGTTGAAGATGACGATTGCCTTGGCATGATGCTCCTTGGCGATGGCGATTTTGTCGACAAACGCCAGCGTGCCGCGGGAAACGAAGACGATTTTATCTTTTACGTCGAGGCCTTTGTAATCCGCCTCGGCTCCGAGATTGGCGTAAACGGCGGCTTGCTCCTCGCTTCCGATCAAGGATGCGAAGTCTTCTTTGCCGGTATACCAGCCCATGACGTTCAGGGCGTTGTTGGTATACACGCTGCCCGCAACCGTGCCGGCGGAGTTGTAGACCGAAGCGCTGACCGATGCTCCGTAATGGTTGCTTGGGCTGGTGGCCGCTCCTACGGAGATCGCAAGCTGGCTGGAAGCCGGGGAGCCCATGGAATAGTAGTATTGCTCCGATTCCACAGCATTGTTGCCGTTAGCCACGACAGCTACGACGCCGGCCAGGACCGCGTTGTTGATTGCGATGGAGTCGGGAGTGAATGCGTCCTTGGCATCATCGGAACCTAGAGACAGGTTGATGACATCCATTCCGTCCTGCACGGCATGCTCGATTCCGTCGATGACCTGCGCCGAGGAGCCGGAAGAGCGGCCGGTTTCTTTGTTGAAGCCGAGTACCTTGTAGACATACAGATCCGACTCATAGGCCACGCCTTTATGGTTGACATCGGAGTTGTTCTCTGCGCGGGCAGCAATCGTGCCGGACACATGCGTTCCGTGGGAGGTGCCTTTATTGCCGGTTTTTTCATCCGGGGACTCCTCATAAGGATCATCCGTGTTGAAGTAGGAATCATGGCCGCCTTTGTAGGCGTTTTTCAGGTCCGGATGAAGGTAGTCCACGCCGGTGTCGATGACGCCGACTTTGATGCCTTTGCCCGTCAGTCCGGCATCCCATGCCTCGGGAACGCCGATCTGCTTGAGCGGATTGATGTCATACTTGTATGTCGTTTCGGTTGCTGTAGGGAAGCTTGTCGTCGGAATGGAATAATAAGTACGGTTCTCATAGATCGACTTGACGCCTGCAATCTGGGCAAGAGCAGGAATTTGGTTGGCCGGAAGCTCGACCTCCATCCCGTTCAGCACCGTATCGAACTGGTAGGTGACCTTAAGATCGATCCCGCTTTTTTTGGCAGAGGCGATGACACCGGATTGCTGGCGGCTGATCGCGCTCTCGGTCGCTTCGGTGCTGAGGGATTTGACGCCCATTTTTGCGGCGTATTTGCCCTCGGCGATCGTCGCTCCATCCAGCTGGACAATCACTTTGACAGGCTTGCTGGACGTGGTATCCAGGCGGGAAGAGATCATGGCGTCGATTCCTTTGGTCAGGCTCTTGGCCAGAATACCAGAGGATACAGGCGATGCAGCGGCTTGGGCCACGAGCGGCTGAAGCAGCAGCGCGGCAGACAGCGTGGTGGACAAAGCGGTCAGAATGACTTTGCGGCGAGACTTCTGCAAGCAGGTACCTTCTTTCTATAAGTGTGGTGACCTTCCCTCTGGAAGGCGTTTACGAAAAATGAAAGATAACGTGACATAATTCGACAAGTAACCTCTCATCTCTCGCGTGTGATAAAAGAATACTTCTCCTAATCTTCTTTGTCTAGTAATAATTAACAAGAATTTAAGTTTATTTTAACGTTGCCCGAATAAATCGGCGATTAGTTATTGGATTAATGCGTTAAAGCATTTAATTGATGCAGACACTTCTGTATGCGCTCTCTACTTCTTTCTTAAAGTTATCTCATAATAACAGTGGATAATAAAATAGGCCTCGCTCCATATATACATAGGTCTGAGATCCCATCTCGAACTTCTATTTCCTCCAGTATCTGCTATAATTCGACCAGGGGGTTAGTACATCTATGCTTATGACCTGGACATACCTGGTCGCCGCGTGCGTTCCAATCGCGCTTATCCTGCTGGTTATGCCGTACAGACGGGTACCCGGCACTTCCATATATATCGCCATGCTGGCGCTTTCTGCGGTGCTCAGCTTCGCCTCGCTGATGCAATACGTCATGCCGGAGCTGCAGACCAAAGTTATATGGCGCAATATCTCGCAAATTTCAGTGTTCATTTATCCCGTGCTCAGCTTGTTCCTGGCTTTGGCCCATTCGGGGTATGAGCGGTTGGCTCGAATCCGTCCCATCATCTATGCATCCCTGGTTCCAATCGCGGCGATTTTGCTCATTTTCACCAATGACTATCACCATCTCATGCGCACAGCCGTGAGGATCGGCGCCAACGGCATGCTGGATATCGAGCGGACGGCTCTCAGCTCCATGTTCATCTCCTACAGCTCGGCCAGCCAAGTTCTCGGCATCGCCGTGCTCTTCCGCACCTGGCTGACGGCTGCAGGCACAGACAGGCGCCGGCTTCTGGGCTTGATCGGAGCGGTGCTCATTCCTCTTGTATCCATTAATGTGAGGCTGGCTAATCCGACCTTGGCCCAAGGCATTCTCGGCGCGCTGGTTTTCTCCACGTTTCCGGCCTGTCTGCTGATCTTCTGGAGCTTCTATCGCTACCAGGTTCTTCATGTCGTTCCCATCGCCCGGAACAAGCTGTTCGAGATCATGAAGGACGGCATCGTGGTGCTCGATACCCGTCAGAGGGTGATGGATCATAACGCTTCCGCCTCGCGGCTCATTGCCAAAGCGGGCGGAACGCCAGGAGGCGACTGGCGCGGACTGCTGCTCGGCCAGCTGATCCCGGATGCCGATGCATGGTCGGAAGCTCATGAGCGCCGGATCGAATCCGAGGTTAGGCTTCGCTTCAGGCGGGCGGGATCCGAGGATATCTGGCTGGAGGTGAATGTCACTCCGCTCGTATCGGGGCGGGGAGACTTCTATGGAACGCTGAGCGTCATCAGCGATATATCGGAATCCAAGAAGGTCGAGAAGGATCTGCGCCGGAGAGCCGCGATAGACGGTCTTACGGGATTGTACAACCGCACCGGCTTCATCGAACGGGCGCAGCGCCATCTGACGCTCTGCGCCGAGAACGAGAGGCCGTACAGCCTGCTCATCATGGATCTGGATCTGTTCAAAGAAATCAACGACCGCTACGGCCATCAGAACGGAGATCTGGCGCTGCAGACATTCGCGGAAGCGGCTCAGAGCGCCGTGGACGGCAGCGCGATGTTCGGGAGAATCGGCGGCGAGGAGTTCGCGGTCGCGTTGCCTGGCGCCGGGGCCAAGGAAGCGGAGAAGATTGCCGAGCGCATCCGAGCGGCTGTCATGGCGGCCGAGGTGCATGCCGATGACGGCAGGGAAATCCGACTGACGGTCAGCATCGGCGGCGCCTCGACGGACTCGAAGCCGTTGGATGGGGACAAGCTTTTCCAGCTTTTGTACGGCGAAGCCGACCGATGCCTGTATCAAGCGAAGAAGGACGGCCGCAATCGGGTTGTTTTCCGCCAAAACGATTGAATGGAAGCCCGGGGCAACCCGGGCTTTTTCGGGCTGTCCTCCACATCAAGAGGCTGGTCTTGACCCGATGCGGCTGCGGGAGGAAAATAAGGGTACAAGTGAGCATCATATTCCAGGGAGGGGACGTCATGCTTCAATTCAGAGCGCTGATCGTGGACAAGCAGGATGAAGACGTGGAGGCGGCCGTGCAGACGATGGAGGAGGCGAAGCTGCCGGAAGGGGACTTGCTGGTCCGGGTAGCTTACTCCAGCATCAACTATAAGGACGCGCTGGCCCTTGAGCCGGACGGGCGGATCGTCAGCCGTTATCCCCTGATCCCCGGAATCGATGCGGCAGGCGTCGTGGAGAAAAGCTCGGAACGCAGGCTGCCGCCGGGAACGAAGGTGATTGTCACCGGCCATGGCTTCGGCGTGAGCCAGCATGGCGGGTATTCCGAATACGCCCGCGTACCGGCGGAGTGGGCGGTGCCGCTCCCGAAAGGGCTGACCCCGCGCGAAGCGATGGCTCTCGGGACAGCGGGATTGACCGCCGCGATGTCCATCCAGAAGCTGGAGGACGGAGGCGTGAAGCCGGGCAGCGGCCCGATCGTCGTGACCGGAGCCAGCGGCGGCGTCGGCACGCTCGCCGTCTCGATGCTGGCAGGGCTCGGCTATGAAGTCGAGGCCGTATCCGGCAAGCCGGAAGCCGCCGGCCTGCTGAGTGAGCTCGGAGCAGCCCGGATACTCGCCCGCGAGGAGCTGCTGCCGGCAGAGCAGCGGCCGCTGGACAAGCAGCGGTGGGCGGGAGCGGTCGACTGCGTAGGCGGGGCGATGCTGACGAATGTGCTGAGCCGGATCCAATACGGCGGAACAGCCGCCTGCTGCGGCTTGACGGGAGGCTCGGAGCTGACCGGAAGCGTCTTCCCGTTCATCCTGCGGGGAGTGCAGCTCTGCGGCATCGATTCGGTGTGGGCGCCGCAGGAGCTGCGGACCAGGCTATGGAAGCGGATGGCGGGAGATCTGAAGCCCCGCGGCCTGGAGCGGCTCATCCGCGAAGTGGAGCTGAACGATGTTGCCGAAGCGGCTCGGGCTCTGATTGCGGGGCGCGCCGAAGGGCGCAAGGTGGTCCGGATCGCAGCAGCGGGCAGTCATTGAACTAAAAGCCACCTGGAAATGAAGGGACCTTTAAAGGTCGCTCCGTTCCAGGCGGCTTTTTGGTTGGGATAATGATTGCCGATGACGAGAAGGCCGCGAGAGGCCGGGCAAGCCTGATGCTTGCCGAGTTTCCGCTCGTTAAACCTTGCGGCCCACGTACACGAGGTCGCGGCTGATTCCGTCCAGGATGGCGACATCCGGGAGGCGCCCCCACTGCCCGAAGCCATGCTTCTCGAACAGGCGAAGGCTCGGCTCGTTATGTCCAAACACAAGGCCGACCAGCGTATGGACGCCGATCGCCGGGCACGCTTCCATGGCCTTGCGCAGGAGCGCCCCTCCGATTCCTTGGCCGCGCAGCGCCTCGGACAGGTAGATGCTGATTTCGGCGGTGCCGTCATAGGCTGCGCGCGGATGGAAGGACTGGAAGCTCAGCCAGGCGACGATATGCTCGCCGTTCTTCAGCACCCAGAGCGGGCGGCGTTCCGCCGAGTGCTCGTGAAACCACTGGATGCGGGCGTCGGTCGAGATCGGTTCCAGATCCGCCGTCACCATCCTTCCGGGTATGGTCGTGTTGTAGATGGCGACGATGGCGGGGAGATCGTCCAGCGAAGCATCGGTGAGCGTATAGGACAGCAGCGTGTCGTTCATGGGTCGTCTTCCTTTCGGGTTCCGGCGCTCCGGCAGCTTTGAGACCTATTTTAGCACGAAAAACCCGCGCTGCCATAGAGGGCGGCGCGGGCTGGACAAGGGGACCTTACGGGGTAGGCGGCTGCGACGAAGACACGCCTTCAGCCGGGGAAACGCCGAGCTCGTCGGCATATTCCTCGAGCGACTTGATTTTGCCGTGCGGCTGCTGGTTTTGCTTGCGCTGCTTCCAATTGCTTTCACGGCGGCTTTTAGCTGTGCTCATATGGCCCCCTCCTTCCACTCGGTAGAATGGGCGAAGGAGCGATGATCTATTCAAGGCGCTTCAGCTGAGCTCATGGGACAGATAGGCCTGCGGCTCGCGGCGGATCGATTCCGCAGCCAGCTTGTAGGCTTCGGGAACAAGGGAGCGGTACAGCTCATACAGACCGGCGATTTCCGCAGCCAGCCCGGGATCGTTGTCGAGATCCGATGCTTTGGCTTCGGAGAGAGGCTGAGCCGGCCCGTCGGCTTCACGGAGCTCGGATGCGTCAGCCCCCGGTGCATTCGGGCCGATCCGCTTGCGGTGCACAGCTGCCGTATCCGCGAGCGCCTCCAGCAGCTCGAGCGATCCGATCCGCCTCAGCGCCGCCAGAATGGCAGCCCACTGATCCGGCGATTGAAGCAGCAGCCCTGTCCAGGCATAATACTCCCAGGCCGAGCCGCGGGCATGGCCGTCCAGCACCCGCAGCATGAAAATATCCTGCCTTTCCGGGGAAAGGCCGCGATAGGCGGCTGCCTTATCCTTCCCAGAAGCTCCGCGGAGCCGTGCGAGCAAGGGCCCGATGCAAGCCGTCACCAGCTGTTCATCGTCCATCTCCTGCCATCGTTCCCGCTCGATGTTCGGCTTGGCCGCCATCGTCGATTCCATCCCATTTGTCATTGAATTCCTCCTCGTTCAAATCAGGCTATGCCCGTCCGGCGGCGCGGCGGCTTTCTTCCACGCGGGCCAAATGATGTCATACTCGCCGGCAGCCAGCGTTACCGAATTCGCCGGCAGGCCGGCGTTTTCCTTCCGTCGATCGGGAATGGCTGCGCCGAAGAGGCGGGCCGATCACTTGTTTTCCGTGTCCGCATTCATTTTTTCCAGGCTGGACTCCTCGATCGGAAAAGCGGATAAATCCAGCTCCGGCTTCGGGTATTCGAGACCGAGCTTCTCCATCTCCTCCACAAGAATGCGGAGCACAAGATAATTCCGGAACCAGCGGTTGTTGGACGGAACGATATGCCAGGGGCAGCCGTCGGTCGCCGTCCGGGAGATCGCATCCTCGTAGGCGGAGATGTATTCCTTCCAGTATTGCCGCTCCTGGAGGTCGGTCGGATCGAACTTCCACAGCTTCTCCGGATTTTCCATCCGGTCCCGGATCTTCTCCAGCTGGAATTCGGGCGAGATATGCAGGAAGATCTTCACGACGAGCACGTTCTGCGTCGTCAGCATCTCCTCGAAATGCCGGATCTGCTTCAGGCGGCGGCGCGCTTCCTTGTCGCTCACGTGGCCGTGCACCCGCGTGATGAGCACTTCCTCATAGTAGGAACGGTTGAAGGCGGCCATGTAGCCTTTGGCCGGGACATCCTTGTGGGTGCGCCAGAGAAAATCGTGGGCGCTCTCCTCCTCGGTCGGCTTCTTGAAGCTGTAGGCGCGAAAGCCGCCGGGATTGATGCCTCCGAACACCTTCTTGATGACGCCGTCCTTGCCGCTGCAGTCCATGCCCTGGAGAACGACGAGAACGCCGTCGCTGCGGGAAGCGAAGAGGCGGTCCTGCTGTTCGGCGAGCCTCTCCAGCAGATGCGCGAACTTCTCCTCGACTTCATCCTTGTCCTCGAATCCGGCGGTATCTTCGGCATCGTAGTTTTTCAGCCTGAGCTTGCTGTCGCTTCCGACCCGATAACGGTCCATGTTCATTCGGCAGTCTCCTCCTGGGATGATTCAGAATGGAAATAGGTCTATCAAGTAGATTACCCCAAAAAGCGGAAACTCCTGCCGGAAATCCGGATGGACGGAAATTAGATCGATTTCAGGAAGATATTCGGGAGGAGTCCAAGGGAGATTCGGCATGCCCTGCGGGGCCACCATATCAGGATGCGGCGGCTTCCGCCGGGCTCGGGCCGCTTTTTTGAAATCAGGGGGCGTATTGTGAGATGATAAGGGGGATCAAAGCGGCCCAAGCGGCCGGGCAAGGAGCCATCCATGAACTCTTCGCAGCTGCAGCCTTTCAAGAAGCTGAAGAACGACATTACCCGTTTCATGATGATGTACAAGTTCGCCCTGGACGAGATGGAGACGAAGATCGAAATCCTCAAGGAGGAATTCCAGCTTCTCCACGACTACAATCCGATCGAGCATACGAAGTCGCGCGTGAAATCGCCTGAAAGCATCATGAACAAGATCTACCGCAAAAACTGCGAGTTCTCGCTCCCAGCGATCAAAGAGAAGATCCAGGATATCGCCGGCCTTCGGATCACCTGCTCGTTCGTATCCGATATTTACCTGATCCATGACATGCTCAAGGTGCAGAAGGATCTCGCCATCGTGCAGGTCAAGGATTATATCGCTCATCCCAAGCCGAACGGCTATCAGAGCTTCCACCTTCTGATCGAGGTGCCGGTCTACATGTCGGATCGGCAGGAGAAGGTGCTCGTCGAGGTGCAGATCCGCACGATTGCGATGGATTTCTGGGCAAGCCTCGAGCACAAGCTGTATTACAAATACAACAAGGCCGTTCCCGAGCATCTGCTTCGCGAGCTCAAGGAAGCGGCGGATTCGGCCGCTGCGCTGGACCTCAAGATGGAGCGGCTGCATCGGGAGGTCCAGTCCCTGCAGGAGGAGGAAGAGGAGGAAGGCGACTTCCTGCCGGCGCTGTTCGGCGAGGGAGAGCGCCGCGGCATCCAGATTCCGCCGCAGCTGCTCGGACTGCTCGGCGGCTCCGACTCCAAGTGAATCCGCAGCTTTCCTGTTGCCGGGGGAAGCTGCCGGCAAGGTCCTAGCAAGGTTCCATCAAGGTCCCGGCCATGTCCGTCATGGCCGAGGGCCTTTTTGGCTTGCCCGGGCAGCGCCCAGCCGTCCATGCTCCGCCTTCGGTGCGTCCAACTGCTCGTCGGCATCGAACGGGAATCCCTCTCCGGCAAGGCTTCTCGTCAGCAGCACCGTCGCGGGATCTGAGGCGTGAGGCTCGGGAAGCCTGCGAGCGGCGCTGCATTCCCGGGCGGCCTCGAGCCGGTCGCGAAGCGAGGAGGTGAGACTCTCCGCAACGGCGGCACGGCTTTCGTGCGAAGTTTCGGCAAATCCGAGTTCGCCGCACAGCGGCTGCCCCCGGTCATGCAGCTCCTCGAGAAGCTGCGGGCTCAGCGTGTGGAGGTTGAAGGGGCCGAGCAGCAGCTCGTTCTCAGCCTCGACAGGGAACAGAAGCATGTACAGAAGCTCGAAGCAGGCTCTCTCCGCGCTGTCGGCCGAGGGGGACGGGGAGGGGGCGGGAACGGCAGCCTGAACTTGCATGTAATAACCGGCGTAACGCTCGCAGAATTGCTGGTACTCTTGCTCGAACAAGGCCAGCTCCCGCCAGATCAGGCCTGCTTCAGCGCTGTACAAGGAGACGCGGCGGAGCAGGCCGATGAGCAAAAAATGACGTTTGAGCTCCCGTTCCATCCAGCTGTATTTCTCCTCCGTCAGCTCGGGGTTGCCGCGAAGCACCGTTTCGCGAACCTGCAGCAGCCATTCCTCAGGCAAGGCTTCCTCGAGCCTGCGCTCCTCCTCGGCGAGCTCTGCCGGCATTCCCGGAAGCAGCCCGGCCTCGGCAGATGCAAGCTCCCTGTAGACCGGCTCCCCTTCGCATTTCTTCTCCCCGTCGCCGATCTTCGCCGGCTCTCCCAGCAGATTCATCAGTTTGCCAAGCATCCGCCATCATCCCTTCCATGGATTCCTACCTACGATTAACCCTGCCGGAGGCGCGGGCAACCGCAGCGGCTGAAAAAAACGCAGGAAGGCCGCCCCCCGGAGGAGCGGCCTTCCTGCGTTCATGCTGTTTGTTCAGCCAAAGCCGCAGCGTGGATCAGCGACTTGACGTTCTCTTCCTGGTCTGGTTCAAGGCCGAGGAAGGCGGCGGTGGAATGAATGCCGTCCTTTTCCCACAGGTAAAAGAGCTGGCGCCGGGCATCCTTCTTCGGATCGACTTCAAAGACATCGAAGAGCTTGTTGCCGTCCTCGGCAACGGTGACACGGACGCCGTCCAGATCGAGCGTCCGCAGGACGGTCATCTTGGCGGCATCGACGATCGGAGCCTTGCTCTGATACAGGTTGAGCGTATCGTTCATGGCGTACAGGGTCGGTTTCAAATCGGGGTCCGGCTGATAGCTCGTTTCAAGCATATCCACGGCAGGCCTGAATTTGGAATACCGGTTCCGGTCGCCTGCCTTGTTCAAGCGGGCGTCCATGAGCTTCAGCCGGCCCTCCGCCAAGGTCGGACGGATATTGATTTCAAAGCCCAGCGTCTCCGCGGCCTTCTGCAGGTCCTTGCCGTCATAGAGCGGGAAGGAGAGCCCTTCTCCCGAGTAGTCGGCCTGCCTGATCTGCTCGGGGAATACATAGGAGCGCAGCATTTTTTCCAGATCCGCCATCGTCACATTGCTTCGATGAGTGAGCGTTCCTTCTCGGGTATGGTTCTCGCTGAAGTAATCGACGGCATACCAGATTCCCGCATCCTGCCATACGAAGCTTTTGGCTGTTTCCGGCAGATGCCAGGCATAGGTTTGGATGGTGGAGACCAAGGTGCCCTCGATCCCGGCGTAGGCGATGTCCTCGTACTTGTAGAACTGGGGATCGGCTGGTCCCCAAGTCGCTGGCGCGTTTGTCCGAACCGTTGCGTTTTGCTTCTGGCTATAAATGGTTTCCAGCAAATTATCCTTGGAAGCCAGCAGCTCGAAGGCTTTCTCATGCGGAAATACTTCATATCCGGTTTTGACGGTCATGGAGACGACGTTGTCTTTCATGTCCATATATTTGGCGAGATTGATCGTCTCCAGCCGGTAGCCTTCCGGCAGATAGTCGGGCACCTTGTACTTGAACCCGGCAAAATCATTCGCCCTCTCCAGGCCGGAGAACCATTTGGACCAGTCGTTTATCCGCACTAGATTGAAAGAGGCCGTATGCGCCTGAGCTTGCCGGGAATCGGATTCGGGAGCGGAGCCGGTCTTGGTGTTCGGAGCTTGGGCGAGTACGGCGGCTCCGATGGCGAGGAGAGCCAGAATGGCGGCGGCGGACAGGCGATAGGAGCCTTTGCGGAATTTGGCGATCATCGTGATCCTCCGTTTCATTTCGTGTTCGTGTTCCAGGAAAGGCGAGAAATTGGCCGCTGTCCTGGAGCTGCGGGCCAAGACTTTCGACAGCAGCAGCAGCGTCCTGCCATATGCGGCGGACTCGCGCTCGCCGAGCACCTCCAGCACTCCGGCGTCGCAGGCCACCTCGCGGTCCGTTTTCATTTTCCGGATGGCCAGCCATACGAAGGGGTTGTACCAATGCATCGCGGCGGCCAGCATCCATAGGAGGTTGATCCATAGATCCTTGCGCTTGAAATGGGTCAGCTCATGCAGCAGGATATGCTCCAGCTGCCGGGAATCGGCGATGACGGCGATATCCGCCGGCAGATAGATTCTTGGCCGCATCAGCCCGTAGAGGTAAGGACTTTGAAGGCCGAAGGTTTCATGGATCGGTATCGGCCGTCCGATGCCAAGCTTCCGCCGGCTTGTCTCGAGCGCGGACAGGATCTCGGGGTCGTCGCTCAGGCGGAACAAGCGGGATCTGGAATGGAATCGGAGCGCCCCGATCAGGAAGCAGACGCTTAGAGCCGCAAAACCTCCGAGCCACGCCAGAGCAAGGATGGATGCCGCTGGCCAGCGGACATGTCCGTCCGCATTTCCTTCGGGCGAAGAGGCGGGCGGTGCGGAAGCGGATGGTGGCGGCGCCGCTAGTCCGCTCGGATGAGGCGGGTCCTCCGCTCCGGACACAGAGTTCGGCTGCGCCGCGGCTCTCGTGCCGCTCTCGGCGGAAGGCTTTGGAGCCGCGGACTGCCGCAGCGTGGAATCGACCTGCGTCGCCGCCTGTGTCGCCTGCGGCATCAGGCTGAACAAGCTGATCGGGCTTTGCGGCGCCAGCGGAACGAGCAGCTTGATCAGCACGAGCGTCCAGAGGGCATAGGCCAGCTTGGGGCTCGGCTTCTTCTTGAACAGCTTCCGGAAGGCGAGCAGCGCCAGGATGAGAACGGTCGACGTCAGCGAGGCGCTCAAGAAGAGGTGGAAAATCGTTTGAATCCGTTGCATGGCTGGAATACTCCTTCTTTATCGCGTCGGGACGCGAATCGGGCTAGGCGTCGGGGCGTTCCGCTTTTTTTTGCTTCTCGAGCAGTTTCTGCAGCTCTTCGATATCTTGGTCGGACAGCTTCTCTTCCTGAATGAATCGGGCGAACAGCATGCCTACGGCCCCGTTGTAAACGCGGTCCAGAAAAGACTTGTTCTCCGCCTTCAAGTACTCGGCATGGGATACGAGCGGATAATACAAATAATTCCTTCCGGCTTTCTCGAACCGGATCGCGTTTTTCTTATGCAGGCGGTTGATGAAGGTTTTGACCGTCTGATCCGACCATTTCATCTGCCGGGACAGCTCGGCAATGATCTCCTGGGCAGACAAGGGCTCTTTTTGCCAGAGAAGCTTCATGATCTCGCTCTCGGCCTCGGTGATATGGGGGAATGCGCTCATTGCAATCCATCTTCTCCTTGGACTGAATATGTTTACGTATGTAAACGACAAATAAAGATTACACTTGTAAACGGAAACTGTCAACCCAGGTTGAAGCCGACCTCTGATTGAGGCCGATCAGCCCGAGCATAGCGGTGTCAAAGCTTGGAGTTTTTCGTGCAAGCAGGCCCGGCATGGCTGGCTTCCAATGCCATGCTGCTGAAATTCCTTGCGGAACAAAAAAGAAAGACGGGACGAAGCGGAGGAGGCTCGGCTTCGTCCCGTCGGGATTTATCGGCTGCATGTCCAGCCGGTGATGATTCAGCGGACTTAGGGGATGATTTTAGGTGAGGAGTGCGGAATTCAGCGCTGGGCGCCTCCATGCTCGGGCAAGGCTTCCATATAGCTGTCCGAGAGGCGGAGCAGCTCCAGCGCCCGATTGTAGGCGTCCTCTCCGGAGCCTGCGGCAGGGACGCCAGGCTTCAGCGGATAACGGCTGCCGTCGTCGTACCCGATGCCGGGAATGTACAGCGAGCTGCCGCTGAGGAGCGTGCCGGAAGGCAGATAATAACGCTGCGGCAGGATGTTTTGCGTTTGGCTGAGCAGATCCTGGCCGAAATGAAGCTGTCCGTCCAGCGAAGCTCCCGCAAGGGCCGCGATGGTCGGAAGCAGGTCGACCTGGCCGCCGAGCGTATCCAGCTCGGTCCCTGGCAGGGAGCCGGGAAGCGAGAGAAGGAGCGGGACGTTGATCATGTCCGGGTAGCCGTAGTCATGGCCCAGAATTTCGCGCATGAGCTCCTTGTCCTTGCGGTCGAGGGAATAGAGCGGAAGCCCCTGGTGGTCGCCGTAGACGACGAGCAGGGAGTTCTCCCACAGTCCCGCGGCCTTGAGCTCCTCCACCAGCTGGCCGAAGGCGTCGTCGGCATAGCTCTGGGAGGCGATATAATCGCCGACAAACGTGTTCTCGTACCGATCCGGAAGATCGAAGCGGCTCAGCCCTTGCGGAAGCGTGAACGGATGATGCGCCGTCATCGAAATGATCTGGGCATAAAACGGCTTGCCCCCGCCGCTCATCTCCTTGAGCTCGCCGACCGACTTGGTGTACAGCGTCTCGTCGTCGGCCCCGAAGAACACCTGGTTTTCCTTGCCGAAGAACTCCTGGTCGTAGAACCGGTCGAAGCCGACCGCCTTGTACAGCTCGCGGCGGTTCCAGAAGTCGACGACGTTCGTATGGAAGGTCGCGGATTGATAGCCCTGCTTTTTCAGCAGCTTGGGCAGGCTCGGAACTTCCTTGTAGGCGTAGGACATCGTCGCCGCTCCGCTGCGCGGGATATAGAAGCTCGTATTGACGACGAACTCCGCGTCGGATGTATTGCCCTGGCCGACCATTTGATGGAAGTTGTTGAAGTACAGGCTTTCCTTCGCCAGCCTGTTGAGGTTCGGAGTCACCTCGCGCCCGTCCAGCTCAAGGCCGATCAGGAAATTCTGGAACGATTCCAGCTGCAGGACGATGATGTTCTTGCCCTGCGCAGCATCTCGGAATGCGGAAGCCTGGTTCGGAACGATGCCCTTGAGCTCGTCGATGCGGGCTTGCGTCACCTTCGCCGGATCTTCCAGCTCCGTCTGTCCCCGGTCTACGAGCGCGAACGCCTCGTAGCTCAGGATGCCCATCTCCTCGGCCTTGGTATGCTCGTTCATGCTGGCGCGGTTCGGCACGATATTGAACAGGCACAGGGCAAAGGACAGCGTGGCGACGCCGGCGAAGACGGCTTTGCGCCGATTGAGGCGTGCGGCGGGCTTCTTCAGCAGCTCGCGGCGCTTGCGGATCAGAATGACGGTCAGGACGACAATATCGAGGAAGATCAGCGTATAGTAGGGATCCATCAGCGAGAAGACGCTGTTGCTGACCGCCGTCACCTGGTTGACCTGCTGGAGCGCGTGCCAGGTGGCGATCACCCCGTAATATTTATGATACATGAAGACGGAGAAGAGGATTCCGGTCAAGGCGGCGTCCGCGATGACGTAATAGACCAGCTTGCGCTTGCCTGCGAACATCTCCAGCAGGCCGAAGATCAGCCATGCGAACGGGAGCTCCGTTACGAGAATCGCCCACGAAGGGCCGCCGTCGAAGACGACGAACCAGGTCAGCATGCATTTGAGCAGAATAAGGATGGAAAAGAACAGAAACGGCCGGCTGGAAAACATCCGGGTTAACCGATTTCGCTGCAAGGTCAAACCTTCCCTTCTTAACATTTTAGGGGTAAAAAATTACGTTCGATGTCAGCTTTAAGATCCAGTTTACATTATGGGGAATACGCAAGGCCTTGTCAAAATTCAGGAAAGGCACCCAGAGGAAGGAAAGGGGAGGGAAGCGGCGGAGGAAGCCGGATAATTTGATTCCCCCGGGGCTGATACATTTGCTGCACGGCATCCGTCTTTTATACAGCTGGCAGCAAGAAAGGAGGATGGGACCTTTGACGATTCCGGAATCGGCAACGTTCAAGCAGTTGTTCTATGAGCATCATCCGGCCGTTCTTCGCAAGCTGACCGCGCTTCTGCGCGACGAGGCGGTGGCGGAGGATCTGGCCCAGGAAACGTTTCTGAAGATGTACCGGCAGCCGCCGGACAGTCTGGAGGCGGCCGGAGCATGGCTGCACCGGGTTGCGACGAGGCTCGCTTACGACTATATGGGAAGCGCCGCTAGGCAGCGCAGGCTGGCTGAGCGGCAGGAGCAGCAAATGGCGGTAGATGGGCTTTCAAGCCCGTCCGGCGAGGACGAGCTGATGCGCAGGCTCGATCAGGAAGAGGTGCGCGACTGGCTGGAGGAGCTGCCCGAGCGGGACCGCCGGGCGCTACTGCTCCGGTACTCCGGGTACAGCTACGCGGAGATAGCGGAGGAGCTGTCGGTGCGGCAGCCGATCGTAGGCACCCTGCTGGCGAGGGCGACGGAGAGGCTGCGCAAATGCGCGGCGGCCGCCGAGCAGCGGCAGGGAGATGAGGGCATGGCCCTGACAGGCCCGGCGGGGCTCGGCTCGGTTCAACCGAAGGCGGAGCTGCGCTGAAGGCGTTGTGAAAAAATGACCGACGAATCAGGATGAGCCTGATTGAAGGAGGATGGGTCCGATATGACGGAACAACAGAAAGATACAGAAACAGAGCAGAAAAAGACGGACGAGGCTTGGCTGCGGATGCAGGCCGCAATGGCGGGAGTGCAGCCCCATGCCGCATGGGACAAATGGGATCGCGAGGGCGGAATGGCGGCAGCGGGGGTTGCCGGTACGGTTCAGGACGCCCCTGCTGCGGGCGGCGGCGGGCTCGGAATCGCCGCGGCAGCTGATGTCGGCGCTGACGACCGCATCAAGACGGCTGCATCGGCGAACGCCAAGCCCCGCCGCCGGATGGGCAGCCGTGCCCGCCGCTGGACGACTGTCGCGGCAGCGGCGCTGATCGTGGTGACGGCGGCGGCGACGCCGGCCGGCAACAAGGCGCTGGCGTCCATTCTCGGCCAGTTCCGAATGGAGCAGGTCGTCAGCGTGGACGAGAACGAGCTGCAGCGGATGTTTCAATCCTTCTCGGACGGCCAAGTCCGCGAGGCCATCAACCGGTTCGGGACGTTTACGTCGGAGTCGGAACGCTACAAGGACAATCTGAGCCGCGAGCAGGCATCGGCCGAGCTGAACTTCGCGATGCTGCCCGAGAGCTTGACGGGCAAGCAGGAGGCGTTCTTCATATCCGGAGGACAGACGGTGACGCTCAAGATGAACGTGGACGAAATCAACAAAGTGATGAGGCAGATGGGCGCGTCCAAGCTGATGCCGGCATCCGTAGACGGCAAGGAAGTGAAGCTCGAGACGAGCAAGACCATTTCCTACGATCTGGCAAACGGAGAGAACGGACAATACGCTTCGATCTCGCAGCAGCTCGTGCCGACCGTCGAGGTGGAGCCCGGCGTAGGCCTGGAGGATGCAAGGGATGCGGTGCTGCAGTTCCCGCTGCTGCCGCAATCGCTGCGGGCCGGGCTTCAGCAGAGCGAGTTCCTCTCCACGGGAAATCTCGTCATGCCGGTCATCACGGACGGGAAATCGGAGAACATCACGGTTCAGGGCATCTCCGTCATCCTGAGCAAGTACAATTACAATGAAAAAGGCCAGGACCGTTATTCGGCGACATGGGTCAAGGACGGCCAGCTGTTCACGATGGACGGAGGCAGCCTGTTCGCCGGCAAGCTGGACGCGTTCAAGGCCAAGCTGCAGGAGCTGATAAGCGCGTGACCGCCATCCAGACCGAAGGGCTGACGAAGCGGTTCGACAACGGCCGCGGCTGCAGCGATGTATCAATCAATGTCAGGGAAGGGGAAGCCTTCGGCTTCCTCGGTCCCAACGGCGCGGGAAAAAGCACCTGCGTCAAAATGCTGGTCGGCCTGATCTTCCCTACGGAAGGTCGGGCTTCCCTGTTTGGCGAGCCGATCGGGAGCCTTGCCGCCCGCCGTCTGATCGGTTATTTGCCGGAGCTGTACCGGTACCAGGAGTGGCTGACCGGCGAGGAAGTCGTGCGCCTGCACGCGCGGCTGTGCCGCCTCCCCCGGGCCGAGGCGGACCGGAGGGTGCCGCAGCTGCTGGAGCGGGTCGGCATCGGCCTGCGCTCGCGGGACCGGGTGAAGAATTACTCCAAAGGCATGCAGCAGAGGCTGGGCCTTGCCTGCGCGCTGGTCGGCGATCCCCGCATTCTGTTCCTGGACGAGCCTTCCTCGGCGATGGATCCCATCGGGCGGAGCGAGGTGAGGGAGCTGCTCCATGAACTGAAAGCCCAGGGCAAGACGATCTTCCTCAACTCCCATCTCATGGAGGATGTGGAGTCGCTCTGCGACCGCGTCGCGCTGCTCAACAACGGCCGCATCCTCCAGCAAGGAACCGTCGAGGAAGTTCTTCAGCAGCGGCCGGTCTGGAGGCTTCGCGTCGGAGGCTTCATCCCTTCGCTGCTGGATTGGCTGACCGGCGAGACGGGGCTGGCGGTCCGCCTGGCGGACTCCGAGCCGGACGGCTCCGCCGTGCTGGAGGTCGAGCTGGAGAACGACGAGCAGGCCGGCTGGCTGCATGCGACGATCATGGATCAAGGCATGACGCTGTATGAGTCGGCTCGCGCCAGAACAAGGCTTGAGGAATGGTTCGTCACCGAACTCTCCGGCAAGAGCCACAGGGGGGAGAAGGCATGAGCATCATTCTTCGCATGACTTGGAAAGAGCTGCTGCGCAAGCGCGTCCTGCTGCTCACGCTGCTCATGACGGTGCTGTTCCTGATCGCCTTCTGGTTCATCGCCTCGGCCATCGGCGGAGAAGTGCGCCGTTATGGACTGTCTCCCGACGATCCGCAGCTTCTGGTCGAAAGGTACAGCCGCGGCATGTTCATCATCAGCCTGGGCTTTTTCTTCGGAGCGTTCGTCGTGGCGTTCCTCTCCATCTTCAGCTCCTCCTCCGTCATATCGGGCGAAGCGGAGCTGGGCGTCATGCAGGCGCTGATGCCGCGTCCGATGCCCCGCTGGAAATGGTATGTCGGACGCTGGCTCGGATACGTCAGCTTTGGTATGAGCTATGCTCTTGTGCTGTATGCGGCTATATTGGTCGTTGCCGGGATGCATGCGGGCGTTCCGAGGGACATGGGCACGCTCATTACGGCTTATCTGCTGTTCGCCTCCGTCGTCCCGCTGCTGGTGTCGGTGTCGATGCTGGGCTCCGGCTATCTGTCCGCAATCGGCAATGGCGTGTTCATGACGATGCTGTACGGCGGCGGCTGGCTGGGCGGCATGATCGACAAGATGGCCGCCCAGTTCGCCTCGCTTCAGGAGACCGTAGGCGGCTCGCTGAGCACGATTTCAGGGCTGCTGTCGCTCGCGATGCCGGCCGACGGCCTGCAGCGGACAATGATGGACCGGCTGTTCAACGTGGATTCGCTGGCTCAGTTTACAGGTCTGCAGGTCGACAGCATCATGATGCTGTTCGGCGTCGGCTCGGCCCCTTCCCCGGCATTTATCTGGTACGCCCTGGCCTATACGATTGTTGCTTTTGGGCTTGGCATGTGGCGCTTCCAGCGCAAGGATCTGTAGTTGCGCTGCGGAGGACCGGTTAATTAGGATTTAGAATTGTAATCCGACTGGAATGGACGAGCCACGCGATCGGAAGAAATGGGGAAGATAAGCAAGGCATGGAAGGAATGGACAAGACGAGCGAGTCATCGCAAGAATTGGACATTAGGCGAATCATCGCAAGGAATGGCAAGACGAGCGGAGGAAAGGAATGGACAAGCCAAGCGCAGGGATACTTGGCTTCTTTCCTATTTCGCTCCAGCCGGCTTCAGTCGCTTATGGACCTCCGCTTCCATCTTTGCCACAAAAAGGCGCAATTCCGTTTCAATGGTTTCTCGGCTGGGGTAATAGGAAAAAACCTGTCGAAAAGCGTTGAACCCTATCCAACAACTCCATGAGTGTGCGCAGGATCGTTTAAGAGAGCGATTCTGGATCGGGATCGAACTCGACGGAAATGGACTGAATTGGACTGAATTGGACTGAAATGGATGACTGAATTGGACTGAGATGGATGACTGAATTGGATTGAAATGGAAGACTGAATTGGACTGAGATGGATGACTGAATTGGATTGAAATGGATGACTGAATTGGATTGAGATGGATGACTGAATTGGATTTAAATGGAAGAATCCATTTGCCGACCCGAAGCAACCCTGCCCCATGCAAATGCGTTAATACTGTATAGGCTGGTGGACGAGCGGGTGTCCGGGCCAGAGCCGCCGACAAGCCGGAAACCATTCTGGGCAAGGGAGGAAGCGCCGTGAGAGATCAATCGAGATGGATGGGAGTCGGGCTGATCGTGGTCGGCCTGCTGGTCGCTTTGGGCTGCTGGCACTTCAACCACGAAGGCAGCCGCGCGGATGCGGCAGCGGGCTCCGCCATCCCTGTCTCCGCTACCCAGGATGACTCGCTTTTGCAGAAGCTGGGCATCAAGCTCGAGAACCCCGGCATCGAGAACAAGGCGCCTCTGAATCTCGTCTCCCAAGGCCGCGCCGTGCAGAATGCCAAATGGGCCTACCCGAACCTGGCCAAGACGGCATCCTCCATCTCCTGCGCCTATCGTCTGATCAGCAAGCCGGACTTCAGCTCCTTCTCTCCAGAGGCCTTGGCGGCCAATCCTGTCCTTCGCGAAACGCGCAAGCTCATGCGCACTCCCGTTTATGTGGTGAGCTTTGAAAGCAGCGCGCCGCACGACGGCAGCGGCGGCGGCAGCGAACCGGCAGCTTCCGGAAGCCAGCATCCAGATGCCGGCAGCCAGGAAACGAATGTTGTCGTGGACGCGATGACGGGAGTCACTTTGCTGTCGTTCAGTTATTGAGAATGAGGCTTGGGTTGTTGGAGACAAGCGGCATGGCATGAGGCCGCTTTTTGATGTTTGCGGACATACGATCCGCTATTTCGCCGAAATCATGCCATTTGGGAAATGATCGGACATTGGTTCCGCTATTTGAGCGCTGCTATCGGCATGACGATGAAATTGACAGCAATAACGGATCGTATGTCCGACAGCAGGGCGATATGGGGTATTTTGCGTTAATTAACGGATCGTATGTCCGATAGCGGAGCGGTATGGAGTGTTTTGCGTTAAATAACGAAGAACTTCTGTCCGATAGCAAGCGGCGATTGGAGGCGTTCTCGCCATTGCCCAGCTTTGCCTATCGTTGCATGCAAAAATGCCCGGCGGAACCGTATCCGCCGGGCATTCGCCTTTTATTTGGACTTTCGGGATTCCGCGCCCGCATCTTCAGGCTCGGGATCCTTGTCGTTGGAGGGCAGCGAGCGTACGTAGCTGTCCGACATGCGCAGCAGCTGCAGCGCGCGGTCGAATTCGTCGCGTGTAGCGCCGTCGCTGCCTGGCTTGGCGCCTGTCCCGGCGGCGTTGCCGAGGCCGGCTGTGCCGCCGGTGCCGGAAGGCTCGCCCGGCTTGCCCGGCTCGGGGCTCGCTGCGCCTTGCTCGCCGCCGGCGTTCCCAGCCGAGGCGCCTGCAGAGCTCGAGCCGCCTGCGCTGCCAGCCGAGGCGCCTGCAGAGCTCGAGCCGCCGCCTGCGCTGCCCGCGGAGGCGGCGGCTCGAGCTCGAGCCGCCGCCGTTCTGCCATGCCGCATTGGCGGAAGCTTCCGCCGCGGTCGGCAGCATGATGCGGCTGCCGTCGCCGAAGCCGGTGCCGGGCACGAAAATTTCGCTGTCGTCGATGAAGGAGCCCGACGGGAGGTAGTACCTTTCCGGCAGCAGATTGCTCGTCTGGTTGAACAGGTCCTGCCCGAAGTGGAGATGGTTCTCCATCGGCAGGCCGACGAGATTCGCGATGGTCGGGAAGATGTCGCTTTGGCCGCCTACCTGAGTCTGGACGGAGGCCTGGAGCAGGCCCGGAGCCGTTACGATGAGCGGAATATTCATCATTTGGGAAGAATCGTACTTGCGTCCGTCGAGCTTCTCCAGCAGATCGAGGTCGCCGTCGGACAGGGAGTAGATCGGCAATCCCATATGGTCGCCATAGATGGCTATGACGCTGTTGTCCCACAAGCCGGCATCCTTCAGCTCCTGGAACAGCTCTCCGAGGGCATAGTCCGTATAGTTCTGGGCGCGGATGTAATCCCCGACAAAGGAGTCCTTGTACGTGTCGGACAGCTTCAGCTTCACTTTGCGTTCCGGAATGTTGTACGGATGATGCGAGGACATGGAGATGAGCATCGCATAGAATTTCTTGCCCTCGTCGCGCTGCTTGGCCAGTTCCTGCACCGTCTTGGCATACAGCACTTCATCCGAAGCGCCGAACGCGACCTTGTCCTCGCCGCCGAAAAACTCCGTGTCGTAATAGCGGCTGAAGCCGAGCGCCTTGTACAGTTCCTTGCGGTTCCAGAACGCGACATCGTTCGTATGGAACGTCAGCGCTTCATACCCTTGCTCCCGGAATGCCTTCGGCATCGAGGGGAGGGATTTGCCCGCATAGGCTTGCGTCGCCGGCACGCGCAGCGGCACATAGAAGGAGGTGTTGGTCAGGAATTCCGCATCGGAGGTGTTCCCCGAACCGGCCTGCTGATAGAAGCGGGGGAAATACGCGCTCTCTTGAACAAGCTTGTTGAGGTTCGGCGTAATCTCCTTGCCTTCCACGGTTTTATTGAGCAAGAAGTTCTGGAACGCTTCGAGCTGAATGACGATGACGTTGCGGCCTTTGGCGGCGCCCGCGTAAAGCGGCTGCTGCGGGGCAGCCACGCCCTTGAGCTTGTTCACGGCCTCCTGCGTGACGGCCGAGGCGGGAACGAGCTTCTCGTTGCCCGCCGTCGCCATCAGGAACACCTCGTAGTTGAGGATGCCCATGCGCTCGTTCTGCACCAGCTCGTTGGAGATGCCGCGGTTCGGCCAGACGATGGCGGTGCATACCGCCAGCATCAGGACGAATCCCGCAGCCGGAATCCAGGGCGGCATCAGCCTGCGGTTGGCCAAGCCGCGCCAGGCGCGGCGAAACTTGCCACTGAAGCCTAGCAGCAGCCAGGCGGCGACGATATCGACATAGATGAGCAGGAAGTAGGGATGGAGCAGCTGGAAGACGCTGCCTTTCACCTCTGTGACCTGCCCGATCTGCATGAGCGCGTGATAGGTGACGATGATGCCGAAATATTTGTAATACATGATGACGGCGAAATAGACGGTCGTCAGCAGCAGGTTGACGATGAGATACGTCATCAGCTTGCGCTTCTTGGCGAGCAGCTCGATCAGGAAATAAGCGGCCCACACCGACGGCAGGCTCGTCAGCAGAGGGAGCCATACATGCTCGCCGCCGTAGATGACGAAGGCGGCCAAATAAATTTTGAACACAAGAGAGAGCGTAAAGATGACGAAAGGACTGAGCCAGAACGCCTTCCGGCTCCAACGGTAGTTAGCCACGGGAATCTCCTTTGCGCGCCGCCGGGAATGGATGAGAAGGCAGCCGCGTCCGTAATGAAAAATAAGCTTTCTCCATTGTAATTCCCCGGCATGGCGATTACAAACCGGACGATTTCGCCGCGGCAGGGCTGAAATCAGCGGGATCGAGTTTGAATCATGCCGAAAAGGGCCTTCCGAATGGAAGGCCCTTGGAGTCGTTCGTTGAAGCAGCGTCAGTTGGCGGCTTTCGCCAGGCCTTCGTACACGTTCAGGATCGCTACCGCCGCCATCTCGCGGGTTACGGTCGCTTTGGGATTGAAGTTGCCGTCCTTGTCGCCGACCATCAGCTCGCTGCCGTGAACGGCGTTCACGGATGCGGCCGCGTAAGCGGAGACGGACTTGATGTCCTTGATGTCTCCCGAAGGGGCTGCGGACAGGTCAAGCTTCAAGGCGCGGGCGAAAATGACGGCCATATCCTGGCGGCTGATCGGCGCGTCCGGCTGGAACTTGCCGCCGCCCGTGCCGGTCAGGATGCCGTTGGCGGAAGCCGTGCGCACAGCCTGCTCGTACCAGCTGCCGGCCTTCACATCGGCGAAGGCTGCGCCCGGCGACGAAGCCGGCTCCAGGCCGAGCAGGCGCACGATCAGCGAAGCGAACTCTGCGCGCGTCAGCTTCTGCTTCGGCGCGAACGCTGGAGCCGCGCCGTTGCCCGCGATGCCGCTGATCAGACCGGAAGCATAGCCGTCATGGACGGAGTCGCGGGCCCATGCCGCGATCTCCTTCTCGTCGGAGAAGAGGGCGGAGGTCGAGCCGACGGTCAGCTTCTGGACATGCTTCAGCACGGAAGGGGCCTTGGCGTCGCTGTAGCCCGTCACCGTCAGGTCGTAGCTGCCGGCTGGCATCGCCTGGAAGCGGGCCGTGCCGTATGCATCGGCAGTCGCCGTCACGGAGCCGGCTTTCACGCTCACACCGGCAGCGGGGGTGACGGTATAGGCGTTGGCGGTGTAATCCCAGGTCTGCCGGCTCACCTGGACGGTGAAGGCTTCGTTGTCGCGCGGCTGGCGCGGGCTGACCGCTACGGAGCTGATCAGCTGCGTGTTGTCTCCATAAAAGACGGCCAGACGGTCGCCCGTCTGCAGAGCGAAGTCGCCCATGCCGACGGAAGGCGTAATCCAGGCTCCGCTGCGCTGGACGGCGAACAGCCAGCCGTCGTAGCCGCCGAACTTGCCGCCTTCGATGCCGCCGATGGAAGCGACGTATTTGCCGAACTGCATCGATTTCACTTCTACGGCCAGCTTGGCGTCCGATGCCGCTTGCGTCAGCGCATCCAGCGCATATACGGCGCGGGTAACGCCGCTTGCCAGCAGCGTGGCGTGCGGGCCTTCCACGCTCACGGTCACGCTTGGAGCGGGCTTGGCGTACAGCCTTCCGGCGCCGTTCTTGAATTTCTCGTAGGCGGTCAATGCCTGGACGGACTGATAGGCGCCATAAGCATTGGCGGCCAGCGGCAGGGAGTGGGAGAAGCTGCCGTCCGCATTGCGGAACGTGAACAGCTTGTCCAGCAGCCCTTTGCCGTTTTGGACGAAACGGCTGTCCGCAGGATCGACGCCCGCGGAGGCGAGGCCGATGACGATCTGGGCGATGCTCTCGCTGCTGGATTCGCCGTAGCTTGTGAAGCCTCCGTCCTTATCCTGCTGTTTGGCCAGCCAGGAGACGACGCGATCGCCGGCCTGCTTCGCTTCCGGCTTGTCCAGGTAAGGAGCAAGCGCGGTAAGGGCGGCGCCCGTCAGATCGGGGTTGCCGGATTTTTCGCCGTCGAAAGCGAAGCTTCCGTCCTGCGCCTGATGCTTCAGCACTTCGGCCACAAGGGCTTCGCGCGTCCACTTCGCGGCGGCGGGCACTTCATAAGCGCCGTAATCCAGCGCAAGCAGAGCATAGATCGGACCGTTGACGCCCTGGTTCGTCATGCGGCTGCTGGTGGCGATCCGCTCGATCAGATTGACGCCCTGGAACGAAGAGGCGTCCTCGCCGATCGCGGTCACCGCGAGCGCCGTACGCTCCAGGTCCGTGACCTTGGTGAAGCCGGCCGCGTCCGTGCGCACCGTCTTGGCGAGTCCGGCCGCATAGGAAGCCGGGAGCTCAAGGCCGGCTTGAGAGGCGGCGATGGCATCCCAATCCGACGTGATTCCGCTCTTGAGCAGCGTCTGGCCGGCTTGGCGCAGGGCGCTTGCGGTGTCGGGGGCTGCGGATGCAGGCGCGGCGCCTGCGGGCAGAAGGGAGACGATAAGGGCGAGCAGGAGCATCCAGGTCAGCGAGGCTCGGGTAAGCATGCGTTTCAAACGGATCGACCTTCCTTCGGATATAATAGTAGCCGCTTCGGGGGGTTCCGGCACATCGCGGCTTCCCATGTGCCGGAACAGGCGAATCTTGTCCGCTTCAATGGAAGAGGAGGCGGACACGGAAACGAAAAAAGATGCAAGGCTTGACGGAATCAGCTCCAAAGATGCCTTGCCTTGGATCAAAAAGAAAAAAGCCGCCTCTAGGGCGGCGAAAAAGTAACCATAGATGGGCTGCGGAAATAGACCGTATCGGTCGGGCGCAGCTCAGCCGCATCCGCTCTCACCCCCCGAAGAGCATCGATGCGCAGACATTCGGGCAGGTCTCCTGGCTACAGCTTCATCGTCTCGTGCGCGCCTTCCCGCCGTAAGGCAGTGGCTGCATGCGCAGAGGCTCGGCATTCACAGTGGCGGGACCGCGCCGGCTTCAACCGGACTTCCCTATTAAGCCTGGCGGAATCGGACATATCCGCGCAAGCACCCGAACGATTCTGAATATGGAACAATCCCATCTATCATAAGGTTCAGGCCAGAGGTTTGTCCATAGGGGACAGCGACGGCGACGGGGCCTTCAGCGCATGCTCGGCCGGGCAGCGCGCGCGGATCCAAGCTTCGCATTCATCCAGCTCCATCTTCCAGGTGGCGGCCTGGATGGCCGCGTCGACGAGATCGTCTTCATCGATCTCCAGCTCGCAGCCGTTCACGAGCAGGAAGGTGAGCATCGCGTGCATCGCCGTGGCGGCATTGCCCTCCCGAAAAGCGAAGGAACGGGCCAGTCCATGCCAGTAAAGCGCAGCCTGTCTGATCAGGCCGTCGGCATCCGAGGATCCGAAGCTCTCGTGAAAGGGACGATCCACGATCTGAAGCAGGAAGCCGGGATTGCGGAATCCCGGCAAGACGCCGAACGTATCCTGATGAAGCATGTGGATCTCGATCAGCTGGGGAATCGTCAGCTTCGTCGTCATGAGCGATGCGCCAGCTTGCGGAAAGCGATGCGGTGCTTCAGCAGGAGCTGCTTGGCGAGCAGAAGGACGCGCTCGTCCTGTTCCGCCTCGGAAGGCCTTTTTTTGTCTGGAGAGATGTTTTTTCGTTCCGGCATGGTGGAATCCAGCTCCTTTCAAGTGAGGGGGACATGTGTTCGTAAACAAATTTTACCATTTCAGTCCATATCAATCAATAGTTAAATTGAACTTTGCAGTTAAATTCGGCTCCCGATGTCCTTGCCTGCAGGGTCGGCAGGAGCGATTCTCCCTTCAAATGCCGCAGAAGCTTTCCTGCTCCACCCGGCCATTTTCCCCGCCGGGCCTTCTTTCCTCACCGACCTTCGTTCTCCGCCCTGCTGTCAGATCCTCTCCGGGGTCGGAATGCCCAGCAGACGGAGGCCGTGCTTAAGCACGGATGCGGCGGCTCCCGTGAGACGGATGCGGGCAAGGCTGGCGCCTTCGTCGCTCCCCAGAATGCGTTCGCTGTTGTAGAACCGGTTGAAGCTCTTCGCCAGATCGAGCAGGTACCGGGCCAGGACCGACGGCTCGTGTTCGCGCAGCGCGCCGCGAATGGCTTCCGCATAGGCGCCGACAGCCATCAGGCAGGCTCTGGCGGCAGGCGCGGACAAAGCTTCCAGCCTGTCGGAGCGGCCGGCCGTCAAAGCCGGCCCGTTGGCGAGCGCGGAGCCGGACGGCCCGGCGGGAGCAGGCTCTTGGCTTGCCGCCTTGCGCAGCAGGCTGGCGGCGCGGGCGTACGTATACTGGAGATAAGGTCCGGTCTCTCCTTCCATGCTGACCATTTCATCCATATTGAAATCGACCTCGAGCATGCGGCGGCTGCGCAGGTCTCCGAAGACGACGGCGCCGATGCCGATCGCCTCCGCGACGGCCTCCTTGTCCGGCAGATCCGGCGTCTTGCTGTCGATGACCGCCAGGGCGCGCTGCGCAGCCTCGTCGAGCACATCCTGCAGGAAGACGACTTTGCCGCGGCGGGTCGACATTTTCTTGCCGTCCATCTTCATCAGGCCGAACGGCGCATGCACGCGCTGCACGTCTTTCCAGGAGCAATCGAGCTTGTCGAGCACCCGGAACACCTGAGTGAAGTGAAGGATCTGCTCCGCACCGACCACATAAAGCAGCTTGTCGCCCTGCATGGCTTCCCGGCGGTACAGAGCGGTGGCCAGATCGCGCGTGCCGTAGATCGAGGAGCCGTCGGACTTCAGAATGAGGCAGGGGGGCAGGCTCTCCTCGTCCAGGCGGACGACGGAAGCCCCGTCGCTCTCCTCCAGCAGTCCGGCCTCCTCGAGCCGGGCGACGGCCGCCTGCAGCTTGTCGTTGTAGAAGCTTTCCCCGAGAATATGGTCGAACTCGATTCCCAAACGGACGTACAGGCGGTTGAATTCCTTCAAGCTTTCGCGGATAAAGAAGGACCACAGCTCGCGCGCCTCCGCGTCTCCCTGCTCCAGGCGGCGGAACCAATTCCGGCCCTCGTCGAGAAGCTCGGGACGGCTATCCGCCTCCTCGTGGAAGCGGACGTAGAGCTGCAGGCTTTCGCCGATGGGGTCGGCTTCCAGCGCTTCGCGGCTGCCCCAATGCTTGTAGGCCGCGATCAGCTTGCCGAACTGCGTGCCCCAGTCACCGAGATGGTTGACGGTCTCGACCCGCCATCCCGCCGCGCGGTGCAGGTTCGCCAAGGCGCGTCCGATTACCGTCGAGCGCAGATGCCCGATGCTGAACGGCTTGGCGATATTGGGAGCGGAATAATCGATCACGACCTTCTTGCCTGCTCCGTCGGAGAGCTGCCCGAGCCCGGGCGACTCCGCTTCCCGGAGCAGGGCTTCCATCCAGCCGGTGCCTTCGGCGCGCAGGTTCAAGTAGCCGCCGGCGGCATCGGCATGCCAATGAATGACGGGCTCATCGCCGGATTCGGCCGCCTGGGGGCCACCATCAGATTTCCATCCCGCATCATCCGGCATAACCGCCGGCGCGGGCTCATCGGTCCGGCCGTTCAGCCGGCTGGCGAGCTCCTCCGCGATCGCCGCCGGGGAGCGGCGCAGCTCCTTGGCCAGCGTGAAGCAGGGCAGCGACAGATCGCCCATTCCTTCATCGGGCGGGTATTCCAGCCGTGATGCGATTTCCTCCTGATTCAGTCCCGTCAGCGGGGCAAGCAGCGCTGCTGCGGATCTTTTCAACCATGTCATCGTCTATGTCCTCCTTATTGGTTTACGCGACGAGAACGGCAAAAAGCCCCCGTCTCAAAAGAGACGGAGGCCTTGTCGGGTCCGCGGTGCCACTCTTGTCGGCCTCCTGCGGGCAGGACACGCTCCCGGTCGGAGAGCATGGGCCTGCAGGCAGGAAGCAACTCGGCAGGGTATCGGCCAGTCCGGGCGCGCCTACGCATCCGCCGCAAGGCGGAGTTCGGGCGCCAGCTCGCGGGACCGTTTCCCCGGCCTGCCGCAGCCGGTTCCCACCCTCCCGGCTCTCTGCATGCAGGCGCGGCCGGGTACTTCCCCGTTCATCGCTTGTCGCAATTAAATTTTTCCCAGTATAGCGGATGGTTGGGGGATGCGCAAGACCCAACAAAAATCAGGTTGTCGGTCGGGGTAGGCCTCCATCTTCTTTCACTCGTCATCCGATAGCGCCTGAAATTGATGCTCCTTAAAAGGCCGCCAAAAGAATCGCGCGTCAAAAACCGATTTGCCGTTGAAGGCGTTTAGAGTATGCATGGGTGCATTTGCCGATGAGCCCCTCTTTTGTCAGACGCCGGGGCCGAAAGGAGCGCGAAATGAAAAACAAACTCATTCTTGCTCTGCTCATTCTCATTCCGGGATTCCTGCTGCTGATGCTCCTCTTGGCGTATTATGCCGCATCCGAGAGCCACATGCCGTGATTCGTGCCGATTGCAAGTAGGGATTCGCGGCATGGAACCAGAAGTACAAGACATAGGCATCGGTTATAGGAGGAAGGGTGAGCGAGAGGATGGTCAACGAGCGCAACTGGGCAGGCAATTACAAGTACGGAGCAACGGAGCTTCTGGTCCCTGAAAGCGTGTCGGATGTGCAGGAATGGGTGGCTCGAAGCTCCCGGATCAAGGTGCTGGGCTCGCGGCATTCGTTCAACGGCATCGCGGATACGGCCGGGAGCCTGATTTCGCTGCAAAAGCTGGACCGGGTCGTCGAGCTCGACTCCGCGAACCGGAAGGTCACCGTCGAAGGCGGCATCCGGTACGGGGATTTGGCCCGTTATCTCCATGAGAGAGGCTTTGCACTGCATAATCTGGCGTCGCTGCCTCATATCACGGTTGCGGGCGCGATCGCTACGGCGACGCACGGCTCGGGTGTCCTTCATGGCAATCTGGCTGCCGCCGTCCAGGCGCTGGAGATCGTCTCTGCCGACGGAGAGATTGCGACGCTCTCCCGCGACATGCCGAATGCCGAGGAGTTTCGCGGCGCGGTCGTCGGTCTTGGCGGCTTGGGCGTCGTCACGAAGGTCGCGCTGGATATCGTTCCAGCCTTCGAGATGACCCAGCATGTGTACGAGCAGCTGCCGCTGGAACAGCTGGAGCTTAATGTCGAAGCGATCTTGTCCGAATGCTACAGCGTCAGCCTGTTCACGGACTGGAAGGCATCCTCGTTCAATCAGGTGTGGCTGAAGCGCCGCGTCGGGGATCCGGCGTCCTCGGACCAGCCGGAAGGCTTCTTTCATGGAGCGGCTGCGGCATCCGGCAACCGCCATCCGGTGCCGGGACATTCCGGCGCCGTCTGCAGCGAGCAGATGGGCGTTGCGGGTCCTTGGCATGAGCGGCTGCCTCATTTCCGCATGGACTTCACCCCAAGCGCCGGCGAAGAGCTGCAAAGCGAGTATTTCGTGCCGCGGGACAAGGCCATCGAGGCTTTGCGCGCGATCGACGGTATCCGGGAGCTGATTGCGCCGCTGCTGTACATTTCCGAGGTTCGCACGATTGCCGCGGATCGGCTCTGGATGAGTCCTTGCTTCGGCCAGGATTCCGTCGGCATCCATTTCACTTGGAAGCAAGACATGGAGGCGGTCGGCCGCGTGCTGCCCGTCATTGAAGAAGCGCTTCGCCCGTTCGGGGCGCGTCCGCACTGGGCCAAGCTGTTCGCGCTGCCGCCCGGCGAGGTTCAGCCCCTATACGAGAAGCTCCCTGATTTCCGCCGGCTGCTGCTGCGGTACGACCCCACGGGCAAGTTCCGCAACGAGTTTTTGAACCGCTATATTTACTGACGGGATGTGAGGACAGTGATGGAAAGGCATTTGTTTTTGTTCGGGGGAGGACCGCCGTTCCCGCCGGAGCTGGCCGCGCGGTTCGCCGAGCTGGCCGGCGGAGCTGACGGACTTGTAAGCATCCTATGCGTGGATCGGCCGGGATGGGAAGAGTACATGCCTCATTATACGAAGGCTTTGGAAGAGCGGGGTGTGGCGCGGTTCCGCTGCCTGCCGCTTCCGACGACGCCGGAGTCCGAAGCCATGGAAGCTCTCCGCGCCAGCAGCGGCATCATCATCGGGGGCGGGGACACGAACCGATATGCCGATTATATCGTCGAGACGGAAATCGGGTCGGTGGTCGCCGCCAGGTTTGAGGCCGGAATTCCGGTGGCGGGATTTTCGGCGGGCGCGCTGCTCAGTCCGGACCGGTGCCTGATCTCGCCGAAGGATAACGAGGATTCTGCCTATCAGGATCGGAGGGGACTAGGTCTGGTTCATGGAATCTCTATTGCCGTTCATTTTTCCCAATGGCAGGAGGAGAAGCAGCTTCTGGCCTCTGCGGACCGATATCCCGATTATCGCGCCCATTACGGCTTGGACGAGGACTGCGGCCTGTACTTCCGCAACGGCGGGCTGGAAAGGACGGAGGGTGAAGGGGTGTTTGTCCTCGAGGACGGCGTGATCGGGAAGGTCGTTCTCTAAGGTATTGGAATCGGAACGGAGCAATGTTACCCAGCCCAAGCTTCGAGGAGCTTCAAGGTTTCTCCAATGCTGCGATTTCTTTCGCGGCTGTAAGGCAGATGAAAAAAAGCACCATGGACCAGGAGGCATGCCGCGAGGCTTCTCTTGCCAGGGTGCTTTCTTATTTCATGCTGGAGCCTACGGCTCGCTGAATCGACCATGACAACCGCCAGCGCCTTGAGCGGCTAACCCGCTCCCGGTCAAGGACGCAATTCCCTACTGAGCATTCCGGCCAGAACCGGGATGATTTCCTTGTCGCGCTAGTCGTGCTAGTTCCCGCCCGTCAGCAGCCGCCGCTTCTCCGCGTCCGGATCGAGCTCCACCCGGCTGTCCGTGTCGAAGATCATCGTCGCGCGCCGGGAGGCTTCGTAAGCAGGCCATTCCAGCTCGGCGGTCGACGGATTGCCGGTACAGGCGAATGCGATCCAGGCGTCCTGAACCCGCTCCGCCATGGCGCGCATGCTCCCGCTCACTTCAAGGCCGGCGTTCTTAAGCAGGTCCAGATGGTTGAACACGAACGGAATCTCGGCCGCGTGAAAGGCTTTTGCAAACACATCATGTCCTTCTACGGTGAAATCGTACCGATACATCCAAACGGGAGCATACGGCAGCTGCGCGTCCGCCAGCAATAGGGAGGAGCGCCAGAAGAACAGATCCGTCATGAGCTGCTGCTGGCCTTCGGTCGTCCTCGGATAACCGCGCGTCCACTCCGCCGCCTCCGGCGCGCCCGTCACGGCGACATAGGCTTGCGCATTCTTCTCGTCGGAGAGGAGCGGCATGCCGGGGGGAATGAACAAGGCGCCTTCATCGCGGTTGACGCCGATGAGAATATCGACGCCCTCGGCGGAGCCTGCCTCGATCAAGCTCTGAGGGAACTCAGGCAAACTCTTGCCGTCAACGACCGGCTGAAACAGCATGACGGCGGATTCACCGGCAGCCCGCTTCAGCTTGTCCGCCGCCCGCGTCAGCTCGGCTGTCGGAATATCCGCCAGCCGGTCCAGCTCCCCAGGCTCGATGCCCAGCAGCTGCAGGTAAGCTCCGGCGAGCACCGAGCCTTGCTGCTCCGGAAGCGCTTGGGAGGCGCCGCTCTGCAGGATGGCTCTCCGGAACAGTCCTTTCGCAGCGGGCATGGCCAGCAGGGCGGCGATGCTCATGCCGCCTGCGGATTCGCCGAACACGGTCACCTGAGCCGGATCTCCGCCGAAAGCGGCGATGTTGCTCCGCACCCACTCCAGCGCGGCGATCTGGTCGAGCAGGCCGGCGTTGGATACGTAGCCGTCATCCCCATCCGAACCGTCGGCGTAAGGAGACAGATGCAGGAAGCCGAGAGCGCCGAGACGATAGCTGATCGTAACGACGACAAGGCCGCCTCTGCGGGCCAGCTCGGCACCGTCGTAGATCGGCAGTCCGCCTCCTCCCGTGACGAACGAACCGCCGTGGATCCAGACCATGACCGGCAGCGGCTTGGACGAAGGTTCCTGCGGCGCCCACACGTTGACGTTCAGGCAATCCTCGGCTTGCGGAATGGCCGTCCGCACGAGCCGGAAGCTTCCGCCGGACGGATCGACCGGCTGCGGCGCCAGCGGGCCGGGATCGACAGCCGAACGAGTTCCTTCCCAAGGCTGGGCGGGCAGCGGCTTGCGGAATCGTCTGGCTCCGACGGGCGGCTCCGCGAACGGGATGCCCTTCCAGAATCGGACTCCTTTATCGCGGGCTCCTTGAACCAGGCCGCTGTTCGTGCGGATAATGAGATCGTCCAAGCGTAACATCCTCTCTCTGCGAAGCATGATGCTTTCATTTTACCACTAAATCAATCCTTACCCCAACCGCAATGACGCGAACCCCGCGGGGGAGCTGAAGTTGGGCCAAGTGCACCCTCCACAGCGCATGTTTATGGCAAATAAGGCCCAATCGGGCCTTAGAGGGATGCGAGAGCGGCGGTTACGAAGTGCAATTAAGATTCAAATTGGGCCTTAGAGCGATACGGGAGTGGTCATGGAGTGCATTTAAGATTCGAATCGAACCTTATTTGGATGCAAGAGTGGTCGTGGAGTGCCAATAAGGCTCGAATCGGGCCTTATTTGGATGCAAGAGCGGTCATGGAGTGCCAATAAGACTCGAATCGGGCCTTATAGGGATGCGAGAGTGGTTACGGAGTGCAATTAAGATTCGTATCGGGCCTTATTTGGATGCAAGAGCGGTCATGGAGTGCCAATAAGACTCAAATCGGGCCTTATAGGGATGCAAGAGCGGTTCCGAAGTGCAATTAAGATTCAAATTGGGCCTTAGAGTGATGCAAGAGCGGTCATGGAGTGCCAATAAGACTCAAAATGCAGCTAGAATAAAAAGTGGACACCAAATAACGGACAGCCAATAATAACCGTAAATGGAGGTGTTCACATGAGTGAGCAACGGCAGCGGTACAATGAAGAATTCAAGAAACAAACCGTGAAGTTCATACAAGAACAGACCAAGTCAGTCCGAGAGATCGCAGAGGAGCTCGACATCCCCAAGAGCACGTTGAATCAATGGCTTTCTCAGTATCGACAATTCGAAACGGAGCCGGTTAACAGCGCGGAACGCATACGCCAGCTTGAACAGCAGCTGAAAGAAAAAGAACGCCGGATCGCCGATGTGGAAGAGGAACTGGCCATTGTAAAAAAAGCCGTGCACATCTTCAGCAAACCACGGAACTGAATTTTCAGTTCATTGAAGACCATCGCTCCGAGTTCCGTCTGGAGAASATGTGCAGTGTTCTTGAGGTGTCCCGGAGCGGGTATTACAAGTGGCGCTGTACAAAGCCTAGTGCTCAAACGCTCCGCAAAGCCCAGCTGCAGGAGCGAATTCGGTTCTTCTTTCACGATGCCCAACAGCGCTACGGTGCACCGAAGATTACGCACATGCTTCACCAGGAAGGGCACCGCATCACCGAACGAACCGTAGGCCTATATATGGCCGAACTTGGTCTCCGCTCTTGTGTCTCCCGCACGTTTAAAGTCACAACAACCGACTCCAGTCATGACCTTGCCATTGCCCCCAACACTCTCAACCAGCAATTTACGGTTGAGAAACCGAACCAGGTTTGGGTCGCTGACATTACCTATATTCCCTGTCGGGAGGGACGACTGTTTCTGGCTAGCGTCATGGATCTCTGTACGCGTGAAATTGTAGGCTGGAAGCTGGCTCCCCATATGAAAACGGATCTTGTGCTCGACGCGCTGAAGATGGCTCACGACGCCAAACGACCTTTGCAGGGACTCTTGCACCACTCGGATCGAGGAAGCCAGTACGCTTCCCACGAATACCGTAGCCAACTAACTCAGTACAACATGAAGGCGAGTATGAGCCGTAGAGGCAACTGTTATGACAACGCCAGCATGGAGTCTTTTCACAGTATTCTGAAGAAAGAATTCATTTACTGTACCCGTTTTAAGACTCAGGAGCAGGCTTACCATGATCTCTACCACTACATTGAGTTTTTCAATAACCGGAAGCGAATCCACGGTTCGCTTGGGTATCTTTCACCTGCTCGTTTTGCAGCTACGTTTAAGCAGATTTCCTAAAGGTGTCCGTTATCGACTATCTACTTTCTTGACGTAGGTCCAAATCGGGCCTTATAGGGATGCAAGAGCGGTCATGGAGTGCCAATAAGACTCGAATCGGGCCTTATAGGGATGCAAGAATAGTCGTGGAGTGCAAATAAGGCCCAAATCGGGCCTTAGAGCAGTGCAAGAATGGTCACGAAGTGCAATTAAGATTCAAATCGGGCCTTAGGCAATGCAAGAGTGGTCATGGAGTGCAAATAAAACCCAAATCCGGCCTTAGAGTAATGCAAGAGCGGTCACGGAGTGCTAGTAAGTTCCAAATCCGGCCTTAGAGCAGGAGCCCTAGGGTGAGGCATTCAGGAATGCCGAAGGTTTAATGAAGCCAGATACAATTCGTCTGGGGTTCAAGGATTGCCATTGCTGCCGAGGATCGTATACCTGATTGCAGATTGCAGACTGCAGAGGCGATTCGTCCGGTTGAAAAGTCCAGCTCTCGCGACGCAAACCCTGCCCATGCGCCTTTGATGTCTATTTAGCCGCCGCCGCATCGGTGCTCGCGCGCAGGACGGTGATTTCCACGCGGCGGTTTTTGGAGCGGCCGCTCTCGGTGCTGTTGGAGGTGACTGGGCGCGTATCGGCGTATCCGGCGATCTCGAACTTCGTCGGCGCCAGCTTGCTGCTGCCGATGAAGTAGTGGAGCACGGACAGCGACCTGGCCGCCGAGAGCTCCCAGTTGTCGGCATATTGCCCGCCCGGATTGATGGGCAGGTTGTCGGTGTGGCCTTCGATGCTTACGGTATTGTCCAGCGACTTGAACAAGCTCGACAGCTTGTCCAGCACCGGCGTCGCCTCCTTCTTGAGCTGCGCCCGTCCGAGGTCGAACAGGAACAGGTCGTTGAGCCGGATGGCGATGCCCTTGGGCGTGTCGGCGACGTAGACACGCTCCTGGAGCTTGTGGTCCTTGATGTAGGTTTGAATGATCTTCAGCAGATTTTGCAGCTCTTCCTCCTGCAGCCGCTTGAGCTGCTCCTTGCCCGTTTCCTTGCTGGAGACGGCAGGCTTGGCGGGAACCGGGCTTTGAAGCGGGGAGCCGTCCCCGATCGCTTGGCCGGTGACGCCGCGGCCGCCGTCCAGCACCGCATCCGATTTGTTGAACTGGAATTGGAGCGACTGCGCCAGCACCTCGTACTTTTTGACATCCAGCTGGCTCATGGCATAGAGCACGACAAAGAAGATCAGCAGCAGCGTGATGAGATCGGAATAGGTAATGAGCCAGCGCTCATGGTTTTCCGGAGCCGCCGCTGCCGCGCCGCGCCGCCTAGACCTGCGCCGCATTCTCGTCCGCCTTTCCTTCCGCGCCCTCCCGCGCCGCCTTCGGCTTTCTGCGCATCGGCTCGTCCTGGACGACGAAGGACTGCAGCTTCTTGCGGATCAGCTGCGGGTTCTCTCCGGCCTGGAGGCCCATGATGCCTTCGAGCATCATCTCCATGCGCTGCACCTGCTCCTGGCTGCGGGAGCGGATTTTGGAAGCGAGCGGCAGATAGACGACATTGGCCGAGGCGACGCCGTACAGAGTGGCGGTGAACGCCACGGCGATCGAGGAACCGAGCGAGCCGGGATCATGCAGGTCTCCGAGCACCTTGATCAAGCCCATGACGGTGCCGATGATGCCCATCGTCGGAGCGAAGCCACCCGCGCTTTCAAAAATTTTGGCCTGCTGCTCATGGCTGCGCTCCAGCGCCTCGATCTCGAGCTCGAGAATTTCCTTGGTCAGGTCCGGGTCCGTTCCGTCCACGACCATGAGGATGCCTTCGCGCAGGAAGCGGTTGTCGATCTTGCCGGCATGCGTCTCCAGCGCCAGCACGCCGCCGCGGCGGGCGATCGTCGCCATCTCGGTCATGCGTTCGATGATCTGCTGCTGCGAATCCTCGTCCTTGCTGAAGGCGAGGCGAAGGGCGGATGGAATGCCGCGCAGGCGGGAGGCGGGGAAGCTGACGGCGACGGCGGCGAAGGTGCCGCCGAAGACGATCAGGATGGCCGTCTTTTCCACCAGGCCGTGCATCTCGCCGCCTTCCCAGAGAAAACCGCCGACCAGGGCGGCGATTCCTGCCGCGATTCCGATTAGTGTCGTTAAGTCCATGAGGCCGTTCACGCTCCTTGAGTAGGTCCCTATCAGGCAGAACGTCTTGCCGGCGGCAAGAAGCGTTCGTATCGAAATGATTGCGGGTATAGATATAAATCCCATGCCGAAGATGGAGAGGGTGTCCGGAAACAGGCTGGATTGCCAAAGTGTTCTCATTGCAAGCCAAGAAACGACTCGGTATAATGAATGGGAACAAATATTCTTATGAAATTCCGGGACGTCTACTTTATCGGCTCTCCGGGGTATACAGTTAAATAGGGAATTATTCATATAATAGTAGATTTCACTTGCTATACCGGGTCTTTGGGACCGGGACTTTAGCTTCATATATAGAGGAATCGAGGTGTTTCAGAGCCAAATGGCCGATACCGTACAGAAACTTTTCAACCTGAAGTCGGACTATACGCCTCAGGGCGACCAGCCCGGCGCGATCCAGAAGCTCGTCGAAGGGGTGCGGGAGGGACAGAAGCACCAGATCCTGCTCGGCGCCACCGGCACGGGCAAGACCTACACGATCGCCAACACCATTGCCAGGCTCAACCGCCCGACGCTCGTGATCGCCCACAACAAGACGCTCGCCGCCCAGCTGTGCAGCGAGTTCCAGGAGTTCTTCCCCGACAACGCCGTCTCCTACTTCGTCAGCTACTATGACTATTACCAGCCTGAAGCCTACCTCCCGTCGACCGACACCTACATCGAGAAGGATTCCAGCATCAACGACGAGATCGACAAGCTGCGCCACTCCGCGACCAGCTCGCTGTTCGAGCGCCGCGACGTCATCATCGTCGCCAGCGTGTCGTGCATCTACGGCCTCGGCTCGCCTTCGGAGTACGGAAGCCTCGTGCTTTCTTTGCGCAAGGGTATGGAGAAGGGACGCGACCAGATCCTGCACAAGCTCGTCGACATCCAATACCAGCGCAACGACATCAACTTCGTGCGCGGCACGTTCCGGGTGCGGGGAGACATCGTCGAGATCTTCCCGGTCGCGAACAACGAGCGGGCCATCCGCGTCGAGCTGTTCGGAGACGAGATCGAGCGCATCACCGAGATCGACGTCCTGACGGGCGAGATCATCGGAGAGCGCGAGCATGTGGCGATCTTCCCGGCCTCCCACTTTGTCACCCACGAGGACAAGATGAAGATCGCGCTTGTCAACATCGAGCGCGAGCTGGAGGAGCGTCTGGCCGATCTGCGCGAGCGGGGCAAGCTGCTGGAGGCGCAGCGGCTGGAGCAGCGGACCCGCTACGACATCGAGATGATGCAGGAAATGGGCTTCTGCTCCGGCATCGAGAACTACTCCGGACCGCTGACCTTCCGCGAGCGGGGGGCGACTCCGTATACGCTGATGGACTATTTCCCGGACGACATGCTGATCGTCATCGACGAGTCCCATGTGACGCTGCCGCAGATCCGCGCCATGTACAACGGAGACCGCGCGCGGAAGGAAGTGCTCGTGGAACACGGCTTCCGGCTGCCGTCCGCCATGGACAACCGGCCGCTGCGCTTCGAGGAGTTCGAGGCCAAGGACAAGCAGACGATCTATGTGTCCGCGACGCCGGGCCCTTACGAGCTGGAGACCGCTCCGGGTGAGCCCATCCAGCAGATCATCCGCCCGACGGGCCTGCTGGATCCCATCATCGAGGTCCGTCCGACGAAGGGGCAGATCGACGATCTGCTCGGCGAGATCCGCGACCGCATCGCCAAGGACGAGCGCGTGCTCGTCACGACGCTGACCAAGAAGATGTCGGAGGACCTCACCGACTACCTCAAGGAGGTCGGCATCAAGGTCCGCTACCTGCACTCCGACATCAAGACGCTGGAGCGGATGGCGATCCTGCGCGATCTGCGCGTCGGCACCTTCCACGTGCTCGTCGGCATCAACCTGCTGCGGGAAGGCCTCGACCTACCGGAAGTGTCGCTGGTGACGATTCTCGATGCGGACAAGGAAGGCTTCCTCCGCTCCGAGCGGTCGCTCATCCAGACGATCGGACGGGCGGCGCGCAACTCCGAGGGCCGGGTCATCATGTACGGCGACAAGATCACCGATTCCATGAAGCTCGCGATCTCGGAGACTCAGCGCCGGCGCTCCATCCAGGAAGCGTACAACGAGAAGCACGGCGTGACGCCGACGACGATCCGCAAGCGGATCCACGACGTCATCGAGGCGACGAAGGCGGCCGAGCAGAAGGCCGACTATCTGTCCGGCGTCTCCGGCAAGCTCACCAAGAAGGAGCGCCAGCAGGTGATCAACCGCCTGGAGGCGGAGATGAAGAACGCCGCCAAGAACCTCAACTTCGAAAAGGCGGCGGAGCTGCGCGACGCGCTTCTCGAGCTGCGGGCCGAAGACAGCTGAGCGGAGCGGCGCGATTCCTGCCCGGCAAGCCGGATTTCTCCGGCTGGGCTAAGGGCGATGGATTCCGTCATGATGGAGAAGAAGTCAAGCGTTCCAGGCCGTCTCTTTTGATAGGCAATAGCAGTGAAGCGGTCTGGACGTCTGTGTGGCAAGAAGTCGAGAAGCGGTCTGGACGTCTGCAATTGGCGAAAGTCAAGAAACGTCTGGACGTCCTGCGATAGGCAAAAAGTCAAGAAACGGCCTATACGTTCCGTACTAAGCAAGCAGCCATGAGCGGTCTCGGCCGCACGGATATAGAGAAGTAGGTAAAGGAGCGGCTTTTGCCGCCCTATCGGATATAGGAGGTACCAACCTGTGGCAAGCGACCGTATCGAGATCAAGGGCGCCAGAGCCCATAACCTGAAAAACATCGACGTGACGATTCCGCGCGACAAGTTCGTCGTGCTGACGGGCCTCAGCGGCTCGGGCAAGTCCTCGCTCGCGTTCGACACGATTTACGCCGAAGGGCAGCGCCGGTACGTGGAGTCGCTGTCCGCTTACGCGCGCCAGTTCCTCGGCCAGATGGAGAAGCCCGACGTCGATTCCATCGAGGGGCTGTCCCCGGCCATCTCCATCGACCAGAAGACGACGAGCCGCAACCCGCGCTCCACGGTCGGAACCGTCACGGAAATCTACGATTATCTTCGTCTTCTGTTCGCCCGGATCGGCAAGCCCCATTGCCCGGAGCACGGCATCGAGATTACTTCGCAGACCGTGGAGCAGATGGTCGACCGCATCCTGGAGTATCCGGAGCGCACCCGGCTGCAGATTCTGGCCCCGATCATCTCCGGCCGCAAGGGAGAGCACACCAAGCTGCTGCAGGACATCCAGAAGCAGGGCTTCGTCCGCGTCCGCGTGGATGGAGAGCTGCGCGACCTCAGCGAGAGCATCGAGCTGGAAAAGAACAAAAAGCACAGCATCGAGGTCGTCGTCGACCGGATTGTCGTCAAGGAGGATATCCGGACGCGTCTCGCCGACTCGCTGGAGACGGCGCTCAAGCTGTCCGAGGGACAGGTGATCGTCGACATCATCGATCAGGAGGAACTGCTGTTCAGCTCCAACCTGGCTTGTCCGATCTGCGGCTTCAGCATCGACGAGCTTTCCCCGCGCATGTTCTCCTTCAACAGTCCATTCGGAGCTTGTCCGGAATGCGACGGCCTGGGCGCCAAGATGATCGTCGATCCGGATCTGCTCATCCATGATCCGGGCAAGACGATATCGCAAGGCGCATTCGAGGCGTGGGCGGGCAGCACGTCGAACTACTACCCGCAATTCATGGCCGCCGTCTGCAAGCATTACCATATTCCGATGGATGTGCCGGTCAGCGAGCTGACCGCCGAGCAGATGAAGAAGCTGATGTACGGCACCGGCGGCGAACGGGTCAAGTTCCAGTACGAGAACGACTTCGGCTTCCGCAAGGAGGCGTATGTGCCGTTCGAGGGCGTCGTGAACAACCTGGCTCGCCGCTACCGCGACACGGCCTCCGACTCCATGCGCGAGTATATCGAGGAATACATGAGCGCCAAGCCTTGCGGCAGCTGCAAGGGCCAGCGTCTCAAGAAGGAGAGTCTCGCGGTTACGGTCGGTGGGCAGAACATCGCCTATACGACATCCCTGTCCATCGGGGACGCTCAAGGTTTCTTCGAATCCCTCGACTTGAACCCGAAGGACCGGACGATCGCGAATCTCATCCTCAAGGAAATCAACAGCCGTCTCGGATTTCTCGTCAACGTCGGCCTGAACTACCTGTCGATGTCGCGCGCGGCGGGCACGCTGTCGGGCGGCGAGGCGCAGCGGATCCGGCTGGCTACGCAGATCGGCTCCAGCCTCATGGGCGTTCTCTACATTTTGGACGAGCCCAGCATCGGGCTGCATCAGCGGGACAACGACCGGCTGATCGGCACGCTGGAGCATATGCGCAACCTCGGCAATACGCTCATCGTCGTCGAGCATGACGAGGACACGATGCTTGCCGCCGATTACATCATCGACATCGGACCGGGAGCCGGCATCCACGGCGGCCATATCATCGCCCAGGGCACGCCGCAGGAGGTCATGAAGGACGAGAATTCCTTGACCGGCCAATACCTCAGCGGGCGCAAGTTCATCGCCGTGCCGCAGAAGCGCCGCAAGACCGACGACCGCTGGCTGGAAATCCGCGGGGCCAAGGAGAACAACCTGCGGGGCGTCAACGTCAAGGTTCCGATCGGCGTATTCACGGCCGTCACCGGCGTATCCGGCTCCGGCAAGTCGACGCTTGTCAATGAGATCCTCTACAAGACGCTGGCCAGGGATCTCAACCGCGCGAAGGTCCGTCCCGGCGAGTACAAGGAAATCCGGGGCTTGGAGCAGATCGACAAGGTCATCGACATCGACCAGTCGCCGATCGGCCGCACGCCGCGCTCCAATCCGGCGACCTACACCGGCGTCTTCGACGATATCCGCGATGTCTACTCCTCCACCAACGAGGCCAAGGTGCGCGGCTACAAGAAAGGCCGCTTCAGCTTCAACATCAAGGGAGGCCGCTGCGAAGCCTGCCGCGGCGACGGCATCATCAAGATCGAGATGCACTTCCTGCCGGACGTGTACGTGCCATGCGAGATCTGCAAGGGCAAGCGGTACAACCGCGAGACTTTGGAGGTCAAGTACAAGGGACACAGCATCGCCGACGTGCTGGATATGACCATCGAGGATGCGACGGAGTTCTTCCGCAACATTCCGAAAATCCACCGCAAGCTGCAGACGCTGATGGATGTCGGCCTGGGCTACATGAACATGGGCCAGCCGGCGACGACGCTGTCCGGCGGCGAAGCGCAGCGCGTCAAGCTCGCCTCCGAGCTGTACCGGCGGAGTACGGGACGCACGTTCTATATTCTGGACGAGCCGACGACGGGCCTCCATATGGACGACGTCGACCGTCTGCTGCAGGTGCTGCATCGTCTCGTCGATTCCGGCGAGTCTGTGCTCGTCATCGAGCATAGCCTCGACGTCATCAAGACCGCCGACTACCTCATCGATCTCGGACCGGAGGGCGGCAGCGGCGGCGGCATGATCGTCGCGACCGGCACGCCGGAGCAGGTCGTCAAGGTGGAGGGCTCTTACACGGGCAAGTATCTCGGCCCGGTGCTGGAGCGCGATCGCAAGCGGACCGAGGAAGCGATCGCCCGGGCCGAGGCTTCCGGAGCGGCTGCCGAGGTGGGAGCGGCCGGCGAGCAGATGCTTGCCGCAGAGAGCCGCGGCGAATACGTGACGGCCCCGGCTCCGAAGAAGCGCGGCACGGAAGAGGCGCCGAAAAAGAGGGGCCGCAAGCCGAAGGAAACGGGCTCGAAGTAGGGAGCCCGAGGGAACTGAGCATGAGCTGGACTTTTCGGCAAACGTTATCGTTTCGTTGTGTCCATTGAATTCGTCCAGCAGTCTGGCAGGCAACAGCCTTCGTACGGTTCATCCGTTTGAGGGCTGTTTTTTTGCTCTATGGGATCAAAGACAAAGAAAACCCGCCCTAGGGGAGAGCTGTCGATTTGCGGCCATCAACCTGCGCGCCTTGCAAGGGAAGCCAGAATGGGATCGGACATTGGATCCGTGAGTCAGCGAATTGTTCGTCGTATCGGGCGTAGGATCCGTAGTGACGAGTGAATCAGTATCGGGCATAGGATTCGTGAGGCGTGAATCAGTGTTTTGTATGTCGTATCGGACATAGGATCCGTTATTAGGCGTAAATCAGCGTTTTTTTCGCCGTATCGGACATAGGATCCGTTATTTCTTTAAAACGTATTGATATAAGGGTACGAATCCGGAAATAACGGAACGTATGTCCGATAAATCTGAAAATGACTTGAATTTCTATACATAACGGATCGTATGTCCGATTTGAATTGCGAAACCTTACCACCCATACCGCGAATTCACCCTGCCAGTGGCCCTGCCCACCCGGTCATACGCAATAAATCACGCAAAAAACCGCCCCTAAAAGGGGCGGTTGGGAATTCCATGCCTAGCTCGCCGAGGCGGTCAGAATGCCGGTCAGCTTCTCCTGGAAGGCAGGAACGCCGACACGGTTGACGAACTGGTGGAAGGACTCGCCGGCTTGGCGGTCTTCCTTGTAGAAGCCGATAAGCTGAGCCAGGACCGACGGAACGTTGTCCGCCTTCACGCGGCCCTTGAGCGGCTTGTTGAAGGTCGCGCCGGGGCCGAGGATGCCGCCGACGGCGATGTCGAAGGCGTCGACCATGCCGTCCGGAGTTTTCACGAGGGAGCCCTGGAGGCCGATGTCCGCAATATGCTTCTGGCCGCAGCCGTTCGGGCAGCCGATGAAGTGGATGCGGATCTTCTCGTCCAGCTCGACGTTCTCATCGAGGTATTCGGCGACGACGCGGGCGAATTCCTTGGTCTCGACGATGGCGAGATTGCAGAACTCGTTGCCCGTGCAGCTGACGGTGCGGCTCATGAACGGCTTCGGATTCGGCGTGAGCCGCTCCAGCACGGGCGCCGACAAGGCCGCTTCCACGTTCTCGTCGGCAACGCCCGTGATGATGATGTTCTGGGACATCGTCGTGCGGAGCTTGCCTTCGCCGTACTTGTCGGCGATGTCGCACAGCTGCTCGAGCTCATCAGAATTGGTGCGTCCTACCGGCACGTTGAGGCCGATGTAGTTGCGGCCGTCCTTCTGCTTGTGCACGCCGTCGAAGTAAGCCGCCTGCCAGCCGGCTGTCTTGCTCTCGCCGCGCGAAGGCATGTCGCCGATCAGCTTGAGCAGCTCCTCCAGGAATTTCTCCGGTCCCCAATCGGCGACGAGGAACTTCAGGCGGGCATGATGGCGCTTCTCGCGGTAGCCGTGGTCCCGGAACAGCGTGGTGACGCCGACCGCAACCTTGAGGGCTTCCTCCGGACGGACAAACATGTCGAGCTCCTTGGCCAGATAAGGCTTGGCCGAGAGGCCGCCGCCGACCCAGGCGTGGAAGCCGACGACTTCCTCGCCGTCGATGACTTTGACCGCCGGAGTGAAGGCCAGATCGTTGATCTCCGCGTGCGCGTTGTTGTAGATGTTCGCGGAGATCGACATTTTGTATTTGCGCGGCAGGTTGGAGAAATCGCGGTTCAGAAGGAAGAAGTCGTTGACTTCCTCGACAAGAGCCGTCGTGTCCATCAGCTCATCCTTGTCGATGCCCTGAAGGGGGTTGCCGACGATCGTGCGCGGGCAATCGCCGCAGGATTCGTAGCTGTACAGGCCGACTTCCTCGAGCCGCTTGAAGATGTCCGGCATGTTCTCGATGCGGAGCCAGTGGTACTGGATCGCCTGGCGGGTCGTGACGTCGATCAGGTCCCGGCCGTAGTCGCGGCCGATCGAGGCGAGGGCCCTTGCTTGGGCAGTCGTCAAGACGCCGGAGTTGATGCGGATCCGCATCATGAAGTAGCCGTCCCGCGGCTTCTGCTCGTAGACGCCGGCCCATTTGAAGCGGTTCATGTCGTCCTCGGGAATAGAGTCATAACCTTCCAGGGCATACTTCTCGATAATCGTGCGGATGACATCCAGTCCGTCCTTCTCGATTTTCCAAAGTTCCATTTTATTCAGCTTGGACGTGTCGGCCGTCCAGGGCATTTCGTAAGCCATGGAAATGAACCTCCTATAGTTGGTTCCGGGTATTTTGAAATCCGATAAAAAAGGTATGATTACGCTAATCCGATCGTACCATAGCGGGATCGCAGGGGCAATAACCGGGAAGCCGCGGCCTATAAGGAATGTTGATGCAGGCTATCCGGAATTTTTATAATGGGAAAGAATAACCGAACCGGAGGCGCGGCAAATTAGAAGGTGACAAATTTGTGGCAAACGTGTTACGGAGCGAAAACATCTTGCATCCGGGACGCCTAAAAGATACCATAGCTTATATACGTCCATAAGCCGCCCGAATCCGGTCCAGGCATTTAGGCATCGATGCCGTCGGAAGCGGTCTCACAGCAATCTAACCCGGGAGGTAGCACCCCATGTATCTTGCAGCAGAAGCGGCCAAGGCCGCGACGAGCAACTTCAATACGTTCGACATCTTCATGCTTTTGTTCACGATCGTCATCGCTATCGGGCTTGTACGCCTTGTCGGCCAGCGCAAGAAGAACATCTTCGCCATCGGCTGGGGCGCCGCATGCCTGCTCGTGTTCCTCGTCATCGACTATATCATGATCTTCAAAGTATGGCTGGCGTAAAGCTGCCCTACATACCGCGCTTCACAACCAAAAAAGGCTTCCCGTGCAGCGTCTGCTGCCGGGAAGCCTTTTTATCTACTGCGCTTGCGCGCTGGTCACACCCACCACATCTCGCCGAGCGGCTCGCGGATGAGCACCTGCTGCAGGTTGGCGACCGCTTTGCTGAAGCCTTCCTCGACGCTCATGAGGCCGTCCTCATGCTCGATGCTGACGACATAATCGTAGCCGACAAGGCGCAGGGCGCTGATGATGTCGGCCCATACCTTGAGGTCGTGGCCGAAGCCGACGGAACGGAACTGCCAAGCGCGGTCGAGCATGAGCGTGTAGGACTGCATGTCCGTTACGCCGTGCTTGTTGACGTTGATCGGATCGATCGTCGTATCCTTGGCGTGGAAGTGATGGATCGCGCCTTCGCGGCCGAGGATATGGATCGCCTGGACCGGATCGATGCCCTGCCACCACATATGGCTCGGATCGAGGTTGGCGCCGATCGCTTTGCCCGTCGCTTCGCGCAGGCGGAGCATCGTGGCCGGCGTATGGACGGAGAAGCCGCCGTGAAGCTCGAGGCCGATCTTGACGCCCGCCGCTTCGGAGATGTTGTTGATGTCGGTCCAGTAAGGAATGACTTTCTGTTCCCACTGCCACTTCAGCACTTCCTGGAAGTCGTTCGGCCATGGCGCTACCGGCCAGTTCGGATACTTGGCGTCCTCATGGTCTCCAGGCAGGCCGGAGAACGTGTTGACGACCGGAACCTCCAGACGGTTGGCGAGCTCGATCGTCTTGCGGATGATTCCGTCATGCTCGGTGGAGATCGCTTTCTGCGGGTGGAGCGGATTGCCGTGGCAGCTCAGGGCGCTGATGATGAGGCCGCGGGATTCGACCGCCTGCTTGAAGGCGCGGCGCTTGCCGTCGTCGGCGAGCAGCTCGTCCAGGTCGAGATGCGGGCTGCCCGGATAGTTGCCGGTCCCGATTTCAAGAGCGTCGAGGCCTTTGGACGCGATGTAGTCAAGCGATTCCTCGAACGATTTTTGGGCAAACAGAACAGAGAATACACCAAGCTTCATGGTGAATAACCTCCCGTGGATTAGAGTGATCCATAAACGCTCTCATTATAGCATGCCCCCAACCCGCATACAGCCTGTTAAGCGAGATGATGACAAAAACGCATAATAACTGGACAATCCGTTGAAGCGCTTCCGCTTGTGCTCCATGACGGGAACAGCGGCAAGCGGAGGAGCATGACGCCGTCAGTCTATGCTCCCCTTGCTCGTATGCGCAGCCGGAATCAAGCGGTTCCGCCTCCAGGCGACGGAATAGACGGTAAAAGAAGCGATAAGCACCCCCGGGAAAATGACAAGCTGGTAGGAATGATGGATCAGCATCACGGAAAAGGAGATGCAGACCAGGCCGACGGCAATGCCGATCAGCAGCTTCTCGTTCGCGGAGGTGAAGTAGTTCTCCTTCACGGAGAAATCATGGGGAGGCTGCTGGATGAAGGAGAAGCCTTTCCCCGTTGCTTTCAGGATGAGGGCGATCAGATAGGCCGTCAGGATGGATGCGATCTGCAGCAGGAAGACGTAGCCGGTGTTCTGGGCCATCACTTCTTCAGGCACGAGTCCCGAAGCGGTCAGCAGGAAGTAGAGGCCGAATTGGATCGGCATATACAGCATGTATCCCGTCACGAGCGCGAGCGTCGACCAGAAGAATCGGATTTTCAGCATATAGCGGCATAGAAGCAGGAGAATTACGAATTGGATAGGCGTGTCCAGCACGGACAACGGCAAGACCATGCGGTTGACATAAGAGAGCAGGGCGAGGAAGACGCTGCTGCCGAGAAGCGGCCATCTATAGGCGTAAATGGGAAGCTTGAAAGGGGCGAGCGCGCAAGCCCAGATGGCGAGGGCATCGAACACGCCCAACAGGATGTAGATGAAATGTTCCGTCATCGAGTCGGCTCCGATTCTTTATCGTATTGAATTGCAAGGGGTGAAACAGAATCAGTATAGCAACTTTAAGGGTTTAATTACATACGGCAACGACGTCAGCCTGTTCCTTCCATGCGGTTAAGGGGGGATGAACCCCAGTTGTGGAAGGGCGGCGTTTCCGCTATACTGATTCAAATGCATACCGTCACCATGCCGTTGATGAGAATCCAACTCGGAGGCGTTTTCGCCAAGGGAATCCCATTCCCCTAAGTTTGCCGGACCGCCCGTTATCGCGGAACCGAAGAGGGTCGGTTTTTTTCGCCGGCCAAATTGGGTGGCACCGCGAGTCAAGCGCTCCTCGTCCCAACAGGACAGGGCGCTTTTTGTGTTTTTACGACAAATGAAGGAGCGGTGCGGCATGTTGGAGATGGGATGGATCCGGGAAAATCCGGAGGAAGTGAGGAAAGCGGCGGCGGCCAAAGGCTTGGCGTTCAACGTGGAGGAGCTGCTCGCTGCGGATGCGCTGCGGCGGAAGCTGCAGGGGCAGGCCGACGAGCTGCGGCAGGCGCGGAACCTGGCATCGGCGCAGGTCGCCGCCCACATGCGGGCGAAGCTGCCCGCGGAAGCCGAGAAGTCGAAGCGGCAGGCGCGCGAGGCGAATGAAAGGCTGCTTGAAGTCGAGCCGGCCCTCGCCGATGCCGAGAGCGAGTATCGCAGGCTGATGCTGGAGGCGCCGAATCCCGTATCGGAGGACACGCCTGCGGGACAGTCGGATCTCGACAACGTGCAGGTGGAGGCATGGGGGCAGCCGCCCCAATTCGGCTTCATGCCGCTGAGCCATGTCGAGCTCGGGGAGCTTCACGGGCTTGTCGACTTCGGCAGAGGCGTCAAGACGGGCGGCTCGCGCAGCTATTATTTGAAGGGAGCCGGCGCGCTGCTGCATCGTGCGGTCCAGCAGCTTGCGCTGGACGTCCTGCTGCGGGAAGGCTTCACGCTGCTCGAGGTCCCTGTTATGGTGCGTACGGAAGCTTTCACGAGCACGGGCTTTTTCCCGTCGGGCGAGGATCAGGCCTATCGCTTGGAAGGGCGGGATGAGCGGCTGGCCGGCACGGCGGAGGTGCCTCTCGTGAACTACTACAGCGGCGAGATCATCGACGTCTCGGAGCCGCTGAGGCTGGCGGCGGTGTCGGCCTGCTTCCGCAGCGAGGCGGGTTCGGCCGGCCGCGACACGCATGGCCTCTACCGCGTGCATCAGTTCGCCAAGGTCGAGCAGGTCGTCATCTGCCGGGCCGACCGGGAGGAGGCGGAGCGGCTCCACCGGGAAATCACGGGCCACGCGCGCAAGGTGCTGGAGCTGCTGGAGCTGCCTTACCGGGTCATGGCGGTATGCGCCGGCGATATGTCGCAGAAGACGCATAAGCAGTTCGACCTGGAAGCCTGGATGCCGAGCCGGGACGCATACGGGGAGACGCATTCGTCGTCGAGCCTGCTTGATTTTCAAGCTCGCCGCGCCGGCATCCGCTACCGGGACGACGAGGGCATGCTGAGGCATTGCTTCACGCTCAACAATACGGCGGCAGCTTCGCCGCGCATCCTGATTCCGCTGCTGGAAATCCATCAGAGGGAAGATGGCAGCATACGGATTCCGGATGCCTTGAGACCATATATGAACGGCCTGAGCGAAATCCGGACCTGAGAAGCAGCGGGCTTCCTCCGAGAGGCCAGGTCAGGCTCCGCGGCCAGGCAGGAAAACGCCGTCCGTCAAGGCGGACCGCTCCCCGCACGGGAGGCGGTCCGCCTTCTTCTTTTTATCCGCCGGGCTCTGCCCGGACGTTGGAGGAATTCCGCCGCCGCTGGGGCTGCGGCTGAAGTTGCCAGCGCGCTTTTTCCCCGGAATGCTTGGTGCAACCGGCCTTACTCTGCTACACTAGCAGTATGGAGGCCGTGTCATAGGGCCACACTTTAGTTGAGAAGATAGATACGGAGGCATATCGAGGCAATGACCTTAACCATACAAAGGCAAGACATCGAGCTGCTGGCCCCGGCCGGCGATTGGGAGTGCATGAGGGCGGCGGTCGCGAACGGTGCGGACGCCGTTTTCTTCGGCGTCGAGAAGTTCAACGCGCGGGCACGCGCCAACAACTTCCGGATGGACGAGCTGGCGGAGATCATGGCATTTCTGCACAGCTACGGGGTAAAGGGATTTCTGACGTTCAACATTCTCGTATTCGAGGATGAGCTGCGCGACGCGAAAGCGCTGATCGAAGCCTGCGTGGACGCAGGCGTGGACGCGGTCATCGTGCAGGATTTGGGGCTTGTGAAAATGATCCGCGAAATCTCGCCGGACTTCCCGATCCACGGCTCCACCCAGATGACCATCACCTCCCCGGAGGCGGTGGAATTCACCAAGCCGTTCGACATCGAGCGCGTCGTGCTCGGACGGGAGAACAACCTCAAGCAGATCAAGACGATCGGCGAGAAGGCCAAGCTGCCGATGGAGGTATTCGTCCATGGCGCGCTGTGCGTCAGCTATTCCGGACAATGCCTCACCTCGGAAATGTGGGGAGGCCGCTCCGCCAACCGCGGCGAATGCGCGCAAGCATGCCGCCTTCCCTACGATCTGATGGTGGACGGCGAGCAGAAGCCGATGGGCGATATCGCCTATCTGCTGTCCCCCAAGGATCTGGCCGCGATCGACATCGTGCCGGAGCTGATCGAAGCGGGCGTCACTTCCTTTAAAATCGAAGGGCGCCTGAAAAGCCCCGAGTACGTGGCCAACGTCGTGTCCAAATACCGCAGCGCCATCGACGCTTACTTCGACGGCGACCGTTCCGGCCCGTCCAAGGAAGAAGTACGCGAGCTGCAGCAGAGCTTCTCGCGCGGCTTCACGCACGGCTTCCTCAAGGGGACGAACAACAAGCAGCTGGTCGAGGGCACGTTCCCGAAAAGCCGGGGCGTCTATCTCGGCCGCGTCGAGCGCATCCTGCGCGACGGCGTCGTCTGCCGGCTGGAAGCGCCGCTCAAGCGGGGCGACGGCATCGTGTTCGACGCCGGAGATCCGACGCAGAAGGAAGAGGGCGGACGCGTCTATGACATCCGCCGCCAAGGCGTGAAGATCGAGGGAGAGGCGATGGAAGGCACCGTGCTCGATATCGTGCCGGGCCGCAACGACGTCAATCTGCAGCGCGTGAAGGTCGGAGACCGCGTCTGGAAAACGAACGATCCGGCTCTGGACCGCCGTCTGCGCGCGACATATGAAACGGAGAAGCCGTACCGGGTATTCCCGCTGGCGCTTCGGGTCGAGGGAACGGAAGGCCAGCCGCTGCGCACCTGGTGGACCGATGTGCAGAAAGGAACGACAGTCGAGGCGGTCAGCGAAATGCCGCTGGAGAAGGCGCTCAAGCGGCCGATGGACCAGGCGCTGCTTGAAGACCAGTTCGGCCGGCTCGGCGGCACGCTGTATCAGCTCGAGGAGCTGGAAGCGAAGCTGGAAGGCGAGCTGATCATTCCCGTGCGCGAGCTGAACCGGATGCGGCGCGAAGCGGTGGAGCAGCTCGCGGGCGAGCGGCCGAAGCCGCCCGTCTACGTCAAGCGCGAGGCGGATATCTTCGCGGACGCCCGCACCGAGGAGCAGCGCGCCAAGGACGCCGCCGTCGCGGCAGGCCCCGGCGCCGCGCGCCTGACTGCTCTATGCCGCACGCTGGATCAGGTGAAGGCTGCCTGCGCCACGGACGTGGAGATGATCTATGCCGACTTCGAGTTCATCAAGCAGTTCCCGGCCGCCATCGAAGCCGCTCGCGCGGCAGGCAAGCCGATCGCGCTGGCGACGCCGCGCATCCATATGCCGAACGAGAACGGCTATCACGCCAATATTCTGCGCCTGAAGCCGGATGCGGTTCTTGTCCGCAATACCGGCGCGCTGTATTATTACTTGCGGGCACGCATGGAGCGGCCGGGCGAGCCCTTCCCCAAGCTGATCGGGGACTTCTCGCTCAACATCGCCAACCATAAGGCGGTGGAGCTGTTCCGCGAAGCGGGCTGCGACATGCTGACGCCATCCTACGACCTCAATATCCAGCAGATGGTCGACCTGCTCGGCAACACCCGCGATACTTCGGCGCTTGAGGTGGTCATCCACCAGCATCTGCCGATGTTCCATACCGAGCACTGCGTCTACTGCACGTTCCTCAGCGAAGGCACCGACTTCACGAACTGCGGCCGTCCTTGCGAGGAGCACAATATTTCCCTGCAGGACCGCATCGGCATGTCCCACCCCGTCCGCGTCGACGAGGGCTGCCGCAACACGGTGTACAATGCGATCGAGCAGTCGGGTGCGGAATACCTGCGCAACTTCCTGGAGCTCGGCGTACGCGCTTACCGGGTCGAATTCCTCGAGGAGCCGGCCGAGAAGGTCGCCGAGGTTCTCGCCCTGTACCGCGACGCCATCAACGGCCGCATCAGCGGCACCCAGGTATGGCGCAGCCTGAAGGCGACCAACCAGCTCGGCGTCACTCGCGGCCAGCTGGTGAAGTAAAGCCTCGACAGCCCGGGGCGGCAGCGTTCCGGCACAGAGACAACAGCCGCCAGGACTAAAGGCTTCAGGGGCAACCGTCCTTAAAGTCCGGTCTGACAGGGGCAGCCGTCCCTCAGGGGGCGGCCTTCTCCCACGAAATATCCAGGCTTTTCGCCCCAACGCCACCGGGTTCCCGAGAGGCGTTGGGGATTCATTTTGCATACAGAGAGGGTTATGAAGGATGAATGTCAGCAAGTTTGAAGGGCGCGAGCCTGTTTCCATGATTATTGACGCCGATACGGGGATCGACGATGCGTTGGCGATCCTGTACGCCGTGAAATCGCCGGCCATCCGGCTGGAGGCTGTATGCACGGTGTTCGGCAATATCGACGTCGAGCAGGCGACGGACAATACGCTGCGCCTGATCCAGCTCGCCGGCGCGCGCGACCGCGTGCATGTCGTCAAGGGCGCCTCGAAGCCGCTGGAGCGCGAGTTCCAGGGCTCGACCTCCCATGTGCACGGAGAGAACGGAATCGGCGGCGCGGTGCTGCCTCCTTCGGACCAGCTGCCGCTCGGCGAAGCCGCTGCGGATTATCTCGTCCGCATCGCGAACGAGCGTCCGGGAGAGGTGACACTCGTGCTGATGGGACGGATGACGAACCTGGCGCTTGCGCTGCGCCGCGATCCGTCGATCGCCTCCAAGTTCCGCAGCGTCGTCGTCATGGGCGGCAACGTGCTCGTGCCGGGCAACGTGACGCCGGTAGCCGAGGCCAATTTCTGGGGAGACCCGGAATCGGCGGCGGTGCTCATGGAAGCCGGGCTGCCGCTGACGGTCATCGGGCTCGATGTGACGCTGCAGACGCTCCTTACCCGCGATGCCTTGGACGAACTGGGCAAAACCTGCCTTCCTGAAAACGCGCCGCTGGTCGATTTCCTGAAGGATTCGTTCGCGATCTACTTCGACTTCTACCAGCAGGTGAACAAGCTGGACAACGCTTGCCCGCTTCATGATCCGCTGGCCGTCATCGCGGCCGTATTCCCCGAAATGGTCACCTGCTCGACGCTCCATGCGTCCATCGCCTGCGGCGACCGGCTGACCGACGGCATGGTCGTCACCGACCGCCGCGTCTTCCCGAGCGTGGGGCGCCCGGTATCGTTCGCTCTCGAAGTGGATGCGGACGCGGCGCTTGAAGAGCTTTACTCGGTGTTCAAATAATCGCTCCCAATGAAAAAGAGCGAAGGCTGCATGCTCGTCCTGGAGGGACGGCATGCAGCCTTTTTTTGATTCCGGTCCTAGTTCAGATTTTCGGTTCCTTATCATAGCCGGGCAGATCGAAGTCCGTGTTGTTCAGCTCGCGGAACAGGTTCGTGTCTTCAATGAATGCCCGCGTCTCAGCCGTGCCAAGCTCGTGGATCGTCATATACAAGTCGTTCACATGGCTTTGAAAGCGCTTCTGGGTCGGGCTCCGGTCGTTGGACTTGTACGGAATGGCCGCCACGAGGGAGCTGACGTCGTCGGTCGTCTCCATTTCGTCCAGCAGGATCTTGAGCTTCTCCAGCTCCTCCTGCGTCGCGTTGATCTCGAGCTGGTCGGTGCCGGAGCGCTCATGCTCGATCGTCTTCGAGGTTATCGATATGAAATAAGGCATGCGAGGCTCGTTGGCGGACGAGCGGTCCAAGTCGCTCGGCAAGCGTCGTCTGTCGCCTTCCTCATCATCCGGCGGCTCATCCTGCTGGACCGGCCCGTCCGTTCCCTTCACCGCAGAAGGGTGGATCGTGCCGTCGGCTTCCACGATGCCCTGCGGCTCGTGGCCGTCGCGATGCCCGCCGGACGGATGCGTCTCCGTCCGCTCCAGCTCCTGTCTCGCGCGCTGCTCCTCCTTGATCGCACCGGTTTCCGTTTCCATATGATTGACGTCTGCCTTGCTCATGATCGTTTCCTCCTTCGGAAGTGGAATTGCCTCGTCCTCTTGGTACGCTTCATTACCAACATGCTTCCCGCCTTGAAACAAAGGAGGCCTTTCCCTGTCGCAGCGCAGCGGCCCGGGAGGAAGCTCTTTAGTTCGGTGCAAGGAACAGGGTGGATGCGGAGTGCAAGGGCGGAATGCAAAAGGCGGAGTGCAAGGCGGATTTCCAAAGGCGAAATGCAAGGGCGGAAAGCAAAAGAGAACGGAGAGGGAGAACTGCGGAGGAGCGGAATCATAGGAGCCGGGAGGCCGCGCTGCGCCGGCATCCGCCCGAATTGACAACGAAGCCGGCCCTTCACTAGACTAGAACGGCAGGCTTGGAAGCGACAAGACGAATGGGAGACGGAAATCATGGCGCAAGCATTTGACCATTGGAGGCACGCATTCAAGCTGGATCCCGACAAGAAGCTGGGCCACAAGGAAATGGATCTGGTCCTGTCCTCCGGTACGGATGCGATACTGGTCGGCGGCTCCAGCGGCCTCACCTACGAGAACACGGAGTCTCTCCTGCACGCCTTGGAGGGCTCGGGAATTCCAGCTGTTCTTGAAGTGTCGAGCCTCGAGCTCGCGGTGCCCGGCTTCGACTTCTACTTGATTCCGATCGCGCTGAATACGCCTGACGGGGATTGGATTACCGGACGCCAGGCCAGGGCTTTGGAGGAGTGGGGGCCGCTCATTCCTTGGGAGAGGACGCTTGGCGAAGGGTATATCATTCTGAACGAGGCTGCCGAGGCGGCCCGCGTGACGGGGGCAAGGACGGATCTGGACGAGGACGGAGCCGTCGCCTACGCCCAGCTCGCCGACCGGCTGATGCGGCTGCCGATCGTCTATTTGGAATACAGCGGCCGATTCGGTGACATGGATCTGGTGCGCAGGGTGAAGCGGTCGCTGCGGCAGGCCAGGCTGTTCTACGGCGGGGGCATCGACGGTCCGGAGCGGGCGGCTCTTGCGGCGCGGACGGCTCCCACTGTCGTAGTCGGCAATGTTCTGTACGATCGTTTCGAGGACGGGCTCGCTACGGTGCGGGCGGTCAAGGAAACTCGCCTTGAGCCATAGATGCAATGGTGCATGACAGGAGGGCGGATGCGGCGGAATGCTCCCATCCCGCTGCAGCACATGCAGCTTCTCCGCAATCCGCCTGCAGCCACAGATGCAGCTTCTCCGCCTTATGCCTGCAGCAGCTCGGCCTTGCGCCTGAAGCGGAGGACGTATGCGGCTGCGACTCGCGCGGAGACGGCGAGTCGCAGCCTGGCGCCGATTCCAGCATGCGCGGGCAAGCGGCGGAGATGAGGAAAATTACCTCCTGTACGGACCGGTTCCTTCATTGACACTTCCGGCCCGGTTGCCCTAGACTGGATACAGGCGAACAAAGGCGAACAGCAGGCGGATCCGCGAAGGCGCGGTATTCGTTCCGAGGCTGGCGCCGAGCAAAGGAGAACGAATGCATATATGATGAACGACATCGGAATCGAAGCCGCGGTCGGGAAGCTGAATCCTCCCCAGCGCGAGGCCGTTCAGGCGACCGACGGGCCGCTGCTGATCATGGCCGGCGCGGGCTCGGGCAAGACGAGGGTGCTGACGCACCGGATCGCTTGGCTGATCGAGAAGCGGCGCGTGGCTCCCTGGAGCATTCTGGCCATCACCTTTACGAACAAGGCTGCCCGCGAGATGAGGGACCGCGTGTCCAAGCTCGTCGGAGCCGGCGGCAGCGATATATGGGTATCGACCTTCCACTCCATGTGCGTGCGGATCCTGCGCAAGGACATCGATCGGATCGGCTTCACGTCGAACTTCTCGATCCTGGACTCCGGCGACCAGCTGTCGGTCATCCGCGGCTGCATGAAGGATCTCAACATCGACACCAAGAAGTTCGAGCCGAAGGCGGTGCAGGCCGTCATCAGCAGCGCGAAGAACGAGCTGATCGATCCGGTCCGCTTCGAGACGAAGGCGGGCAGCGACTATTTCCAGAAGGTCGCTTCGGATGTGTACAAGATGTACCAGAAGCGGCTGCGCAGCAACAACTCGCTCGACTTCGACGATCTCATCATGTCGACGATCAAGCTGTTCACGGATGTGCCGGAGGTGCTGGATTTCTACCAGAACAAGTTCCGCTACATCCATGTGGACGAGTATCAGGATACGAACCGCGCCCAGTACATGCTCTGCCGCATGCTGGCTGACAAGCACCACAACATCTGCGTCGTCGGCGACAGCGACCAGTCGATCTACCGGTGGCGGGGAGCGGACATCACGAACATCCTGAACTTCGAGGAAGACTATCCGGAGGCTAGGACGATCCTGCTGGAGCAGAACTACCGTTCGAGCTCCAATATCCTGAACGCGGCCAATGCGGTCATCGGCCAGAACACCGGCCGCAAGGACAAGCGCTTGTGGACCGAGCGCGGCGCCGGCGAAGCCATCACGATGTACCAGGCCGACTCGGAGCATGACGAAGGCTACTATATTACAGGCGAGATCCGCACGGGGCGCAATGGCGGCCGCAATTATGCGGACCACGCCATCCTGTACCGGACGAACGCCCAGTCCCGGGTCATCGAGGAAATTCTGATCAAGTCGGATATCCCGTACCAGATCGTCGGGGGAATCAAGTTCTACGACCGCAAGGAGATCAAGGACGTGCTCGGGTATTTGCGCCTTGTGTCCAATCCGGACGACGACATCAGCCTGACCCGCATCATCAACGTTCCCAAGCGGGGCATCGGCGACACGACGATCGCCAAGCTGGCCGAGGAGGCGGCGCGCCGCGGCTCCTCGATCTTCCAGGTGCTCGGCGACTTGTCCGGCGTCGAGGTCAACGGGCGCACGCGCACGCTGCTGCAGGACTTCCGCACGATGATCGACAATCTCACCGGCATGCGCGACTATCTGTCCGTGACCGAGCTGACCGAGAAGGTGCTGGAGCTGTCGGAATACCGGCTGGAGCTGCATCGCGAGAACACGCTGGAGTCCAAAGCCCGCGTCGAGAACATCGAGGAGTTCCTGTCCGTGACGATGGAATTCGAGAAGCGCAACGACGACAAATCGCTCGTCTCGTTCCTGACCGATCTCGCGCTCATCGCCGACATCGACTCCATGGACAAGGACGAGACCCCGGACGATGCGGTCATCCTGATGACGATGCACAGCGCCAAAGGCCTTGAGTTCCCGGTCGTATTCATCATCGGCTGCGAGGAAGGCGTCTTCCCGCACAGCCGGGCCTTCACCGACAACGAGGAGCTCGAGGAGGAGCGGCGCCTCGCCTATGTCGGCATCACACGCGCCGAGCAGCAGCTGTACATGACCTGTGCCCGGATGCGCACCCTGTTCGGGCGCACGAGCAGCAATCCTCCTTCACGCTTCCTCAAGGAAATCCCGGACGGCGTGAAGGAGCTGGCTTCGCCGGGCGGCCGCACGATCGGCGGCGGCCGGTACGGCGGCTCCGCCGCCTCCGGCGCCGGAGGCTTCGGCTACCGCGGCGCTGGCGGCGCCGCAGGCGCTCCGGCGCCGGGCTCCGCCCCCGGCGCTTCGCGCTATGGCCGTCCGGCCGGCTATGCCGGGGCCGGAGCGGCCGCCGCGGGCGGCAGCGGCGTGCGCGTCAGCACGCCGGGCGCTCCCGCGGCCGCGGGCGATGCGGCGCGCAGCTTCGCCGCCGGAGACAAGGTGGCCCACAAGAAATGGGGCACCGGTGTGATCGTGTCGGTGAAGGGCACCGGCAACGACACGGAGATCCAGATCGCGTTCCCGGCTCCGGTCGGGCTCAAGAAGCTGCTCGCCAGCTTCGCCCCGATCGAGAAGGTGTCGGGCTGACCAACCGTTAGGAAGGAAAAGCGGAAGCTTCTTCTCGTGCTTGCCGACGAGATGTCCTTCCCAACGGCAAGTGGCAGGGTCCATTATTGCGTCCGCCCATTAGAGCCACGCTCCTATGAACATTTTTGCTTTCATGCGAATCGACGTTTATGATTTCCCTGTCTCCTGCCTATTCAAGGCATTCCTTCCTGCCCGGAAGCCGGCTCGCCGGCCTCCGGGCAGGGTTGCATACATAACGAAACGCGTACAATAGAAACGAAAGCCATTATTCGGACGAAAAGGACGGGGATTCCGCTTGGATAACCGCATGGAGCAGCAGCAGGAGCTTGCGGCTGGAGCAGATCCGCAAGCCGTGGAGCGGATGCGGGAGCTCGCCGGAGAGCTCGCCGTGCATAATTACAACTATTACACGCTCGACAACCCGACGATCAGCGACAAGGAATACGACCTCTTATATGATGAGCTGGTCCGTCTGGAGAGCGAGAGCGGCGTCGTGCTGCCGGAGTCTCCCTCCCTCCGCGTCGGCGGGGAGACGCTCAAGGGGTTCGAGCCCCATCGGCATCGTGCCCGGCTATGGAGCTTGGACAAGGCCAAGGACGAGGATGCCGTGCGCGCCTGGCAGCAGCGCCTCGCCCGCGGCATCGCCGATTACAATGCCAAAAACCCCGACGAGGAGCCGTTGCCGGATCCTTCTTATGTCGTCGAGCTCAAGTTCGACGGACTGACTCTCAACCTGACCTATGACGGCGGAGAGCTCGTCCAGGCGGCGACGCGGGGCAACGGCACGGTCGGCGAGAGCATCATGGCCCAGGTGAAGACGATCCGGTCGGTCCCTCTGACGATTCCGTACAAGGACGGGCTCATCGAAGTCCAGGGCGAAGGGCTGATGTTCCTTTCCGTGTTGGAGAATTACAACAAGACCGCAGCCGAACCGCTCAAGAACGCGCGCAACGGCGCCGCAGGCGCTTTGCGCAACCTCAATCCGAAGGTAACGGCCGAACGCCGGCTGAGCGCTTTCTTCTATAATATCGGTTATTCCGACGAGCTCGAGTTCCGCGACCATGCCGAGCTGATTCAGTTCCTGAGGGACAACCGCTTCAAGGTCAACCCGTATATCACTTACTTCGACGACATCGAGGAGGTCATCGCGGAGCTGCACCGGATTTCCGTCATGCGTCCGGATCTCGATTTCCTCATTGACGGAGCGGTCGTCAAAGTGACGGATATGCGCACCCGGGCGGCTCTCGGCTACACGGACAAATTCCCGCGCTGGTCGGTGGCGTTCAAGTTCGAGGCGGAAGAGAGTACGACGGTGCTGGAGTCGGTGTCCTGGAATGTCGGCCGTACGGGCAATAAGTATATTTTAATAAACAAAAGTTTTGAACCGAGTTATTGTTTAGATAATGTAGTTAACAATGGTGGTTGAGACTTTTGTTTAATACAAAGTGGGTTTAAACGAAATAAACGAAATAAATACCTTTTCTACGATGACTTTTGTTTAAGAAAGTGGGGGTGTGATTGTTATGAATGTGAGAGAACAGATTGAGAATTTAAGAATACAGGTAAGATACCACGATAAAAAATATGATGATAATCAACCAGAAATAACTGATTACGAATATGACCAGCTTTATAAGGAGTTAATAACTCTTGAAGAACAACATCCGGAATTTATGAGTGTGGATTCCCCTACTCAAAAAGTAGGGGGGACAGTTAAACGTGAGCTGAGGAAAGTAAGACACGATGTACCAGTAATAAGTCTACAAGATGTATTTACAAAAGAAGAAATATACAATTTTGTAAATAAAGTAAGCTCACAAGTTTCAAACCCTAAATTTGTAGTTGAGCTGAAAATTGATGGTTTGACCGTTATGTTAAGGTATCACAATGGTAAATTAACGGAAGGAATTACGAGGGGGGATGGTGAGGTCGGAGAATCAGTTTACGAAAATCTTTTAGAGATAAAGTCAATTCCTAAAGAGATTCTAACTGAATTACCTTATTTGGAGGTTCGTGGGGAAGTTTATATGTCCAATGAAACCTTTGAAAAAGTAATACAGAAACAAAAAGATGCAAACGGAAAAAAATATAAAACACCAAGGAACTTAGCAGCAGGTACTTTAAGGCAGTTAGATTCAAGAGTGGTTAGAGATCGTAACCTGGATATATTCGTGTTTAACCTTGAAATATCAGAAGGTAAAGACTTCACTTCCCATAGTGAAACGTTGAAGTGGTTAGAAGATCAAGGATTTAAAACAATCCCTGATTATAAAGTTTGTACAACAGCAGAAGAAATTTGGAAGTATGTTTCGGATATAGGGGAGAAAAGATCAAGTTTATCCTTTGGTATCGATGGAGCTGTTATAAAAGTTGATGATCTGAGCGACAGAAGAGTATTAGGAACGACAAGTAAAGTTCCGAGGTGGGCTGTTGCCTTTAAATATCCACCAGAGCAAAAGGAAACGGTCATTAAAGACATTAAAGTACAAGTAGGTCGTACGGGTAGATTAACGCCCTTAGCTCTTTTAGAGCCAGTTATATTAGCAGGCACTGAAGTTTCTAAAGCGACTTTACACAATCAAGATTTTATTGATTCTAAGGATATACAAATAGGTGATACTGTTGTGATACAAAAGGCAGGTGACATAATTCCTGAAGTTGTTAGAAGCATTCCTGAGAAAAGACCGAGCAATGCCGTTAAGTACACAATACCTCAAATGTGCCCTATCTGTAATTCTCCGACTGTTAGAGATGAAAACGGAGCGGATATTCGTTGTGGTGGAAACGAATGTCTAGCCCAATGGATCAGGGGAATTACCTATTTTGCTTCTAAAGATGCGATGGATATAGAAGGGTTTGGGCCAAGCTCAGTCGAGTCTCTTATGACTGAAGGATATATCAAAAATATAGCAGATATTTATCACCTTAAAGAATATCGTGATGAGCTAATTAAGAAAGGAATAGTTGGACGGGAGAAGTCGGTTGATAACCTGCTGAATGCGATTGATAAATCAAAAGAAAATGATTTGGTCCAGCTAATTACAGGGTTTGGAATAAAGAATGTAGGAAAGCAAACGGCAAGAGCGTTGACTTCTAGTTTTGCAGACATAGACGAAATTAGTAACGCTACCTACGATCAATTAATTATGTTACCGGATTTTGGTGATACAGTTGCAACTAGCGTTTTGAGTTTCTTTAGTCTTAACAGTACGCATGAATTAATTGAAAAACTGAAAAATGCAGGTGTGAATACCCAATCAAAAGTATCAGAAATAAGCAAAGACGACAGATTTACGGGGAAAACATTTGTTATTACCGGAACGCTTCCGAATCTAAAGAGAGACGAGGCTACCCGATTAATACAAATGCATGGTGGCAAAGTATCGGGTAGTGTTTCCAAGAAAACGTCATTTGTCCTTGCGGGAGAAGAAGCAGGAAGTAAGTTAACAAAGGCAGAGGAATTAGGCGTTAAAATAATTGATGAAGAAGAATTCAACAATTTGTTAAAATAAAGACAACTCAGATCGGTCATGAAGGTGTGTTTACTTAATAAGTGGCACACCTCTTATATTTATTTTATGCTTGTTATAACTGAGGGTAGACCAAACGTAAGTGAGGTGCCAGGCATGATAAGATGGTTAAACCAAAATGAAGGAGCATTGCTCAAAATATTTAGCGTTATATTCTTAGGGTTTGGGACCGGTCTATTTCTCGTTAGTGAATATGTTCAGGCGCTGGAAAGCGGATTGATAGGAATCTTGATTTATGGAATATATCGGTTTGGCTCAAAGTTTGAAAAACATTTGGACGATAATAACGATCCTAATTGAATATAGGTTGTGTGTCTATGAAAATAAACTGGTTAAAACTACACCGATTTATTGAGGATAACCTCAAGGGCGGACTTGATGGTTTGACAGACCTTGAATGCTTGAATGAGAATAAAATGGCTTTCAATATAGATTGTACGTCCTAAAGGATGGTTTTGATGAAGGAGATCCTGAATTAATTACGGCTGTTTTAGGAATGTACGACATTGAATCGAAATTCGAGCATGGACCTTTGATATTCCAGATCCCAAGCACTATGATAAACAGCTTACATTGCTTTGTTAATCGGGGATTTAGGCTGAAGATGATAGGGGATAAAGGACGAAAGTGACGTTGGATATTACGTAAGCTGGTGTAGTAAGCAGGGTGATTGCACCTATCTGGATGCAAAAAGCATGGTTGGTATGTCGTAAGCTTTTGCTTTGTGGGGTCCCGCCAACATTTTAACGAAAATATACGCTAAGCCTTCGGATTAGACCGCCTTAGCATATTTTCTTACTCTTAGCTCGTACTGGAACGTGTGTCACCCGAAGTATAAGCCGAAAGCTTGCTAGTATCACGCAAAACTGCTTCGTCCAGGGAACATAGGAGACCAAAGTCATTGATTCCCTTTTTTCAAGTCCTTAGCGGTCATTAGGTGTTTTCAGAAATTTAGATGATAGCCGACTCCTGCTGGGAGTCGTTTTATTATGTCTCGAATAGTATGCTTTTTGATACATATTTTTTTGCTCTGTTTATACGTATCAAAATGTATTAAAATCACTTTAGAAACCGTTTCGTTTCAAACAACTACATTTTGAGACGCAATAAGGGGAGAGTGGGGTACTTGAAGCTGGCTTATGGACGGGTATCGGCAAAAGACCAAAATCCGGAACGGCAGCTCGTCAAGTTCCGGGAGCTGGGCGTTGATGAAAGATACATATTTGTTGACAAGCAGAGCGGCAAGGATTTTGAGCGGCCGCGCTATCAGGCAATGCGTCTGATGATTAGAGAGGGCGACCTGGTTTACCTGGATGCGCTGGATCGGCTGGGCCGAGATTACGACGGCATAATTGCCGAATGGAAAGCCATTACGCGGGAGATCGGCGCAGACATCGTATGTCTGGATAACGAAACGTTGTTCGATTCCCGAAAGTTCAAACAAATGGGTGATTTCGGCAAAGTCATGGAGGACCAGTTTTTAAGCCTGCTGGCATATGTGGCCGAGCAGGAACGGAAAAAGAACCGGCAGCGGCAGGCGGAAGGGATCGAAGTTGCCCGAGCGGATGGCGTAACGTTCGGGAGGCCAAGGCAGGAAATTGACGATAAGTTTATCCGGACATACCGGGAATGGAAAGCAGGGCAAATCACGGCAACCGAGGCAATGCGAAGAATTGGTATGAAAAAACCGACGTTTTACCGGCGAGTCAGGGAGTATGAGGGAGCAAATGAACGGAACAAGCAATCGCCCGTTGCTTCAAAAGACGATGCAGAGAATGGGAATCAGGGGATGGCTTGAAGCCATCCCCTGGTCATTATTCCGGTTTATTCCCTGCATTCGGGTCTGCAACAAAATTTGTCTTATAGTCTGTATATTTCAGCTCCGTTACCATGCCGGCAGAAGCATGATGCAGATCATGACAGTGGAACATCCAGTTGCCTTCATTATCTGCTTCGAATGCGACAACGTATTCTTCGCCCGGCTTCAAATTCAACGTATCCTTTATGATTGGAGATCCTTCAAGCGGGTTCCCGTTCTTGCTTAGCACTTGAAAGAAGTGACCGTGCAGGTGCATCGGATGGTCGTCAGTTTTCGAGTTATTGACAAGGCGAACCTTGACGGTATCTCCTTTTTTGACGTTTATCGGTTCGGTTTCCGGAAACGTTTTTCCGTTTATGGTGTAGACCATTTCGCCGTTTTTCATTTCGGTATTTAAATTCATCGAGTATTCCAACGTATACTTCTGATCTAACGTAAAGTTGGCTTTGCCTGCTTGGCCGTAACGGCTCATGTCGACAGCCGTCAGCTTCTCTGCTTCATTCGCTTTGTCGGAACCGGCGGGAGCTCCTTCATAAGCAATCGTGGCTTTCATCCCTTTAACAGCAGCTTTGTCGCCGTGGTCCTCGATCAACCATTGGCCCGGATTACTTGCGACAAATTCAATATCGTAGCGCTCTCCTGGAGCAATACTTACGACATTATCTTTCAGGATACCTGGATTGTTTATAGGTTGTCCGTCGGTAGCAATAACTTTGAATTCATGTCCGTGCAAATGAATTTGATGAGACAGATAGCCCGCATTGATCAAACGGATTCGAACTTTATCTCCTTCCTTAACAGGGAGCTGATCTACCAGCGAACCGGATTTTCCATTTATGGTATACAGATCGTACATGCTCATATCGTGTCCCATATTCATGGAACTATTATCGGTCTTGGTCGACGCTTTGTTTTCGTTCCCCATATTCATCGTACTGTGATCCATGCCGGACATATTGCCAGACATGTTCATGCTGGATTTATTGTCTTTTCCATCCGAACTACCCATATTCATTTTGCTATGGTCCATTTCCGACATGTTGCCTCCGGACATATTCATGCCGGACATTTCCCCGGAGCTCATCCATTCATCGAGGACAAGTGTATAATCACGGTTAACGTCGGTACCTTCTTTCGGTTCAACGATGAATGCCCCATACAATCCGCGATCCAACTGATTTACACTATCCTGATGCGAGTGGTACCAGTAGGTGCCAGGGACATCTGCTTTAAACTCGTACGTAAACGACTGACCTGGTTGAACGGCGTTTTGCGTTACGCCTGGAATGCCATCCATGGCGTTCGGTACAGGAACGCCGTGCCAGTGAATTGTGACTGGCTCGGGCAACTGATTTTTAAGATTGACCTTTATCGTATCTCCTTGTTTAACCCGAATTTGCGGTCCAGGAACGGAATTGTTGAACGTCCAAACCGGCAACGTTTTTCCAGAGGCTATTTCCTGATTGCTCGGGGCGGCAGTCAAATTAAATTCTTTTCCCGTTAACACAACGGACTTTTCCGTTTGAGTATTTGGCGTTTCCGAAGTTTCCTTGGTTCCCTCCATGTTCATTTTCGAATGATCCATTCCACTCATTCCACCGATCGAACCTGAACAACCGGCCAATATAACAGATAAAGCTCCGATTGCTATTATACTTTTGAGCCTCCAACCTAGCTTCATTGCTTATTCATTCCTTTCTGTAACTGAACTTCCCATAAGTCAATCATAGTTGAAGCATATGTAGAACTTTTGAAGAACGAGAAGGAGTTCATGGAAAAGCAGGAGAAGGACCAAGTCGCCCGCTCCACTTCAACAGTGGGGCTGCCTTTTCGCATTATGACGTGGATATGGAAAGTTTTTTCAATTTCCGTACGGTTGAAGGTAAATCCATAAAACGACTGGCTGCCAATAAACAGCGTTGTAACGAGCATTTTCCGGTTCAGTTTTCAATTCTTCAGCAACAGAGGAGAATATGACAAATCTTTCTTGACAAATAGGGTAGGGGGCTATACTATTATCACATCAACATGAAAATTTTGAATGATCGGTCGAATAAGGAGGAGGAAGAAAATTATGAAAAATCAAGCTCAGGCTTTACCGCAAGCAGATCCCAAGCGCTGGATGGCGCTAGCCTTACTATGCCTTGCCAATTTTATGGTGATTATGGACACATCCATTATCGGCGTTGCACTGCCCGCCATCAAAGAAGCGCTTGGCTATACGCAGGCAAGTTTGCAGTGGGTTTTCAACGCGTATGTCATTTTCTTTGGCGGGTTATTGTTGCTCGGTGGTCGATTGTCCGATCTTTTTGGTCAGCGTCGCATATTCATGTGGGGGTTCTCTATTCTCACGTTAGCTTCCTTGTTGGCAGGATTGGCTTGGAACGAGGAAGCGCTTAATGTTGGCCGCGCCCTGCAAGGATTCGGTTCCGCATTAATTGCCCCATCCGCGTTAACGATTGTCATGATGCTCTTCGGCGGCAACCCCAAAGAGCTAGGGAAAGCAATAGGCTTCTGGGGCGCATCGGCCGCTGCCGGCGGGTCGGCTGGCGTATTTCTCGGTGGGGTCATTACCGAGTGGCTCAGCTGGCAATGGACCTTTCTCATCAACGTACCCGTTGGTATTATAGCGTTGCTTCTATCCCCTGGACTTTTGGCCAAGGGAATGCGTAGAAAAGGCAGTATTGACGTCATTGGCTCCATCTTCGTCACAGCGGCCTTGGTGTTGGTGGTGTATGGCATTGTTACCGCAGAACACAATGGATGGGGAGCGCCGTCCACGTTGTGGACGCTTATTTCAGGAGTCGTATTGTTTATCCTGTTCCTGATCGTTCAGGCAACTAAAAAAGAGCCGCTTGTTCCACTGAAGATTTTTAAAGCGCCCAATCTGGCTGCAGGCAATATCGCGCTCATTATGCTGGCCGGTGGTTGGATTCCGCTGTGGTATTTCCTCAATCTCTATATGCAGCAGGTGCTAAAGTTTTCTGCTTTCGCTGGCGGAGTCGGCTTGCTGCCGATGACGATCCTAATTGCTGTCTTCATGATTTTGATTACCGGTAAATTAATCGGAAAATTCGGGATAAAAGCAAACCTGGTCATTGGATTGATTGCACTCGGAGGTTCGATGCTTCTGTTCGCTGGCAATACGCGGGTTGATGGGAACTTCATCGCCAACGTGCTTCCGGCATCCTTGCTCGGTGCGCTTGGTATGTCGCTTGCCTATATTCCGGCTACGATGTCCGCCATGTCGGGGGCGAAACCCGAAGAAGCAGGGCTTGCATCGGGTCTCGCCAATACGAGCTACCAGATTGGATCAGCTATCAGTCTGGCCATCATGGTTGCGATTGCGGGCTCAACAACTGCTTCCCAAACCGGTGTTGACCCGGTCGCCGCGCTAAACGAAGGCTTTCAACAAGCGTTTTTGTGGTCCGGTATCGTTGCTTTTGCAGGTGCAGTTCTAGCGTTTCTGTTTATCCGTTCGCCTAAGCAGGGTGAAGCAAGCAACACGGCAGCCATGTAATCGATGAATCGGGCTCCAAAGCCAAATCATCGTATTTGACTGGAGCCCATTGATTTAACACGATGAATTTTCTTTGTATAGGGGTGAGGGGTATGCTATAATGAGAAGAAAGGAGGGATTCCGATGAGCGAAGAAACGATATTCGTGGAACAACCGATCGAGCAAGATCCGGACTGCTGCTCTCATGGAGAAGGTGAGCGCAAGAGCCATCATTCCGATAAAGCCAAGAGTGGTCTGCTCAACCGATTGAATCGAATCGAGGGACAGGTTCGCGGCATTAAAGGAATGATTGAGAAAGATATTTATTGTGACGATGTGTTGAATCAGATCGCTTCGGTGCAAGCTTCTTTGAACGGTGTCGGGAAGCTGCTGCTTGAATATCATATGAAAAGTTGTGTCATCGAACGGATTCAAGAAGGGGATACGGAGGTATTAACGGAGCTGATGACGACCATCAATAAACTAATGAAATAAAAGTCAGACCGCTTCAAAGCAGCAGCGATGCTGCTTTTTATATCCCCCTCAACATAGGGTACAGGGGTATTGTAAAAAGTCGTTGACTTAATATACGGTAGAGGGGTATACTACAAATAAGGAGATCGTTGGAAATGACCACGAAGGAATCCAAGGCATCGCCTCAAACAGAGAGCTACTTAAACGCGAAAGAGAAATTGGCTATTGCACTCCGACTGAATCGAATTGAAGGTCAGGTTCGGGGCGTACAGCGGCAAGTGGAACGAAACGACAATTGCGATCAAGTGCTTCATCAAATAGCAGCCGTTCACAATGCCCTTCATGGGGTAGGGAAGCTGGTTTTGCTTCATCGATTGAAATCGTACATGAAGAGCAAGACCCAGCTGAATGAAGAAGCGATCGTAGACGGAATGCTAGAGAGCATGAACAAATTAATCCGATAAGGAGAGAATGAACATGACAAATCAAACGTTGCAAGTCGAAGGTATGAGCTGCCAGCATTGCGTAATCTCCATTGAAGGCGCGCTAAAAGAAATCGGAGCAGCCGGTAAAGTGAACCTGGCAAGTGGTACGGTGGATGTCTCATACGAGGAGAACCGGGTTTCCATCGAGGCCATTAAAGAAACGATTGAGGAGCAAGGATACGACGTCGTTTAATCAACCTTAGACGAGATAAGGAGCGAACACCAATGGCAACAGCAATCGCAACCAATCAAAATAGTCAAACGACCTTGCAGCTCACAGGCATGACGTGTGCCGCCTGTGCGAATAAGATCGAGAAGGGTCTTGGCAAACTCGAAGGCGTGGCAAGCGCGAACGTAAACTTCGCTTTGGAAAAGGCGAGCGTAACGTATGACCCGGCGAAGGTGGATGTCCAGCGGTTGGAAGAAACCATCAAAAAACTCGGCTACGGCACGGTAAAAGAAGTCGTCGATTTCAAACTGGAAGGCATGACCTGCGCGGCTTGCGCGAATAAGATCGAGAAAGGCCTTGGCAAATTGCCCGGCGTCACGAACGCTTCCGTTAACTTCGCGATGGAAACCGCACGGGTCGAATACAACGCGGCCGATGTATCTATCGCCGATATGCAGCAACGCGTAGAAAAGCTAGGCTATAAAGCAATACCGAAGCAAGACGAAGCCAATCCTTCGGAGCATCGCGAGAAAGCCATTTCAGAGCAAAAGCGCAAACTGCTGATCTCCGCCGTTCTTTCGTTGCCGTTGCTCTGGTCCATGGTCAGCCACTTTTCGTTCTTATCCTGGATCTGGATGCCGGAACTCTTCATGAATCCGTGGTTTCAATTGGCGCTCGCTACACCAGTTCAATTTTACATTGGCAAACAGTTCTATGTGGGCGCGTTCAAAGCGTTGCGGAATAAGAGTGCCAATATGGACGTACTCGTCTCGCTCGGAACGTCGGCTGCGTATTTCTACAGCTTATACTTAACCATTGAATGGGCCTCAATGGGCAGCATGGCGCATCACGGTCCATCGATGTACTACGAAACGAGCGCGGTCCTGATCACTCTCGTTATTCTCGGGAAGCTGTTCGAATCGCTGGCTAAAGGCCGTACATCCGAAGCGATCAAGACGCTGATGGGCCTTCAGGCGAAAACGGCTCTCGTTGTTCGGGACGGGCAGGAAATGACGATTCCGGTCGAAGACGTACTTGTCGGCGATATCGTAGTGGTAAAACCGGGGGAGAAGATTCCGGTGGATGGGGAAGTGCTGGAAGGAAGTTCGTCGGTCGATGAATCGATGCTAACCGGCGAAAGCATCCCGGTCGAGAAAAAAGCCGGAGACAGCGTGATCGGTGCTACCGTCAACAAAAACGGCAGATTGAGATTGAAAGCGACCAAAGTCGGCAAGGAAACCGCGCTTGCCCAAATCATTAAGGTCGTGGAAGAAGCGCAAGGCTCGAAAGCGCCGATTCAACGGGTAGCGGATGTCATTTCCGGAATCTTCGTGCCGATCGTCGTAGGGATTGCGGTTGCCGCATTTCTGGTTTGGTACTTTTGGGTGACACCCGGCGATTTCGCAAATGCGCTGGAGAAAGGGATTGCGATCCTGGTCATCGCCTGCCCTTGCGCGCTGGGGCTCGCTACACCGACATCGATTATGGCGGGCTCCGGCCGCGCCGCGGAGCTTGGCGTGCTGTTCAAAGGCGGCGAGCATCTGGAATCCACGCACAAAATCAATGCGATCATTCTCGACAAAACCGGCACTGTAACGAAGGGGAAACCGGAACTTACGGATGTTGCCGCCGCTCATATGGATGAACATGCTTTTCTTCGCTTGGTTGGCGCTGCCGAGAAGGATTCCGAGCATCCGCTTGCGGAAGCGATCGTTGCCGGAATCCGGGCTAAAGGCATTGAGCTGCCGACAACGGAACAGTTCGAGGCGATACCAGGGTTTGGTATCCGTGCTGTCGTCGAAGGCAAGGAGGTTCTGGCCGGTACGCGCAAGCTGATGGCGAAATATGACGTTTCGGTGGAACAGGCGCTTGATCGGATGACGCAGCTTGAAGAAGATGGGAAAACGGCGATGCTGATCGCGGTTGACGGAGCGTATGCGGGTCTCGTCGCGGTGGCCGATACGATTAAAGAAACGTCGAAAGAGGCTGTAACGCGGCTGAAAGAAATGGGCATAGAGGTGATCATGATCACCGGTGACAACGAACGTACCGCACGGGCGATTGCGGGGCAAGTCGGCATCGATCATGTTCGCGCCGAAGTGCTTCCGGAAGGCAAAGCGGAAGAAGTGAAGAAGCTGCAAGCGCAGGGCAAGAAAGTGGCGATGGTCGGCGACGGTATCAATGACGCCCCCGCGCTGGCGATGGCAGATATCGGCATGGCGATCGGTACCGGTACGGACGTGGCCATGGAGGCCGCCGACGTCACCCTGATGCGCGGCGATCTGACGAGCATTCCGGATGCGATCTACATGAGCCGGAAGACGATGAGTAACATCCGCCAAAACCTCTTCTGGGCGCTCGGCTACAACACCCTCGGCATTCCGATTGCCGCGATTGGACTGCTGGCCCCTTGGGTTGCGGGCGCGGCGATGGCGCTCAGTTCGGTGTCCGTCGTCCTTAACGCTTTGCGGCTACAGCGTGTAAAAGTGCGCTCTGCATCGAACTTGTAATGAAGTGGAGTTGATATAAAGCATGAAGAAGAAAATCATCCTTGTCGCTGCGACGGTGCTTGCGTTAAGCGTATTGGCCGCATGCGGCAATGCAGGGGACAAGAAACCCGCAGGCGGAAATAACCATGCCGGTCATGGGGAAAGCAGTGGGCAAGAGAACGCCGAAAAGCCCGCAGGCGAGAAGGAGGCGGAAGAGATGGATCACGGAGGCGGCCACGGCGGCCATGGTGCAAATGCGAATCCTATGGCGGAGAATCTTCAAGCATCATTTGCCTTCCCCGCAGGCGTCGCAAAAGCAAATGAAGAAACGGAATTGACCATTCAAGTGAAGGATAAGGGCGGGAAACCAGTCAATAAATATGATGTCAATCACGAGAAGCTGCTTCATCTCATTATCGTCAATCACGATTTGTCGTTCTTTAACCACATTCACCCGGAGTTTAAGGGAGGCGGCACTTTTACGGTGAATACGTCGTTCCCGGCGGGCGGCGAGTACAAGGTGTTTGCGGATTTTATTCCGACTGACGGGGCCAATACAACGCTCAGCGAGTGGGTAAAGGTGGAAGGCAAAGAAGGCAAGCATGCCGCGATTGCAGCTGACGCAAATCTTGTGAAAGAAGTCGATGGCAAGGAAATTGAGCTCTCTATGAGCGCCGCCAAACCGAAAGAAGACGTGACGTTGACCTTCAACATTCGCGACGCGAAGACGAAGAAGGGGATCAATAATCTGCAGCCTTATTTGGGCGCGGTCGGCCATGTCGTGATTCTTTCGGAAGACGCGAATCAGTATCTTCATGTTCATCCGATCGATGAGAAAGCAACCGGGCCGGATGCGAAATTCGCGACTTCTTTTCCGCAAAGCGGCACGTTCAAAATTTGGGGACAATTTCAGCACAATGGCGAGGTGTTCACCGTACCGTTCGTCGTCAATGTGAAATAACGGAAGATCAAAGGGAGAATGACCATGGGAGAAAAGACGAAACTGGCGGTATCGCCTGCGATTCAAGTCGGGGGAAGCCTATTTACGCCGGATCAACTTGCCAAGATCGGTACGGTTGCCGGTTCGGACGCCAAAATTGAAATGACCTCCTTCAAGCAGCTTTACGTGGAAGTGCCTCTTGATAAGCGAGAAGCCATCCAGGAAGAACTGGAGCGTGCGGGCTTGGAAGTGTATCCAGCCGGGTTTGCGACCAAGAGCCTGATCGCCTGCAACTTCTGCAAAGGCGCGGAAGAAGCCGGTCTGGAGACGGCTCGCATCTTGAATCGGGCGATCGCTGGCATCGCGACGCCCACGCCGCTGAAGATTGGCTACGCAGGCTGTGCGCTGGGCACAAGTGAGCCGCTGCTGAAAGATATCGCTGTCGTCAAAATGAGGGATACGTTCGATATTTACGTTGGAGGAGAACCTAAAGGCATCAAAGCTGCGACGGGACGGCTGCTTGTCTCCGGCATAACCGAGGAACGACTTGTTCCTGTTGTATCTACGCTTATTGATTTCTACAAGCAACAAGCAAAAGGAAAAGAGAAGTTTAGCAAATTCGTGGATCGGATCACGATGGAGCAATTGAAACAAATCGTCGCGTAAAGGAGCGAACTGCCATGCCGAAAATCGATCCGAAAGAACCAATCAAAATTTACTCGATCCCGACCTGCAGCGACTGCCACTTTGCCAAGCGTTATTTCAATGAGCATCAAGTTCCCTATGTTGACTACAATTGCGAAGAAAATATCGAATATGCGAAAGAAGTTCTGGAGCTGACAGGAAAGCAGGTCGTACCGACCATCGTCATCCGGGATAAGGTGTTTGTCGGTTTTGCAGAGAACTTGAATGAAATAAGCAAACTCCTTGTAGGCTAAGAACTGATAGAAGTCTCGCGCAATTGCCTTCAACCGAACGTTCGGAGCATTCATAAGGGGAGGGGCTATCATGGCGTCCGATCAAAATGAAGAAACATCAAAATCATGGGAAACCGCAGAGCAAGTAGCGGCTTGGAATCGAAGCAGAGCTGATCGAGAAAGGCTTCTTGGGGAAGCAACAGAGCTTATGCTGCGGGAAGCTGGCGTTAGGGAAGGAACGCAGCTTCTGGACATAGCGGCGGGGACGGGGGACCAGACGTTCAAGGCCGCCCGGATGATCGGTCCGGCGGGAAATGTTGTGGCTACCGATATCTCGGCAACCATGCTCCAGGTCCTTGCCGAGATCGCGAAACAAGAGTCGCTCACTAATATTCAAACGCATGTCATGGATGCCCAACATGTAGATTTGCCGACAGACATCTTTGATGCGGCTATATCCCGTCACGGTTTGATGTTTGTTCCGCAGCTGGAGCAAGCCTTAACGGGTATCCGAGAGGTGTTGAAGACGGGCGGTAAATTCGCGGCACTCGTATGGTCGAGTCCGGATAAGAACCCGACCTTGTCCCTGCCGATGACTATCATTTCACGATATGCAGGCATCCCCATTATGGAAGGCGGCAAAAAACCAGGCGTGTTCTCACTTGGTAACCCCGACTTACTGGCAGAAGCCTTTCAGAGAGTGGGCTTCCGGGATGTAACGGTACAGGCTGTCACGCATATTCACCGCTATGCTTCGGCTGTGGAGTTTAGCCGTCGTGGGCGAGAAGACGTATCCGCCGGTCCGCTGGGTGAGATCATTAAACGGCTCAGTGAGGAAGAACGCAAGCAGATGCATATGGAAATAATTCGTACGCTGCAGACATTCGAAGGGCCGGCAGGATTTGAAGGGCCTTCGGAATCGCTCCTAGTTGTGGGGATCAAATAAATGGGCTTGCGCAGCTTTCCTTTGGAGAACGGAATGGATAATGATTAAAAAAGGATTGGTTATTCTTCTTTATGGGGCCGTGATTGCCGCCGTCATGATCTTCAAGGAATCTCTGCTTTCATGGCTCTCTCTTGGAGGCGTGGAGCGTCTTCCTTGGATGATCGGGGCTGCCATCCTTCTTGCGATGATTCCGGTCGTTCCTTTTGGGATTGTAGCCGGAATCATCGGGGCCGCGTATGGGCCGGTCTGGGGCAGTTTGATCAATGTGGCCAGTTCAACCGCTGCGGCAGCCTTGACCTTTTGGGCGGTTCGGTTGATTTTTCAGGAACGAGGCCGTCAGCTCATGTCTTTGGTGAAAGGAACAGAACGGTTTATCTTCCTACTGGAGCGTAATGCGTTCTTTGCGGTCATATTGGCTCGCCTGCTACCATTTGTCCCCGCGGTAATCGTCAATATCGGTGCGTCTCTCTTCCGAATGTCCTTTGGAAGTTTTATTATGGCCACTGCGGTCGGGAAAGTACCGGTTATGATTGTATTTGCCGTCATGGGGAGTCAGTTGGATTCAAACTGGCCCGTTATGCTACGGACGCTGTTCATTTACATGTTCTTTCTGGTGGTTGTATACGCAGGCTATCGAGGATGGCTTCGCTGGATGGAACCCCTTTATAAAAAAGAGCCCGCTGATGAATACTATAGAGGAAAAGGGGACTGATTCGGGGCTGATTCGGGTCGCCCTTTTGTTGTTTCTGCATGGCGTCTTTGCATCTACATCAGTTCTACATAAGTCATGGGTAAAGTGATACATAGAGGCGTTATTCGCGGAGGATGGTCATGAAAACGATATTGGTTGTCGATGATGAATCGAAAATTCGGGATGTGGTTATATCCTACTTGAAAAAAGACGGTTTTCAGACCGTTGAAGCCGAAACGGGCAGCGAGGCCATTCGGCGCGTGCAAAACGAATCGATTGATTTCGTCATCCTGGACCTTATGCTTCCGGATATGGAGGGCGAGCAAGTTTGCCAAGCGATTCGTCAAATCCATTCTGTTCCGATTTTGATGCTTACCGCCAAGATTTCCGAGAACAATCGGATTAAGGGGTTATCCATGGGGGCCGATGATTACTTGATCAAGCCCTTTGACCCACGCGAAGTAGTGGCGCGGGTTCGGGCGATCCTTCGGCGTACGGACGAGTATCATTTGCTTGCGGATCGCCTGGCCTTTAATCAAGGGGAACTTATCATTGATTCGTTAAAGCAGCAAGTATTCCGTGACGGCCAACCGGTGAGCCTGACCCCGAATGAATATAAGCTGCTGCTTGTCCTGGCCAAGCATCCGCAGCGTCACTTTTCACGAGACGAGCTTGTGGAACGTGTGCTTGGCTATGATTTTGACGGTGATAGCCGAACGATCGATCAGCATGTAAAAAATATCCGGCAAAAAATAGAGGGCGACCCCAAGTCCCCCAAATATATTGTGACGGTGTATGGAACCGGCTATCGGTTTGCAGGAGGAACAACATGAATAAGCGTCTGCATACCCGTTTGGCTCTGATTATTATCGGGATTGCTGCTGGCATTGTCCTGATTTCAACCATTAGCGTCATTTTGACGACACACTATCATTTCTCCTTGTATCAAGCTCAAGCCGGTATGACGCACGAATTACCCGAACTGAATTATCATTTGGAACAAGCGTTGATGCAAACGATTATCTGGACGTGTTTAGTTGCGATTGTACTTGCCGTATTTCTCGGTTTTTATGTGGCCAAACGAATTTCGGCTCCTCTCGTGCATATGACGCGAGTCGCGGAACGCATGACGGACGGGGAATGGAGTACGAGAGTGGACATTCAAGGGAAAGATGAGCTTGCAGACTTGGGCGCATCGCTAAATACACTGGCGAAGCAGCTGCAGCAGCATGAGCAACTGCGCGTCACGATGACCGAAGACATCGCGCATGAGCTAAGAACCCCTTTGGCTACGCTCAAAAGCCATATGCGCGCTCTGGAAGACGGGATTTGGGAGCCTACGCCGGAGCGTATCCATTCCTGCTACGAAGAAATCGAACGATTGACGCAGCTAGTGGCTGAGTTGGAAGACCTGACGCATGTGGAGTCGCCCGGTTTTCAATTGAAACGAAAAGAAGAATCATTGGCGGCCATCATCGAGAGAGGCGAAGAACTGGTTGCTGCTGCCTATCGTGAAAAAAACGTTCATCTACGGTGTTCCGTAAGTCCTCATATTCATGTTTTTGTCGATCATGATCGCATGATTCAGGTGCTTGTGAATCTGCTTAGCAACGCGCTGAAATTTACTCCTGAATACGGAGAAGTGCGAATTGAGGGGAGTGAAGACAGCGGACATGTTTGGATCCGAGTTCAAGACACGGGAACGGGAATCCCACAGGAGGACTTGCCCTATGTGTTCGAGCGATTTTACCGGGCGGATAAGTCCCGCAATCGGAAGACCGGGGGCAGCGGCCTGGGGTTAACCATCGTCAAGGAGTTGGTTGCAGCCCTCGGCGGAGAAATTTCGGCCGAGAACCGGGAAGGTGCCGCCTTTACAATCCGGCTTCCCAAAAGACAGTAGAGCGCTCTACATCGAATCTTCAAAAGTATCGATTACACTGTATATGACTTGCATTTTAATGAATGGTTTGGACATACATGGGGACACTGGATTCAGGTCTCTTTTTAGACATGGAGGTAATTTTTTTGAAAAAGATAACGATGCTTGCACTAGCTGCAGTACTCTTGATTGGGACCACGGCATGCTCGACAAAGGCAGAGCAAGGGCCGAATTCCATTGCGAATACCACTTTTATGCACCTACATGGCCTTGGTTACTCCGCAGACGGAAAACGGCTTTTCATTCCCGTTCACAACGGACTACAGGTATATGCAGACGGTTCATGGAGTGAAGGTCCGGGGGAGAAGCACGATTATATGGGGTTCACCACGGTCGATGACGGATTTTACAGCAGCGGCCATCCAGCACCGGGCTCGAAGTATAAAAATCCATTAGGCCTTGTGAAAAGCTCGAATGACGGAAAGACCATCTCGGTTCTTGCTCTTGAGGGAGAGGTCGATCTACACGGTATGACAGCCGGATATCGTTCGCATACGCTATACGTGGCGAACCCGGAACCTAACTCCAAAATGAAACAGGCAGGGCTGTTTTATAGCAAGGATGAAGGGAAAACCTGGACAAACAATCCTGCAACCGGCCTCCAAGGGCAGATGACAGCAATCGCAGCTCACTCTTCTGATGCATCGATCGCTGCTGTCGGCACGACAACAGGCGCCTATCTAACGAGGGATTACGGTCAAAGGTTTACCCCATTGGTTCCGGAACAACCGGTTTCGGCCCTGACTTTCACGGATTCCGGTGTACTTGCAGCTACCTCCGGCCCTAATGCTTCACTGCTTGAAATCAATATAGAGAGCAAACAATCGCTGGCGATTCAGACGCCAAGCAAGGATACGATCACCTATGTTGTCCAGAATCCGGCGAACCCGAAAGAGCTGGCCATCGCAACGGAACCAAAAGATGTCTATCTTTCTACCGATCGCGGCGCTACATGGATACAAATTGCAGAGAAAGGCAAAACTATCAACCGAAAATAGGAGGTTTTTAAGCATGAAAAAAGGCTTGAAAGTTGGTATCATTTCGGCGGCTACAGCATTGGCCCTGACCGGATGCTTTAACAAATCCAATTCTTCCACTCCACACGATATGAACAACATGGGCCAGCAAACCGGTTCGGAACAAAGCCCGACTAGTGCGGTATCTATGCCGTGGATTGCCTCAAAAAACACGACGCGCATCAACACAAGTGACCCAGCGGAAGCTGCTGTGCTTGTTTCGAAAACGCTGTGGATGGCAACCAGTGATGCGAACCGTCCCGGAGGCATAATTCTGGCGAACCCGAAAGATTGGCAAACGACTCTCGTTAGTGCAGATTTGATTCATCACCCGAATAATGGTCCAGTTCTGTTTGTCAATAAAGATAATGTACCGGATGTAACGCTTAACGAATTGAAAAGACTAAAACCGATAGGGACGGAAACGAATAAAGGAACCCAGGTTATATTGGTCGGGGATCTTGATCCCAAGGTAGAGGAACAGGTAAAAGCGCTTGGCTACAAGACGGACAAGATTGCAGGGGGCAACCCGGCGGCCGTAGCCAAAGCCGTAGATGCTTATTATACCGCTGTCGCGAAGGAAAATCCGCCTTCGGTCATCATTGGTTCTATGGACAGCGAAGAATATACGATGCCAGCGGTGAATTGGATTGCTCATATGCCGGAGCCGCTGCTTTATGTTAAAAAGGATGAGGTTCCGCAAGAAACCGTGGATGCTTTGAAGACAAGGGGCGGAAAAGCCAATATTTATTTGCTCGGGCCAGAATCGATTATTTCGGCCAAAGTTCAAGAACAATTGGGTCAGTTCGGGAAAGTGGTTCGTATTGCGGGCAACGATCCATATGCGAATGCCGTTGCCTTCGCGAAGTATAAAGATTCGGCAACCGGTTTTGGCTGGGGAATCACAACACCGGGACATAACTTTTCGTTCGTCAATAAAGATTCCGCAGCCTTGGCACTTGCGGCGGCCCCATTCTCGCATTTAGGCAAACATGCACCGCTTCTCTGGACGGACAAAGACAAGCTGCCGGATACGGTGATGACCTATGTCATGTCGGTTCAACCGAAATATAAAAAGGAACCAACGGAAGGGCCATACAATCATGCTTGGTTAACGGGTAGTGAGGATTCGTTGACAGCCGCGGCACAAGGGGAGATCGATTCTATGCTGGAGATCGTATCGGAGACCGGAGAAGGTCACGGCGGCCATGGCGGCGGCAATACGAAGACGGAACCATCGCCTAAACCAAGTGAGGGTACAACCGAGGGAGGCAATATGTCGAATATGCCGGGCATGAAGCATTGATGATGCAGCCGATCGCAAGTTCCTAAACGAAAGCAGGTGTCCAACGATGATGGGGATGATGGGCAATTATGGATGGCCATGGGTCATGATGCTGTTTTGTGCGTTATTCATGGCCGCCATCATAGGTGTTGCCGTTTATATAGCGGTAAGACTGGCTTTAAGAAAAACCCGTTTGTAGTGTATCAAATCAGCTCGTTTGGGTAAAACATAACAAGTACATCATTTGGAATGGAGGGTAAAACCCATGTCACACGAGCAATTTCAACATTGCATTGATGAGTGCATAAAGTGTATGCTTGCATGTAATCACTGTTACGACGCTTGCTTGAATGAAGAGCACCTAGCGATGATGAAAGAATGTATCCGGCTAGACCGGGAGTGCGCCGACCTTTGTGCTTTTGCTGCGCAAGCGATGTCTCATAACACTTCCTATGCGAAGGAGCTTTGCCGGATTTGCGCCGACGTTTGCGAAGCATGCGGGACTGAGTGCAAAAAGCATGAAGAAGAGCACTGTCAGCGTTGTGCCGACGCCTGTTTTTCTTGTGCAAAAGCTTGCCGGGCTATGGCGAGCTAGCTGCAATGACAGCCTATCTCCAGAGTTCTGGGAGATGGGCTGTTTTTATCGATGGGTAGGCTTCGGCTGTTGGAGACAGTTGAAGCCTACTTTTGATGAATCAAAGAGGGGGGACTTGTATCCCGGTGCTATTCTATGCATTTGGACGATTGTAACAGTACACAAAAGAGAGGTGTTCACAATGATGGATGGCATGATGATGGATCCTTCGATGATGGTCATGATGTGCATTATGATGTACATCGGGGCGATCATTTTTATACTGATTGTTGGAGCAACCGTTTACGTTGTTGCTCGATTACTGATGATGAAGAGCCGTGTTGTAGATCGTCCCTTGATGATGCTGAAAGAACGATACGTCAGAGGCGAAATTAATGATGATGAGTATTTACGAATGAGAAAAGTCAACAATGACGTGAAATAAGGAGTACCTACCTTTTCGTGGATGAAATGTTGTATCTAATCGTCCTTATCGTTTGGGTTTGCTGGAGCATTTGCGCTATGGAGATATTTCAAAACGAGGAGAAACAAAATGAACAGAAAAGCCGCGAATAGGTGCCCTTTAGCGCATCTCGATAAGAGGCGCTTTTGCTGTTGTTTTGTAACTTTTGTAGCAACGGCTGCTCCATTTAGCAAATTTAAGTAGTAGGGGTAGTATCAGCGGAGCTGAACCACCCCCAAAATAGATGAGAATAATTATATTTCTTCCACTTTTCGTTCGTTCAAACTTCGTAAATACGCGGTAACGTTGCCCAAGCAACAGGCCCCTTGAGGGTTGTTTACTTCGCAGCCACAGCGATTCGACTGGACGTGCTCTTTAATATGTTCGATAGGCTGCAGATTATCGCTATATGCTTGAAAAAGGCGATCTCTGGTCCAATTAAAGCAATAGCAAACTGGCACATGCATGCTGGAGTTTTTTTGGAAGACGGGTACTTTCAGGGCGTCCTCTTTAAATGTTTGCAAATGAGTACCACTGAAATAAACGGTATTACATGAAGAGTTTGGACAGAAAAAATAAGTGTTATCTGGCTCGATGGTTTCCAAAGAAGAAGCTATAAGCAAAGACTTTAGTGTAATGATAGATAAACCTTTACCGTTCTCACCGCAGGAAGGACATCTGCCGGTTTTGGCTGTTTCCCTGTTGTTGGATGATGCGCAACAATCCATGTATAATGCACTCCTTAGCCGGTTTTTTGACTTGACCGAAAAAAAACGATCCTTTTCACTTCTTTCATGCTTTGGTCATTTTACCCGGATTTCTCTTAACCTTTAACAGACGAAGGCTATTTAACGTAACAATAAGCGTAGCCCCCATGTCAGCAAAAATAGCCAACCATAACGTCAACCATCCAGGGACAATTAAAGCCAAGGCGACAAGTTTAATCCCGAGAGAGAACGTGATGTTTTGCTTTATTATCGCAAGGGTTTTCCGGCTTAAACGAATGGTATAGGGCAGTTTGCTTAAATCGTCAGCCATCAGCGCAATGTCGGCGGTTTCGAGGGCAGTATCCGTACCAGCCCCGCCCATAGCGATACCAACCGTTGAAGCTGCAAGCGCGGGCGCGTCGTTTACGCCGTCGCCAATCATTGCGACATTGCCATAGTCTTTACGAAGCTGCTTGATGTAGTCTAATTTATCTTGCGGCATGAGGTCGGCTTTAACGTCTGTAACATTTAATCGCCGCCCGATTGCTTCGGCGGTTGCTTGATTATCACCCGTAAGCATAATCGTTTTCTTGATGCCAATTTCGTGTAATTGCTTAATAACGTCTTTACTGGAATCGCGCACTTCATCGGCTACGGCTATTAAGGCAAGAACTTGTTGTTCCGTTCCCAAGACCATAACCGTTTTCCCTTGTTTTTGTAGAGCTTCGATACGTTGATTCGTTTCAACTTTCATATCGGAGTGAAGTTCTGCAAAGAGTTTCGGACTACCGACGTAATACAATTCCCCGTTTACCTTTGCTTTAACGCCTTTCCCGGTTATGGATTGGAAATCCTCAACGGCTAGTGATAAGTCGGCTCCGAGGTATTCTGCTTTACGAACAATCGCGGAAGCAAGTGGGTGTTGAGAACCTTTTTCGATAACTGCCGCGATAGCAAGCAATTCTTTTTCGTCTTTCGTTCCGAAAGTATCGACATTTGTTACTTCCGGGAATCCCTTCGTCAGCGTACCCGTTTTATCGAATGCAATTGCGGCAAGGCGCCCAGCTTCTTCAAGATGAATGCCGCCTTTGATAAGGACGCCATTTTTCGCCGCGTTTCCGATAGCAGTAACAATCGAAACAGGTGTCGAAATGACCAATGCGCAAGGACAGCCGACGACAAGTAACGCTAATCCCCGATATACCCAATCGCCCCAATCAGCGCCGACGAACAGAGGGGGCACAACGGCAATACCTAATGCCAAAATCATAATCGCTGGCGTATAGTATTTCGCAAATCGGTCAACGAACGCTTGCGAAGGTGCACGTTCGGCTTGTGCTTCTTCAACCAGGTTAATAATTTTGGAAATGGTTGTATCCTCGACGTGCTTCGTTACTTTGACTTCAAGCAATCCTTCTTCGTTTAATGTGCCTGCGAAAACTTCATCATCAATTGTTTTCGTTACGGGAACCGATTCGCCGGTTATCGCGGCTTGATTAATGGTTGATGTCCCTTTAATAACCACGCCATCCATTGCAAGTTTTTGACCTGGCTTTACAATCATGACGTCGCCAACCTGTATATCCTCAACACTTACCGCAATTTCTTCGGAACCGCGTCGAATTAGAGCTTCCTTCGGTGCAATATCCATCAGGGAACGAATGGATTGACGCGCTTTCTCCATAGAGTAACGTTCCAAAACTTCACTAATTGCAAACAGGATAACAACCGTCGCGCCTTCGCCCCATTTGCCGATCGCCGCGGCACCGATGATGGCCACCGTCATAAGGGTGTTCATATCGAGCTGAAGCCGGAAGAGATTCTTAATCCCTTTTTTGAATAGATCGTAACCACCAATGAGAATAGAAGCTGCAAAAATGACTGCGGATAAGATACTTCCCTCACCTAGAAAATAACCTGCCGCAAGCAATACGGCAGAAACCAATACGTTCCAATGCTCTTGCCAAAATGGCTTTTTCTTTTCAATCGTCCGTTGTTTTTCAGGTGTAACTTTCAGGCTTTCAAAAGCTCCAGCCTTTTCTAAATCCTCTACTGTGGTACTTCCATAAACGGTAATCTTGGATGCTCCAAAATTGACTTGTGCATCTTTAACGCCAGGCAAACCTTTTACATTTTTCTCGAAAATGCCTGCGCAATTCGTACAGGTAAAGCCTTGAATTCTGTAGACGTTTTTATCTTCGGTGTTTTCAATTTTATTTTCCATTGGTGATCAACTCCCGCGAATGAGTAGAAGCTAGCTGTACCAATTGACGAACATGGTCGTCTTCTAGCGAGTAAAAAACTAATTTACCATCCTTGCGGTATTTGGCTAGGCCAAGCTGCTTTAAGTTGCGAAGATGATGTGAAGCTGTTGCCAATGAAGAACCGATGATGTTAGCCACATCGCAAACACATAGTTCATCTTCTTCGCAAAGGGCAAAAGCGATTTTCATTCTTGTTTCGTCAGCTAAAACCTTAAACATTTTTATCATGCCTTGAATATTTTGTCCTTCAAGTGCATGTTGTACCTTTCGGACTTTAGGTTCGTCATAACAATAAATTTCACATGAGTCTTTTTCTTTCATACCGTTCATATTCTCACCCCTACAATCAAACGATTATTTGATTGTTATCATACAACAAACTTTTCGATTATTCAAATGTATATTTGATTATCTCTCAAGCGTATCTAAAATATTCACCGAAAATTTTTTTGGCCCGGAAATAATAATCGGCAGCTCACTCACGGTAGCGGCTTTTTTTTCAACGTTGATACTGCGTTAACAATTGGCGTATATGATCATATATAAATAAGCAAATAATTATATAGCTATTTACAGCGGGTAGGGAGTGTGGGAGAATGAAACGGGATGTCAATCGGATTTATTTCCTTTGCGGGCAAAATCGGTGCCGAAGTCAGATGGCTGAAGCTTTTGCCAAGTTTTATGGCGGGGATCATGTGGTGGTGGAGAGCGCCGGATTAAATCCATCCGATGAATTGCATCCTTACACCATTGAAGCCATGCGCGAGGTAGGCATCGATCTTTCCCAGCATGTTTGCAAAAAAATTGATATGAAGATGTTTCTATCGTCGAATGCTATCGTCAAGCTGTGCGAACAAGTTGTGGAGCGGTGTCCCATCGTGCCGTTCAAGATCATGAACGTTGAGTGGAACATCACTGATCCGCTGGGCGAAGACGGCGGCAGCCTGGAAGACGTGAAGAGAGCGCGTGACGAGATTCGGGAGAAAGTGATCGGGTTGCTAAAAGGGATGAACATTCCCGTCGCTTAAAAGGAGTGAAGCAGTTGAGCAAACTAGAAGAAGTAGCGGATGCCTTGAAGCTATTGGGGGATCGGAACAGGCTCACCATCGTAGCCTTGCTACAGGTGAAGGAACTGTGCGTGTGCGAGATTGTGGACATTTTGAAAACAAGCCAGCCCAATATTAGTCAGCATATGCGCAAGCTGCGGGACGGGGGCTTGGTCAAAGAGTCGCGCAGGGGGCAATGGGTGTATTATTCGCTCTGCCTGGAAGACAAGTCTTATATTTTGGATATTCTAAAGGAAGTTCCTTCGCAAGCGGCGCTGATTGAGCCTGCCGTTTGCGAAACTAATGATTGCTGTACGTAGTTCAGGAGGACGCATATGGTTTATGTAGCGATTTTCATTTTCTTGGTAACGTTGCTTTTCGTCATCTGGCAACCGAAAGGATTAAATATCGGCTGGTCGGCAAGTGCCGGAGCGATCCTTGCTTTATTATTTGGCGTGGTCAGCTTCGCGGACGTCGGCACCGTAACCGGCATCGTGTGGAATGCCACTTTGGCGTTTGTGGCTATTATTTTAATCTCACTGGTGCTGGATGAAATTGGATTTTTTGAGTGGGCTGCGTTGCATATGGCGCGGCTGGCACGCGGAAACGGTCTACTCATGTTTGTATTTATCATCCTGCTGGGATCGGCGGTTGCCGCGCTGTTTGCCAACGATGGTGGGGCCTTGATTATTACACCGATTGTGCTTGCCATGGTCCGGGCACTTAAGTTTGATGAAAAGATGATACTGCCGTTTATTATGGCCAGTGGGTTCATTGCGGATACGGCTTCCTTGCCGCTTGTCGTCAGCAACTTGGTGAACATCGTATCTGCGGATTATTTCAACATCGGTTTTGCCGAATACGCAAGCCGCATGATTGTTCCGAATTTCTTTTCCGTCCTTGCGAGTCTCATTGTACTGTATCTGTATTTCCGGAAAAGCATCCCGAACAGCTACAATCTCAAGCAACTGAAAAAGCCGAAGGAAGCCATCAAGGATATGCGGCTGTTTAAGTTATCTTGGGTCATTTTAGCCGCGCTGCTTGTTGCTTATTTCATTAGCGAATTTTTCTCGATCCCTGTATCCATTATTGCCGGGGTTGCAGCGATTGCCTTTTTATTCGCGGCGAGAAAAAGCCCTGCGATTCATACCTGGAAACTGGTAAAAGGCGCTCCCTGGGCTGTCGTGATCTTCTCTATCGGCATGTATGTGGTCGTTTATGGCTTGCGCAATGCCGGACTTACGGATGCACTAGGCAACGTCATTCAAGCGGTCGCAGACAAAGGGTTATTTGTGGCTACCGTAGGTATGGGCTTTATTGCAGCCATCCTGTCGTCCATTATGAACAACATGCCCACGGTCATGATTGATGCGCTGGCCATCCAAGGCACACAAACCGATGGCTTCATTCGTGAGGCGCTAATCTATGCGAATGTGATCGGTTCCGACTTAGGGCCGAAAATTACGCCAATCGGCTCCCTGGCCACGCTGCTTTGGCTGCATGTCCTATCCACAAAAAACGTGAAAATCAGATGGGGCTATTATTTTAAAGTCGGCATTCTATTAACCGTTCCCACGTTGTTCATTACGCTCACCGGTCTTTATGTATGGCTTTATCTTCTCCAGACGTTTCAGGTGAATGTATGGTTATGTATTGCGGTGATTGTAGTCGTCCTTGTAGTGGTTGCAATGATCATGAAGTCTTTGATGGGAAGTAAACAAGCGAAAAAAGTTCATCAAGGCGATTAACGAATTGAAATCAAAAGGAGATTGTTCACCATGGAGAAAAAACCGCTCATTTATTTTTTGTGCACCGGAAATTCTTGCAGAAGCCAAATCGCGGACGGGTTTTTAAACGCGCTAGGCGGCGACAAATATGAAGTCAAAAGCGCAGGTCTTGAAGCACACGGACTGAATCCGCGTGCGGTGCAAGTCATGCGAGAAGCTGGCGTAGATATTAGCAAAAACACCTCCGATGTGATCGATCCGGACATTTTGAATCGCGCCGATTATGTCATTACCCTGTGCGGCCATGCCGACGAGCATTGCCCTGTGATCTCCAACAAGAACGTTACGAAATGGCATTGGGGTTTTGATGATCCGGCAAAAGCAACCGGAACGGAAGACGAAATCATGAACCAGTTCCGCAGTGTTCGCGATTCGATTAAGAGCCGCATTGAACAGTTCGTCAAAGAAGGGAAATGAGGTGGCCGCTATGATCAAACGAATGCATGTCGCTTTAAATTGTACCGATTTAAACAAGGCTCTTGATTTTTATCGCGCTTTTTTCGGGACAGAGCCAAGTAAAATCAAAGAGAATTACGCCAAATTTGAGTTAGAAGAACCGGCGCTTCATTTTTCGCTCAATGTACGTCCCTTTGAACAAAAGGGTGTACTGAATCACTTGGGATTTCAAGTGAATAATACGGAAGAAGTGCTGGCCATGGGGGAGAGGCTTCGTCAAAGCGGACTGCTGCTGATTGACGAGATGAATACCACATGCTGCTATGCGGTACAGGATAAAGTTTGGGTGTATGATCCGGACGGCAACGCTTGGGAGATTTTCTATACCAAAGAAGATTCCGAATTCGAATCAGCCGGAGAAGCCAGGGATTTGTCCTTGTGCTGCGCGCCGCCAGCGGCCCCGGTTCCGATTGAGTTTGGATCGTTTAAAAAAGGAGTATAGTTATGTCGTCTGAAAAAAACTACCATGCTTTAATTCGGGATAAAATCTTTATGGGCGCGGCAACGGACGTGGAATCGATGGTGAAAAATGAAGGTATCGATGTGATCGTGGATCTGCGCGGCGAAGCGAAGGAGTGCGCCTATCCAGCGGCCAATGTGAAATGGATTCAAATTCCGTTAGCGGATAACTCTGCCGGACCGCAAGAAAAAGCCTTTGAGCAAGCGATCAAGGCCATCACCGAAGCTTTTTATCAAAACAAGAAAGTTGCTTTTCATTGTGGCGGAGGAAAGGGACGGACCGGTACGGTAGCCGCGGGCACCTTACTTGCTTTGGGATTAAGCGATACGCTTGACGAAGCCGAGGCCAAGGCGAAGAGCATTCGCAACATCATTGATATTAAACCCTCCCAGAGAGAATCGTTGCACAAATTATATCCCGGCAAATAAGCAACCAGGAGACCACTCTGCCGAGTGGTTTTTCTTTTTTGTGATTGAAACATTTGCAATTTGCAAATAAATATTGTATAACTATGTCATGAGGTGAACCACAGTGGAAAATGTTCGCGAACTATTTCAAATCATGACACGCCGTTTTGGGTTTCTCAATAAACATTGCTGTTCAGCCGGTGGCTGCGATATTTCCTTAGTGCAAAGCCATATTCTTTACGAAATCGACCGTCAGCATAAACCGTCCATTCAGCAGGTAGCCGAGGCGTTAGGGACCGATATTACGACCTTTAGCCGACAAGTCCAATCGTTAATCAAAATGAATTTGGTGAAAAAAACGCCCGATCCGGACGACCGCAGGGTGTATGTGCTTTCGCTCACGACAGAAGGGAAATACGTGGCCACGACGATTGACCAGCAAATGAACGCTTATTTAGCTGAAGTTTTCTCTCACATGAACGATTTTGAAAAAGAAACCGTCATTCGCTCCATTAAGCTTTTGAATGAAGCGATGTCGAAATCCAGCCTTTGCTGTTCCACCCCCATCGGGTGATTTCTTTTTTCTAATACTTGCAATTTGCAATTAAATCGGAGGATGTTGGTATGAATGAGGTATTGGATACGATTGTCATTGGAGGGGGGCAGGCGGGTCTTGCTACCGGCTATCATCTACAGAAGAAAGGACTTCGGTTTCTGATTTTGGACGCGAGCGACGAGGCGGGCGGTTCGTGGCCGCGTTATTACGATAGTCTCAAACTGTTCTCTCCGGCACGCTTTTCGTCGATGCCGGGCATGAAGTTCCCCAGCGATCCGAATGGTTATCCCAAGCGAGATGAAGTTATTCGTTATTTACAGGATTACCGGGCAAAGTTTCAATTGCCGGTCCGAACCAATCAACGCGTAGCATCGGTCGAAAGGGATGGAGAAGGGTTTACAGTCCGCACGATGGCAGGGGATACGTTTCGGGCGCGCACCATTATTAATGCGACCGGCTCATTTCACAATCCCTATACGCCAGTTTTGCCGGGGCAGGAGTTGTTTCAAGGCCACATCCTTCATTCCTCCGAATACCGAAATCCGGAGCCATTTATCAATCAACGCGTGGTGGTGGTCGGGCGCGGGAATTCTGCCGTACAGATCGGAGTTGAGCTGGCCGAAGTAAGTCATACGTCTTTAGCGGTACTCCGGCCGGTTCAGTTCGTGAAACAGAAGGTTTGGGGCCAGGATGTGCATTTTTGGGTGAGGCTGATTGGGTTTGACACCTTTCCATTTTGGCGATTCGGAAAAACAGCGCCGAGTTCAAGTGCGGTGAGCGATTCGGGCCGGTACAAAGAGAAAGTAGCGGCAGGGAAACCGGATCAACAACCGATGTTTACATCCTTTTATGAGGATGGCGTCATTTGGCCGAACGGGACAATAGAGCCGGTGCAAACGGTGATCTTTGCGACAGGCTACCGGCCGCATCTTCCCTACCTTCAAGCGATTGGCGCGCTGGATGCGGAAGGAAGGCCGTTACATCAAGCAGGCATAAGCGACGTTCCAGGGCTTTATTATGTGGGGCTGGAAGGGCAGCGTTCCTTTGCTTCTGCGACCTTAAGGGGGGTGGGGCCGGACGCGCAGTTTGTTGTGAAAAAGCTTTTGCATCATTTTAAACATTGAATGCTCATGTAGCCTTACAGAATACGATTTTTCGTAATGAAAGAAGTGAATGACATGAACGTACTTGTATTGATTGCTCACCCTCAGTTGAACCATTCGCGTGTGAACCGTAGGTGGAAGCAGGAGCTGGAAAGCGTGCCGGACGTGACGATCCATGATCTGTACGCGCAATATCCTGATGAGCATATTGACGTCAAAAGGAACAGTCGCTTTTGCATTCCCATGACAGGATCGTCTTTCAGTTCCCGTTTTACTGGTACAGCACGCCGCCTCTTTTGAAAAAATGGATGGAGGAAGTGTTTACGTATGGCTGGGCATACGGACCAGGAGGAAAAGCGCTGCAAGGCAAGGAGCTTATTTTGGCCATATCGATTGGCGGACCGGAGCATTCGTACCGGGTGGGGGGATACAACCACTACACGATCAGCGAACTAACTAGACCCCTCCAAGCGACGGCGAATTTGACCGGAATGTAATTTCTTCCTCATTTTGTCCAGTATGGCGTTGTCTCTGCCGAAGACGAGGTGATCAGCCGGAGCGCTTCAGCTTATGTGCAGCATATTACTGCGCCGCAGTCTCGTCGCTATAGGATGGCTCCTTGAAGGTGAACGTAACATATTTTTTTGATAGGAGGATAGGACCGACATGAACCTTAATTGGTTTGCTGCGGAAATGCTCATGAGACAACGCCAAATGGAGATCGAACGATCCGCTAGAGAAGCGTGGAAATGGTCAGACGCCATGCAAAAGCAATCGGGCCGATTCTTCAGCAGACGGCAAATCATTCGTGCAACACCAACGGCTTGCTGCACTACGAGCTGCTGTTGATTTTATAAAAAACTAAGGAGTGATCTTTCATGAATCAAGTGAGTAATGATCAAATTCGTCAAAACGTTCGGAATCGGTATAAAGAAATCGCCTTACAGGACGTAGGGGCGGGGTCCTGTTGTACGCCAGCGCCAGCCAATGATTGCTGTGGTTCGGCCGCGGATGTTTCCGCTAAAATGGGCTACTCGTCAGAAGAACTGACAGCCGTTCCGGATGGGGCGAACCTTGGCCTCGGCTGTGGCAATCCGCAAGCGATTGCCGCTTTGCAACCGGGAGAAGTCGTGTTGGACCTGGGCAGCGGCGGCGGATTTGATTGCTTTCTTGCCTCCCGTCAAGTAGGCGCTTCCGGCCGCGTCATTGGTGTGGATATGACCCCGGAAATGATCAGCCGCGCCCGCGAAAATGCCAACAAAAGCGGGTTTACCAATACCGAATTTCGACTGGGAGAGATCGAGCATCTACCGGTTCAGGACCACTCGGTAGACGTGATCATTTCGAACTGTGTAATTAATCTGTCCCCGTCGAAGCAGCAGGTTTTTGACGAGGCGTTCCGTGTGCTGCGTAACGGCGGCCGACTGGCCATATCGGATGTCGTGGCAACGGCCGATTTTCCGGATGAAATCAAGCAGGATATCGACCGTATCTATTCAGGGTGTATTTCAGGAGCTCCCTCCATCGGCGAACTGAAGGCCATGCTTGCGCAAAGCGGTTTTACCCATATTGAGATCGAGCCAAAAGACGAATCCCGGACGTTCATCAAGGATTGGATTCCTGGCGCAAATGTCGAACAATACCTGGTGTCCGCCGCGATACGTGCTATCAAGCCTTGAGCCATGAAGGGCCGAACTGTTGCAACTCATATTTAGCCGAACATGTTACGGCATAAAATAAGAAGGCGCTTCCGGGTTAGCTGGCAGCGCCTTGCGGTTTATATAGGCTGGGTAGTGTTCTGAAATTATTTACATCTACTTTGCGGGTGGTGTCAGCTTCGCTGGTACTACCCATTTCCTGTGGCAAATGAATCTGATCAAAAACTATAGGTATTTGAAATTATTAAGGAGGTTTTAAAGATAGTCGAGGAACAATCTCAGATGCTGTCTCGCGAGCAGATCTATAACGAGGTGTGGGAGCTGTCGCTTGCTGGCGTTGCTAGGAAGTATGGCACTTCGTACGGTCTATTATATAAGCTTTGTAAAGAAGCAAATGTGCCTGTACCTCCTTCAGGGTATTGGACGAAGTTATATTTCGGAAAGTCGGTATCGAAACCACCTCTTCCAAACTCCACTTTAAATGAAGTTGCTATTCCTCGTGCGAATGCGAAAACGCCGCGGGTAAGAGTACAGAATATTGATAAGGGTATGGCAACCATTTCAGAAGCAATACTTGAGGACACGCAGCAGGATGGAAACGCGGTAAACAATGCTGGTGCCGGTCCGAAAAACGTTAAGAATGATGATGTCTTGGAAGCAAGATTGGATATTGGCGCATTGTCACTATCCAAATCAAGAAAAAACCAAAAAAATTTCGATAATCGATCTTATTCTGAAGGCGCACACAATAACTTTTTGTTTAAGTTGGCATTCCTCGACGAGGATGAAAGGAACAAGGTATTTGATTTAGCGAATCAGGTACAGATTCCGCATGAAAAGGCCAAGACGCACCCTTTAGTTGCCGCACATAAGAACGTTGTAAGTGACTGGAATAAGAACGATAAAAAAGAAGTTGGGGCTCAAAGAAGTCGTCAAAACTACAGCTCGTATAAGTCCAGTCCTCCATTTTTAGCGGGCGTGATTTCGAAAGAGACGCTTCCGCGTGTTTATCGAATCCTTGGGGCACTTATTCATGCTATAGAACAGTTGGGAGGCTCAGTGACGGATTCTCTCACATTTATTGTTCGGAATGAGTCGGTATCCCTAGAGATATATGAAATGCAGGACAAAGTCGATCATGTTACAACAAAGTCAGAAGAAAATCAGATCCGAAAATATGAGGAGGACAAAAAACGGTACTCCTGGGCTTCGAAACCGAATTTACGCAAATATGATTATGTGTTTAACGGGCAGCTGTGCATCAATATAAATCAGACTCAAAATAAAAGGTTTCGTGATACCAAATCTTCCATTGTGGAAGACCAATTAGGAATTCTTCTGATCGAGATGTATGAAGCATCCGAAATTATACGAAAAGAGCGAGAAGCGCGCGAAGAAGAGCGTCGTAAACGCGAAGAAGCAGAGAGATTGAGAGAAGAACGCCGAGAACGTTATATGATTGAGGTCGAGCGCACAGTTGCATTAACAAATTTGGCTCAGGATTACGAGATGGCGTGCAAGATCAGAGCATTTGTTGCAGCTTTGGAATCATCCGGCAAAGGGGATGATTTAAAATGGATCGATTGGGCAAAGAGGAAAGCCGATTGGTATGATCCGATAATAGCTAGAGAAGACGAGTTTCTTGGGAAGCGTGAACACGGGAAAGGAAAAGATTTTAAAACTGAACATTCGTGGTGGCAATAGCTTTTCAGGAACTCTTAAAAACATATTTTTTCCTACTCCGATCATTTTTGCACGTAATAGTACTCATTCAGAAGTGTGAGGCGATTATTTTTGTTCAATCCAAAAGGTCACCCAAAGGTCACCCTGAGGTCACCCTGAGGTCACCCTGAGGTCACCCTGAGGTCACCCAAAGGTCACTTTCATGGGGAAATTTGGTTGAGGATACTTGAATATAATGCTAACATTATAATGATAAGGAAATGCAAGGTGCTTCATTACTATTTGACTAGACTATAATTACTAACCTTGCTACTGATCGTGTTTTTCATCCCCAATCCAGGAGTTGAAGTCAGTGGGCAAAACAAATAAAGAAAAATTAAAAGAAGAAGTTAAATTAGCCAACACACATGTTCCCGATAAAGTATACGCCTATTCGTTACAAGTACGACACGCTTTATATGAACTTCAGAGCTGTTCGTCTAACGATATAGTAAGTGTAGAGGTACTCGAAGATGTGGCTGTTGTAAAATCAGATGGATCTGTAGATGCCATACAGCTAAAAAGTGTTCTTTCAAACAACAACCCTATTTCAAATCGCGCGAAGGATTTATGGAAAACTCTTTATAATTGGTTATTATCCGTAACAAATCAAGAACTTGATGTTCACAACACAAAATTCACCCTTTTTGTAACAGCAGATAGAAAAGGATCAATTGCGGACTCCTTTAACGATGCAGCTACATTAGAGAAAGCACAAGCAGCTTGGGAAGCTGCAAGACAAGAGTTTTATAAAGATACAGGGGATGAAAAAGAGCTCTCAGACGAGTATGCATTATATATAAGAAATTTTTTTAAACCTCAGAATAGATCACTTGCAAGTCAGATCATTCAAAAATTTTGTTTGAAAACCATAAAAACAAACCATACTTCCCTTCTGTACGAAACGTTCTGTGAAAAAGCAATGATAGAAGAAGATTTAGGAGATATCTTATTTACGTATATGTTGGGATGGGTTGATAAGAAGTTATCTGAATTAGTTGAAAATAAACAACCAATGTGTTTATCGTATCAAGAATATAGAACAGAACTTATTGCGATCAGACGTGAATATAACCAAAAGCAGAGCTTAAAAGAATTAGCTCCAAGACCCACCGAACAGGAAGTTCAGGATGAGATGAGTGCATTAAGAAGATATGTCGAACAATTAGATGTTGTGGAATGCGATTATACGGAGAAAATTGAAGCAATAAATGATTATCTCCGAGCCTCTACTAACCGAACAATCTGGGCTAGGCGCGGGGATATCAGTGATGGAAATCTGACAAGCTATCAAGAAACACTAGTGAAAAAATGGGGTACTCAACGAAAAATTTTATCACTTCAATATAAGCATCTAAATCTTTCCCCCGAAGAATTGGGAAAGTTATTGTACCTTGAATGTAAAAATGAACCGATTAATATAGATCATCTTTATGTGCCAGATTTTTTTACTGCAGGATGTTATCACGCTTTATCTGATGATGTAGAAATTGGCTGGCATCCAAATTATAAAGATATTTTCATGCCAGGGAGTGGATTAAGTGTCCAACTTAAATAAGGAAATTCAAAACGTTCAGAACCCTGTATTCGGTGCATTTATTATATGGAACTTTGTAAGAGGTTACTATAGTAATAATAAAACGTTAATCCCATTCCCCCTATTATTTATTGTTTTACCAGTAATATGCCGTGAAGATATGGCCGAATTGTTGTTTTCCACTAATAAGCCTTCAGGCCTCCGAACCTTTGCTAACAAATTTCTTTCAACAAAAGTGCTTAAAAATGATCTTGTATCAAATATTCATATAAGTGTATCCAACATGAAAGAACTATCACTTCAGTCGATCCAAATAGCTCTCTACTCTTCCCTCATTGCTTTAGATTATGAGGAAGCGCTGGCTTTTCCTTTTACAACAACTGAACGAAAACAAGAACCCAAATCTATAGTTAAACTCGGAAAAGCTTCAGAAAAATTGGGATTTTGGTGTTCCCAACTAACTCTTCATGAAATATCTCAAATACTAAAAGTGAGGTTTTAAACAATGGATTTCCAAATAAAAAGACTTATCCTTTGGTCAAAAGAACCTCAATTCAAGCCAAAGGAGATTGAGTTTAAAACTAATTCCGTGAATATTATAACTGGTGCATCTCGTACTGGGAAATCTGCAATTATTCCTATAATCGATTATTGTTTAGCCTCGGATTCTTGCTATATACCTGTTAATACAATCAGAAATGCCTGTAGTTGGTTTGGTATCGTCATTGAAGTCAATCAAAAACAAGTGCTTCTAGCTAGACAAGAGCCTGGGCTCCAGAAGTCTACCGATAATATGTACATCGCATCCGATATTGAAGTTGAAGTCCCTGATACCCCTATAAAAAATACTAATAGAGATTCAGTTAAAAAATTTTTAGATGAATTGTCATCTTTGACTTTTTTAGACATCGATGCTGAGAATTCGAGTAACTACCTAGGTAGACCATCTTTTAGAGATTTAATGGCATTTTGTTTTCAACCTCAAAATATTGTAGCAAATGCAAACACATTATTTTATAAAGCGGATACTACAGAGCATAGAACAAAGCTTATAAATATTTTCCCATATATACTTGGTGCAGTTACCCCAGATATTCTTGCGAAGCGACAAGAAATTAATAATCTTACTAGAGTACTAAAGCGCAAAGAAAAAGAGCTAGTAAAGCTCAAAGAGGTATCCGAGAAATGGAAATCCGAAGTAAATGGCTGGCTTGCAATAGCACAAGAGTTTGGTCTTATTAAATTGAATGGATTAAAAGACCTTTCGTTTGAGGAACAAATTGAAATCCTTACATTAGTATCAGAGAAACGAGCATCGGATTCAAGCATTCTTAATAACAACATTGAAGCTTCCTCACAAGAAATTGTCGCCTTAAGGAAGGAGGAAAGTGAGCTATCTCTAAAGCTCTCATCCTTGAAAAATCGTTATACCGAAATGCGACAATTGATGAATAGTCTGGACGGGTATCGTGAATCTTTGACAATTCAAGTTGAACGCTTAAATATTTCTAAATGGTTAAAGAGCCTGACAGAAGACAATGAAACTTGTCCATTATTCGGAAAAACTAAAGAACATCCAAAGGAACAAATTGATAAATTCTACACCAATTTAATTAAGCTTGAAGATGAAACGGGATTTACAAATAAAATCCCAGCAGCATTTGAGCGCGAATTCGATAATGTAAAATCGGAAATCAGTATATTATCAGAGCAGATTACGGCAGTACAAAAAAGAATTAAATTACAAAGCCAAATTAGAAATTCTGCCGCGCATGAAAAATATACTGTTGAGAATATCTCCAGATTTATTGGCCAAGTACAATATGCAAACGAAACATTTAAGTCATTAGGCACAGATAGTGAATTAATTCTTGAGATAGAAGCCATCAACGAAACATTATCAAATTTAAGAGCACAGGTTAATGAAAGTGCAGTAATTCAAAGGGTCAATTCAGCAATTAATAAAATTGGAGCCTATGCAATAAGACTCTTACCATTACTTGATTCAGAACGCCCAAATGATCCCATTCGAATTGATTATCAGAACCTAACTGTTGTTGTCAGTGGACAAGATGGGCGTGACGATTTTCTTTGGGAAATAGGCAGTGGTTCGAATTGGCTTGCTTATCACATCTCAGTGACACTTGCATTTCATTTATTTTTCAACCAGCAAGGCCATTCACCAGTACCAGGATTCATTGTTTATGACCAACCTAGCCAGGTTTATTTCCCTAAAAAAATGGCAGTCAGAGAAAATGAACAAGAATTAGATCCTAAGCTTGAAAATGATGAAGATAGAATTGCTGTTAAAAAAATCTTTGAAACAATGTCAGAAGCGTTAAAGATATCTCAGTCAAAATTTCAAGTTATCGTATTAGAACATGCTGATAGCAGTATTTGGGGCGACATTCATAACGTCAACGAAGTTTGTGAATGGCGCGGCGACAATAATAAGCTCATTCCTGAAGAATGGATTAAATAATAACAAAATATTGTCACAGAACGGGGTGGAGACTTGTCTTTTGACTTTAGCCAATTTTTTAACAAGACAACTGGTCCTAGGGAACAACATCCAATAAAAATATATGATAACTTACCGAAAGGAAAGGTTAATGACCTCTGGCGAGGGCAGTACTTAGCACTTGAGGAATTACATCATATATTAGATCAAGGAAAAAAGCATGTTGTTGTACTTCTTAATACTGGAGGAGGAAAAACGGTAATTGGGCTCTTAGAGGGGCAATCAATTACTAATCGTTCTTTAGACAGAGTTTTTTACTTGTGCGGTTCAAATCAACTTATTGTTCAAACGGCTCAAGCTGCAGAAAGACTGGGACTTTCCGTAGCCACGTATTTTAATAGGAATATGGTTAATGAGCTTGAATTTAATACTGGCGAAATTCAATGCTTAACTAATTACCAAACCTTATTCAATGGGAAGAATACTCGTTTTAGAAGAGATATTGAAGGGATAATTTTCGATGATGCCCATGTTGCCTCTCACATCGTAAGAGAAAATTTCACTCTTCAAATTCCTGAATCTGAATTTCCTACGACTTATGCAACGTTAGTTGGGCAGGTCAGACAGTATTTTGAGTCTATACACAGAGGGCCTGAATTCGATCAGGTGGTTACTTTTAAGGATGATCCAAGTGTTCTTTTTATTCCTCTTTTTGTTTGGAGGCAAGTCGTAAGCCGCGTTATTGAGTCCCTCACAAACGAGGGTGTTACTACTAAAAAGGTCTCTATGTTCGCTTGGGAACACTTACGAAATAATTTGGATCTATGTGTAGCATTTCTAAGTTCAGATGGAATTGAGATATCGCCATTCCTACCACCAGTTAATACTTTACCTTTTATGTCTTCATCAGTAACGAAAGTATTCTTATCCGCAACTATGCAAAACAAACCAGAATTTGTTCGTACTTTTGGCTTCCTACCCGATGCATGTATCGAGCCTAAAACAAGCGCAGGAGAATCAGAGCGTCTTATTGTGACACCATATGTTAATCCTGAACTTAAAGAAGGCATGTTTAATTATATTATCGCTATTTCGAAATACTCCAAGATACTTATTATTCCCAAAAGTGAGCCTAGAGCTAAACGTTGGCGTGAGCATGAGATGACTTTTTCATCAGATGATTTTACACAAAAAGTTGAAGAATTCAAAAAAGCAAAGAACGGTATATTAGTCGCCCCTGCTAGATTTGAAGGAATGGATTTCCCTGGAGACACATGTAGATTTCTCGTAATAGATGGCCTCCCATCTGGAACTGGTAATATGGAAAAGTTCTTGTGGAACAATCTGGGGGATAACAAATTTCTGCAAGGAACAGTTGCTTCTAGGTTGATTCAAGCAATGGGCAGGATTTCAAGAGGAAATGATGATTACGGTGTCGTTTTTCTACTTGGAGATGACATTGGCGATTGGATCACAAGAGGAAGCAATCGCCAAGTAATTCCCCCATATGCTCGTGCTCAATTGGAACTTGGCGAACAACTCACTAAGAGTATCTCTGACTTTCAAAATTTGCACAAGTTAGTAGTGTCCGTAGTTGCTGTCCCACGTGATCCTGGATGGACTTCTGTGCACACAGCAAGGATACAACCTCATTCTGTTGCTAATGAAAAGCTTTCCGGAGATACTACGAGTGATTTTGAAGAACATGGTATACAAGTTGCATTTGCTGAACGGAAATTTTTAGAACATTTATGGGATCGGGAGTATCAACAAGCTGCACGAGCCTTAGAACAACATTTAGATTCTATCTTTAATCAAGACAAAGCACTTGCAGCCTGGCATGCACACTGGATAGGTTATGCTTACCTATTAGGTGGCAATACTTCTGCAGCCGAGAGATACTTTAATAGGGCTTCTAATGCTTATCGAGTCTTAGGCAGAATTAATTCTGATTCAGTCACTGCTTACGCCCCTCCCGTAATATTTGGCGACTCACAAGGAGAAAGAATCGCAAGTGTTCTCAGTGCGCGTGGTGACTTCAATTATGGATCATTTAGTGAAATGCAGGATCGTCTCTCTCCTCTTTATACTGAAAAAAATACGACTAATCAATATGAAGAAGCTATATCATGGTTGGGGAAATACTTGGGCTTTGCATCAAACAGACCTGATTCAGAAACAGGAGGGCGTGGACCGGACATATTTTGGAGTTCTACAGAAATTGACATATTAATTGAGAGTAAAGAAGATAAGAAAGATACTTCTTTTTACTCGAAAAGAGATGTAGGCCAAGCCTTAAATCACAGTGAATGGTATAAAGAAGAATTCCCAAACTCTGGCCGGAACCATAAGTTAATGATTGTCGGACCCATTATACCTGCTCATCCAACAGCTAGCCCTGGAGAACAAATGCACATTTGGACACCTTCAGAAATTTCAGCATTGGCCCATCGACTATCCTCTTTATTGTTTGATGCATATAATGCAAGTGACAGTGCTACCTACACTGCTACATTAAACAAAATGTTGGATGAAGCAGGAATGACATACTTGAAATTATTTGACTCTTTGCCTGATCGCCCTATTCAAAGAGTGCAATAGATCAAAAGCCCATCTTGTAAGCTATACCTAGGGTTCAAGTCCTGAATGGCGAAGGCAGTAATAGCTATATTGGGTTATAGGATAAAGGCTCGGCAGAGCCATATGGATAATGAGTGGGAGCCACGTTGTATACGAAATAGTTAGCTTATTAATCACATCGAAATATTCATTCCATAATGCATAGTGTTTTTAAGGTTTAACTCCAAGAAACAAAGAGCGAAATCCCGCGTAAAAAGGGGAATCGCTCTTTTTTGTGTACATCGATTAAAATAACTATTCAGATTTAGCAGAAGACTCAATTGATTTGAAAATTTCCTGTGTTATCTTATGGATCATCTTTACATCTTCGCATTTTTTCTTCGTTAGGTATTGGTAGTGTACCTCAAGGATAGATCTGGTCTCAAATTCCTGGGAGTCTGGTTCGATTTCTCGGAAATCAAGAAGGTCCCCCGGTTTTATGTTAAGAGCCTCCATAATTTTTTCCAGTGAATCAATGGAGAGGTTTCTTTTGCCAAGTTCGACTTCGGTCAAATATGAGGCTTGCTGTCCGGTGAGTTGGCTTAATTGATGTAAAGTCAGATTTTTATTATTACGAATGATTCGGATTTTATCACCGATCAGTTTTTTTAGTTCAGACATAGATATATAACCTCCCAACTTAAGGGTAAGTGCTATGACCTAAAAAATATATATCATCATAAGTGACATAAATTGAAATAATCACTTAAAAGTGATAAAATCAAGTTGCTGTTATTATATCTAGGGGTGAGCAAAATGATTCCAAAAGTGAGATCAGTGGAATCACTTATTTTGACGAATCAATCGTCTGATCAATTTGTAGCTCAATTTCGGAAAATCATTTTTCACAATGGCGCTCAATTTTTGATTCTTCAGCGGAACGATAAACAAAAAGTGCTGAAAATAAAATGTTGTGATGACGCAGTTAAATTGATTGGACCTAAAAAGGAAGAGTTTGAAGAACTGATTGATTATTTCCGCGAGGGTCATACGAAGACTCAAGCTAGTCCAATCGATTCAGATGAAGAATATTGGGTTATAGGAATAAGTTTCAATAAAGTGGAAACTAAGGGTGGATTATCTTTAGAATTTAAGATTTCCGACGAGAAGCCAATTGATATTCTTCCTTATATTATCCAGACGGGGGCTGAACATGTGTTCTTTTCAGAATGATGCTTTGAATTTTATAACTAATGGCAGGGTTACTGTAAGGGGGCTTTCGCAATTAGGGCTTATCCCTAAAGGGCAGTGTGTGATTCCTAACCGGTTTTATGAGGGAGGCTGGGGGAGATGGCTTCCTATGCCGAATATTACGTTATTGCCCTACTTTAGTGTTTCTGTAGCAAGCGGTTTTAACTGGGCAGAAACTGTCGCCTTTATGGAGAAAAAGGTCAAACCGAATACGTTTATTGACCTAGGCGATAATGGGGCAGATAAAAGGGATCATGAGGATGATGAGGTACAGTCTTTATACGAGAGGGAGACTGAAATTGAGCAAAAATTACAGGCTAATGGACTTCTGTATCCGAAATCGATAGTTGATGTTATTGATCTCTATGTGGCTTTGGGAGTGGCGTTCATAACAGAGGATCAGCAGGGGAAGTGGAGTCTAGATATGATTATACGTCCACTTCGAAAAATTGATGAAGTGCTAATCAATTAGCTAAATGAAATGACCGGACTGTCTTCCAAGGCGAGGGCGGTCTATTTCTATATCTGAAGAAAATCCAATGCCAAGGAGTGATAAAATGAGATTATTGAATGACACAGAAAAAGTGCAGTTTTTGATCGACTTGTTTGGCAACCATATGGAAAAAATTCCGAGCGAGAATTCATTTAGAGACTACATCGAATCAATTCAAGGCTTCTTAAAAACCCATGATTCAATCCTTCAAAAGGCGGCAATTTCTAATAGTATTCTGTTTTTTGAAAACCTTGAACACAGTATTTCCGAAATTGACTCTATAATTAGTTATTTTGAAAGGTACTTGGAAGAGCTGGAAGCTGAATTGCAAGAAGATCTGCAAAATCAATTCTTGAAAGGGAAAATCAAAGGAGTTAAGCATGCATTAGTGATCGTTAGAATGATGAGACAAGGCCGCAGGTATCAGGGTGAAGGAGTAAATATAATAATTGATTGATATGGCATGGGGAAGGATGGTTAGATGAAAATAACTCATACCCAAGCAATTGGATATTTAATTGCAGCAGTCGAAAAAGTTCAATTCCCGGAGGCGATGGATGCTGCATACGTCGTCCTAACATTTGAAGAGCTACTTAACGAACTAAGCAGCGAAGAAGCTGAAAAGATCTATAGGGAAGTGTGGCTAACGCATAGTCAAGAATAATTAACGGGGACAAATTATGGGAAGGATGACAAGCCGGCGAACGATGTATAAACATTATGCACAAGGGGTCATTGCTGAAATGCTGCAAATGGGTTATTTTAACGGTAGAGCAAAGGAAGTTTTTCTTGGTCACTACAAATACATGAAACGAATCTTCGAGCTCGAACCTAAGAGGTTCTGCTTGGACCCCTGTATTCAGAGGGAGGGAAGTGACTTATATGATGAACAAGATTCAAATATCAGAACATTTGATGTTTGCCCCGTATCAATACAATTGGATAGAAGAAGACGGAATAAAACATGAATGGTCCTTAATTTCAATACAACTAGATAGAACATTGATAAGATTGACTGACTATCATAAGTATGTTGGTGCGGTTAATGGGTCTGAATACGCTTATTATATTGATAATGACTCTGTCAGAAGAGTATGCAATTTTCTTACATATGCTCTTTTTAAACATTATGGCAGATATAAAGTAAAAAGGATTACGGATATACCGTTTCAATCCGCTGTGGATTATATAAATGAATATTCTAAGACGAAGAGTTCTATGGGGAATTACCCAAGTATGCAATCTGTTGAAAAAGAGAGATATGCTATTTGTCATTTCATGAAGAATCTAAAAGAGAAAAGATCTGATTATGATGAGCATTATTATGTTAGAAAGGTTTTGGTGGAAACTACAAGTACAAATAAATTGAAAGGTAAAAAGAGAAGCAGAGCTGTTTGGGAATATGAGATACCGGCGAAATATTTAGGTGATTCGAGTTACGGTTTATTGAGAGATATTCCACAGAAAGCGATACCTATCCTTTTAAGAGCAGTAAAACGGGAAGAGCCAGAGTTGGTATTAGCCGTTTTGCTTCAGCTTTGTGCAGGGATTAGAGAAGGTGAAATAGTAAATATTCGTAGGGCGAATAGTATTTACCCTAATGGAATCCGCTATGTGAAAGAAAACGGAAAATTTACAAGTTTTGAAGTTGATTTAAATAAGGAATATGTATTAAGAAGTGACGGAAAGAAAACTGGTAAAATTAAAATTAAACGCACACAATCTATCTATCCGATTTTCCTTGAAGTAATACAAGAAGCATATGAAGAGCACTTAAAAATGATACATGAAAAATACTTAGAGCCTGAAGCTCCATTGTTTGTTAATAGTAGTATAAATGCGAAAACCGGAAAAAGAATGGCCATTTCTAAACAATCATACTGTAAAAAGATTGTTAATATTATGCGAGAAATTGTTCTTCCTGAACTACTAAGATCCGACGATATTGAATTAAAAGTGTTTGGTATGATGCTTAATGAGAGCAATTGGGGGTTACACGCGTTTAGGCATTGGTTTACAGTACAGCTCGTATTAAATGGTGAAGATATAAACGGAATTGCTTTCTGGCGTGGTGATTCTTCTCTTGAAACGGCATTAACATATTTACAAAATAAGGGGGAGATAATGCGTCAGTACGAAAAAGCAAGTGAAGAGGTTGGAAATGATATTATAAACGCTATTAATAAGGAAGACTTCTATGGATTATAAAATGATAGATGGAACTGAACGTATTTCAATAAATATGTCATCGGCACATTTTGGTATTTCTGCAGAAACATTAATGCGCAATATGAAGGCAATGGGAATCAGTATTATCAAGTATCAGAATGTGGCTTATATGTCTAAAGTAGACTTTGAAGAAGCCGACAGATTAGATAAATCAATGATTGGCTTAAAGGATGTTATATCAGAATGTATTAATGAATATGAAGATATAACGGTCGATTTTACAAACAGAGAGAGCCAAGCGAAATACAGTGAACTGCATTCGTTTTTTACAGGGTTAAATTATTTCGGGATTACAGTAAGACACAGACTAATTTCAAAACCATATAATCCAATAGTATTTTATATAAATAAGGACGATAAGGAACAATTCAAAAGCAAAATAGTTTTAAAACTAAAATTATATAATAAAACAAAAGATGAGAAATTAAGAATTCTTCTAGAAGATGATTTCTTTAGTTGTAATCATAAAACTAAGACGGCGTTGATGAAACTTGCAAAGAATAGCCCGCGCGATATGGAAAACGCCATTAATGAGCTGGCAAACTTTTTAAGATCAACCTGTAAAAAAGAAATAAATCAATATAACGATGAAGAAATCTCTACATATATGGAGTTTGCAGCAGATAATATTACAAAGAATGCCAACATACTATTCTCAAATCTTATATTCAATATAAGCCAAACGGATAAATGTTCATTCTCTATAATTAACCAGTTCGATGAACGTGTAGGTGTTGTTAAAAAAGATAGTAGTGCATATGATGATGCTGTTTATTTAAAATTAGCATATATGGTTTTTAATGAAGAATATTGGAAAGAAAAGGATATGTTGATCAAAGCATCAGATAGTAAACCTCTAGCAACAACGTGGTTATATCATGCAATGCATTATGTTTGCGCTTGGCGTAAAGCAGATATTGTAAATAACATTCCGCATGTAACTTTAAACGTTGAGCCGGATGAAATAATTAGAATGGTCAAGGAGCATGATTATAGTGAAGCAACTTGGATTCCATATGTTAATGAGTTAGTAGTAAGAGTTGGGTTTGAAAGTAAAAAACCACGAAAATCAAAAAGGCATGAGAACTCACCTAATTTAAAGATGTATATCCCTGAAAGTTTAAGATCAACAATTGGCATGCTTCTAGCATTATGCGAAGCTCATTCGATATTGGAGGGAAAAGGGAGCCCCATATGCCGGCACCCTAATAATGTCAAGTATGCCGATGAATTGTTTGGAACAGATTATACTAGTTTATTTGCCGGAAGATTAATATCAAATAGAAAAGCTAATAAGGCATATATGGAAAGAATCATGGAAAGCGGTGACAAAAATAATAACAATGGTTATTTGCTAGCTTCCTATGCCAGAAGCCATAAGGGAGGCTTAGGGTCATTACCAGAAGTAACATCCAAATATCTTAAAGCAAAGATGGACGGGTATTCTGTTGACGATATTACTAGAATTCTTTTTGAACGAGGTGTTTGTAGTTTTGTTCCTTATTTATTGTGCAGTGCTTTGTATGATAATGAATTTGAAAAAAAACATATAGACAAACAAACAGAAACCATAAAAGAGCTTGGAATGATACCACATGAAATAGAGTTGCTTCTGCAAACAGACGAAAAAGTCGAATTAAAAGCGAAACAGACAATATCGGAAATAATTAAGTACATAAGTGATGAAAATGCAACAGAGATTGTGGGAAATGCATTGAAGGAAATTGCTGATGGTAGATGCGTAGGGAAGAATGAAGATGTATATTGCATTAGAAAGGCATTTGGAGAAGAGTGTAACATGCCTAATAGGGAACATTGCATAGGTTGTGGTTCGGAAATGTATTTAAAAACATTCCTGAGCGATCTTCATAATGAAATAAAAGTGGATAGAATGAAATTTGAAAATGCGAAAACTAAAGCTGAAAGATTAAAATGGAAGGCGATTTTAGAAAACAAGTTGTATCCTGCTGCCTATGAAGTTTTAACGTCAATGAAGTATATCTATAAACAGGATATAACAGAATATCAAAGACTTTTCTTGGGGGAGGATTAAAGGCGATGTTAGCATTAATCACTCAAAATAAAAATATTAACCGGCATAAAGTGGTTTCAACAATAGGCACTGAAGAGAAGGAAATTGCTTTGGAAAAATTTGAAATCTATCAAAAAGATGGTATTATACAAACCGAATTTAACGATGATGCATGGATTCTATCTGATGAAAAGGATTCGGTTACTTTAGATTTTACTTTTGATGAAGTGTATGTAAAAAAGTATATGAATCATTATTCTGTAACGGAATTTAAAGAAGTATTGAAATGCTTTATTAGTTTTTGTATAGGACAGTACATTATAGGCACTTTGCAAGAATTGGTACATAACATTAAAGAGTTGTTATACAATACGGAATGCTTAACGAAAATCCCTACAAAGCGCTATTTATTATTTAAAACAGGAATTCAAGATTTTATTGAATTAATGCCCTTTACCTCAGAAGATATTATCCTTGAGGAAGAACGATATAAATATAATTATGTAAAAAGAAGAGATTTAGCAGAATATCAGAGCTATTTTTTATTCGGAAGAATACTGGAGGAGTATTGGAAGAGCAATGCGACTATCGATGAAAAAACATTCTTTTACCCGATTTATTTATGGTGGAATATCACCATGATACTTCCGGTGCGAGTCACTGAGTTTACCTTAATACCAAAAGAATGTGTAGAGGGCAGAAGTGGGGTCCAGTATCTTAAAATAAGAAGATCAAAAATGAAAGGCAACGCAAGTAGAAATAGAAATATTACTTATAAGATAGATGAGGATTATAAGATTTATGAGTATGCTGTTTCGAATGAAATAGCAGCAATGATTTCCGATTACAAGAAACTGGTAAAGGATTATAAAGAATCAAACATAGATTCATTGTTTGTTAATGAAGTATATGTAAATGCAAGTAACCGGCTTAAAGATCATGGTTTCTTTCATACAAAACATTTTTCTAGGTTATTAGATGTTTTTTATTGTGATGTTATTGAGAAATATTATAACTATAGAGTAATTCCAAAAGATAAATTAAAAGAGACAAATATTGTTGGCGAGGCATATAAATTGAAAGTTAATGAAATAGTGAAGATTTCATTAGGTGATTCTAGACATATAGCTATGCAGAATATGCTTCTTAACGGAGCCAATATTCTTATGGCAAAAGAAATTACAGGTCACGAAAATGTAGATATGATATTTCATTATTCAGGTAACATGAAAAACCTCATAAAATGTAAGGCGTACAGCTTATTTGAGTTGTCAAAAAGAAAAGAAATTATTGTTGAATCAGTAGCAGGTAACGGCAAAGATTTTATAATACGTGGAGGCGAATTAGCAAACTTCGTTGAAAATGATCAAGGGAGATGCTATTCACCATTATTTATCGAAGGGAATATGGAAGATTGCTATGCAGTCGCGGGTGATTGCGATATATGCAGGTATATTCAAGGTAATAAGAACCGAAAAGAATTGATAAAAAAACAGGAACTAAAAGTGGAAGAAAGATTAAAAAGACTTAAAAGGTGGATATCTTCTGAGAAGGAATATAGAAATACGGATGAATATGTGATTTTGAAAAGTCAATTAAAGGCGAGTGTTGAAAATTTAATAAATGCGTATGTTGAAGAATTGGGGGGAGGGGACATGAATGACAAATAAAATGGGAAGACCTAAAGCTTATGCGACAGAAGAAATAAAGAACATAATTGACTCTTATTTGGCTTATACGGGAGGAACAGTCTTCTTAAATGCCTCTAAAATTGCTAAATACGCGAATGACGAATTGGAATTACCCAATTTCAAGTACTACGTTATTAATAGGGATCCAGAAGCAAAAGAATATTTAGAGGGTCTGAATGGGAGAATAACAGGCCTTTCTGATAAGAAAATACTAATTACAAAATCTGTATTTACTCAAATTGATATAAATAGTTATCTTTCTATGAAAAAGGATGATTTAAAGGTTGCGTTAAGTAACCTTAATGTTCTGCTCGAAGATATGTCAAATGCAAATACAGAGCTTATTAAAGAAAATTTAAAAATAAAAACTCGGGTTCAAGAAAAAGATACAGAAATAAGAAGAATGAATAAAGAGATTGTTGAAAAATATGCTGAATATCAAAAACGCGTGGAAGCTTCTAAAGAAATGCTGGATGAACAAAAACGAAAGATACAGGAATTAACCATAAAAGTGAAGCAACAAGACGAACTGGCACATATATTATGGGATAGGGAAGCTGAAAAAATATTAAAGAAAAATGGTGTTTTTGAAGATGATGGCGTTGAATTAACTGAAGATAGGGTGATTGCAGATGTCGATGCTGACATCATAGAGATAGTAAAAGATACTTTCCCTAATATTGAAGATGATAAAATAAGTTATGAGTTAATAAACAGAATAAAAAATATATAGGAGTTTAACATGAGTTCAAGGAAGTACATAGTAAACGATTACCCGAGTATATCCAGAGAGTATAATAAAGAGAAGAATTCAGTTCCAGTGGAAGATATTTATGCTAGTTACCCGGATCCAGTTTGGTGGAAATGCGAAAAAGGCCATGAATGGAAAGCCTTGGTTAAAAATAGGGCAGTCCGTGATCATGGTTGCATCTATTGTACTGGTCAGGTCCCGATAGTTGGAGAAAATGATTTTTCAACAACAGAACCCCTTTTGGCAAAAGAATGGCATTCTACCAAAAATGGGAAATTTACACCGCAGATGGCTATGCGCGGATCTTCTAAAAAAGTTTGGTGGGAATGTGAAAAGGGGCATGAATGGGAAGCGGCAATACACTCAAGGGCTAGCGGAAATGGATGCCCGTACTGTTCTGGTAGAATAGCGGTTAGGGGCGAAAATGACTTAGAAACTTTACATAAGGACATAGCTTCTGAATGGCATACTATAAAGAATGGAAAATTAAAACCTTATGAATTTAAAGAGAAGAGCAACAAAAAAGTTTGGTGGCAGTGTAAGGAAGGACATGAATGGAATGACGTTATATGTGAAAGGGTAAGCAATAGAAAAAAGTGTCCATTCTGTAATAACACGGCTGTCATCCCTGATATAAACAGTTTTAAAGCATTAGAACCGGAAGCAGCAAGTTATTGGGATTATGATTCGAATGGCGATTTAAAGCCGGAAAACTTTTTTCCACACAGCAATAAAGAGGTTAATTGGATTTGCGGGAAGCACAAATGGAATGAAAGAATTGGCTCAATGACAAAAAGAAAGAAATGCCCTTTTTGCTCTGGGGCAAGAATCTCAGAAGAAGATTCAATATTCAATAAGTATCCAATGCTTTTAATCGAATTTGATCATGATAAAAATGTTGGGATAAATATAAATTCAATTTCAGAAGGTTCCAGCAAAATGATCTGGTGGAAATGCAAAAAAGGACATAGTTGGCTTGCTCCAACGGAACGAAGGGTAAAAGGTTCAAAGTGCCCATATTGCGCAGGAAAAAAGTCGATATATTCTATATGATAATCTTGTGTATATTTCGGCGGTAGAGAGCCATTGGGCTAATCTGTGAGGGCCATCTTGTTAATAAAACAGAGCCATGATGTTAATGTTCAGAGTCACTTGAAGGACTAATATGAACGGGCAAAATAGATTAAGATTAGTCGCGCTGAATCGTACCACAAGTGACGGCAAGTAATCACCCTAGCCAATCGACCTAGCCGGATCACGACCTATTCAGGGGTGATTCGGTTTTTTTGTACGACAAAGTTGACTTAATGTAAAGTTTGATATTCATTATGTTTAGCGGGTTTGACTTTGATGAAGGCGGTGTCGTATATGACCTATCAAGAAAAGAAGAGTATTGTATCGTTAATCAGTTCCATTCTCATTTTTGCAGCTTATTGCTTGTACAGGTACCCGCAGTATCCTGAAGGGGTAATGGATTCAAAGGAAGTCTTCCATTACTGGGGGTCCTTCGTACTCGTTTTGACCGTGGTCACTATCGCAGCGCATATCGTGATCAGCATCGTTTTTAACATCGTTTTCCGAATGACGACAGGTGAAAAGGAACCTTCATTCGCGGATGAACTTGATAAGCTTATTGACTTGAAAGCCTTCCGCAATTCTTTTTTCGTGTTTGTCATCGGTTTTCTTGTGGCTATGGGTTCCCTGGTTATGGATCAGCCCTCGAAGGTGATGTTCATCATCTTGATCGCCTCCGGCTTTCTTTCGGATGTAACGGGATCCCTATCGAGACTGTATCACTACAGGAGAGGAGTCTAAGATGGGTAAAAATTTTGTCGGCAACCATATCAGAAAATTACGATTTAACCACAATGAGATGACCCAGCAGCAGTTAGCCGACATGGCGGGCGTAACCAGACAAACGATCGTAGCCCTGGAGAAGGGCAACTATTCACCGTCTTTGGAGTTGGCTTTTCGAATTGCTCGTGCCTTTAACTTGCCGTTGGAGGAAGTATTCTTCTATGGGGAAAATACGGAAAAGGGATGATGAAAATGAATTTTCAAACAAGACGGCATCAAAAATTGTAGGTGTTCTGTTTATCCTTGCAGCCGTTACATCAATCATAGGAGGGCTTATCTTATACAAACCAATCCTAAATGATCCCGATTACCTGGTTCAAGGTTCCGCGCACGCTAACGAGGTGGTGCTTGGCGCGGTTATGGAATTGATCCTTGTCATTTCGGCGGTAGGCACTGCAACCACCATGTTTCCTTTTTTACGGAAATTTAATGAAACGATTGCTCTTTGGCATGTTTGTTTCCGGTTTTTGGAGGCTATTGTTATTACGGTAGGGGTCATCAGCGTACTGTCCCTGTTGGCCTTAAGCCAGGACTATGTAGCAGCGGGGTCCCCGGATATCGCGTCTTATCAGGTTTCGGGTACATTGCTAAAAGCAGTGCATGACTATACATTTTTGCTTGGACCTAATTTTTTTCTGGGAATTAATACGATGATGTATAGTTATATCTTTTATAAGTCAAAGCTTGTACCCAGGTTCATCCCCATATTGGGTTTGACAGGGTCAGCATTGATCTTTCTTGCAGCCTTATTAGAAATGTTCGGGGTCATTGATCAAGTCTCTGCTTGGGGGGCGATCTTGGCGCTTCCGATATTCGCCAATGAAATGACCCTTGCGGTGTGGCTCATCACGAAAGGGTTTAATGGATCTGCAGTCCATTTAAGCAAACACTAGAATGGAAAATAGCATAATCAAGGAGGGGCAAGGATGATAGCAATTGTATATGCCAAATACGGATCGCCCGATGTTCTTCATCTCAAGGAGGTAGAGAAACCTACACCCAAGGACAATGAAATACTGGTCAGAATATATGCGACAACGGTAACGGCGGGGGACTGGCGCATGCGAAAGGCCGACCCATTCCTTTCAAGACTGTACAATGGTCTTCTAAGGCCCAAAAAAGTAACGATATTGGGGTTTGAGTTAGCTGGGGAAGTTGAAGCCGCAGGCAAAGATGTAACACGATTTAAGATCGGTGATCAAGTATTTGCGTTTTGTGGTTTTGGCTTCGGTGCATATGCCGAGTACAAATGTTTGCCTGAAGATGGAATAGTGGTCATCAAACCGGTCAATGTGAGCTATGAGGAGGCTGCCGCTGTTCCCATCGGGGGAATAACCGCGTTTAATTCTCTTAGGAAGGGGAATATCGCGAGTGGAATGAAGGTTCTTATTTATGGAGCCTCTGGAAGTGTAGGTACTTATGCGGTGCAGCTTGCCAAATATTACGGGGCAGATGTAACAGGGGTATGCAGTACCGCCAATCTTGAGATGGTGAGATCTATAGGAGCCGATCGGGTCATAGATTATACGAAACAGGATTTCACGACGCTTGGTGAAAGCTATGACTTAATCTTTGATGCCGTCGGGAAACAGATATCGAAAATCAAAAAATCGACATTCAAGAAAGCACTGCGTACGAACGGAAAATATGTGAATGTGCATCTGTCACAAAAGCCTCGCGTTGAAGACCTCATATTCCTCCAAGAGCTACTTGAGGCCGGTAAAATTAAACCAGTCATCGATAGACGCTATTCGTTGGAACAAATTCCCGACGCCCATCGTTATGTCGAACAAAAACATAAGAAGGGGAATGTCGTCGTAAACGTGAGAGAAATTTGCCGTTAGTGACAGCGCGGCGAACCGTATCACATATATGTGGTAAAGCGTAGAAGGTTGATTAAACTCTAACGGGAGACGATAGTTAAACTGGTACACGGAGAGCCATTCTTCGATTGATGGCTCTCCCGTTTAACGTCATGGCTCTCACTTATTAACCCCACGGCTCTGCCACGCCGAAATATTCACTTGCGAGTATAATACAAAACCTTAATCTAGATGTCTGTTTTTAAACAAAAGTCAAAAATAAAAAATATGCTTATCGGGTAAAGTGACCCCGCTCGCGCGGGTGGAGCCCGTGGAGCTGGCCGGCGTCACGGTGCAGAACTGCACCCTCAACAATACCGGGGATATCGAGCGCAAGGGGCTGAAGCACGCTCTCGGCACCCGCGTCTTCATCCGGCGTTCCAACGACGTCATTCCCGAGATTCTCGGCAGAGCAGATGAAGAAGAGCAAGGGGAGGAAATTGTCTATCCCGAGACATGCCCGGCCTGCGGCACGCCCCTTGTGCAGCGCGGAGCCCATCTGTTCTGCGAGAACCGTCTCGGCTGCAAGCCTCAGATCATCGCCCGGATCACTCATTTCTCCTCCAGAGACGCCATGGACATCGAGACGTTCAGCGTCATGACGGCTGAGCAGCTGCTGGATTCCTGCGAGGTTCATGATCCGGCCGATCTGTACGATCTCGGTTATGACGATCTGATCAAGCTGGAGCGGTTCGGGGACAAAAAGGCGCGCAATCTAATGGATGCGATCGAGAAGTCCAAAGACCGCGACCTGGCTTCCTTCCTCAACGCTCTCGGCATTCCGAACACGGGCAAAGCGACCACGCGCATGCTGGCCGACCATTACGGCAGCCTCGACGCCATCATGGCAGCAACGGCAGAGGAGCTCACCGCTTTGCCGGATGTCGGCGGCATCGTGGCGGAGAGCATCGTCGGCTTCTTCAAGGAGCCGCTTATTATGGAGAGCATTCGCCGCATGCGGGAGAAGGGCGTCAAGGCGGAGGCGGACAAGGTCGAGCCGATTGCCGTGGACAGTCCGTTCAGCGGAAAGACGGTCGTGCTGACCGGCACGCTGCACACGATGACGCGGGATGAAGCCGGGCGCCGTCTGGAGGCGCTGGGAGCCAAGGTAAGCGGGAGCGTCTCCAAGAAGACCGATTTCGTGCTTGCCGGCGAGAGCGCCGGGAGCAAGCTCGACAAGGCTCGTGCCTTGGGCGTAGCTGTCATCGAGGACGAGCAGGAGATACGCCGGCTGCTTGGCATGGATTGAAGCGGACGGAAGCATAGCCCGCGGAAGCCTCGATGCTCCCTGAACGGGAGAAGAGAAGGAACCGAAAAGGGGACGCCCCTTTCCGGTTCCTTTCGTTTTTCTCTTAAGCGTCTGAACCGTCAGCAAGGCCCCTTGATCATGGGGTGGAAAATCAAATCGACATTTTTTTGATTTAGGGGTTGCATATGGTTTGGAGACTGTGGTATATTACTTCTTGTCGCTTCGGCGGCACGGCAAAAACAACGGCGAACGGAAACAAAAAAGAAAAACAAGCTGTTGACAAGGAATGCTCTGTATGATAAAGTATTCTCTTGTGACCAACCAAGTTCTTTGAAAACTGAACAAATGATTAAGCTATAAATTCGACAACGTTTTACAATGAGCAAGTCAAACACCTTGAAGCACTTCTTCGTCCTTCGGACACGAAGTCTTCTTTTATGGAGAGTTTGATCCTGGCTCAGGACGAACGCTGGCGGCGTGCCTAATACATGCAAGTCGAGCGGATCTTGTCCTTCGGGACAAGGTTAGCGGCGGACGGGTGAGTAACACGTAGGCAACCTGCCCTCAAGACTGGGATAACCTCCGGAAACGGATGCTAATACCGGATATGCGGTTTCTCCTCCTGGAGAGATCGGGAAAGACGGAGCAATCTGTCACTTGGGGATGGGCCTGCGGCGCATTAGCTAGTTGGTGAGGTAACGGCTCACCAAGGCGACGATGCGTAGCCGACCTGAGAGGGTGATCGGCCACACTGGGACTGAGACACGGCCCAGACTCCTACGGGAGGCAGCAGTAGGGAATCTTCCGCAATGGACGCAAGTCTGACGGAGCAACGCCGCGTGAGTGAGGAAGGCCTTCGGGTCGTAAAGCTCTGTTGCCAGGGAAGAACGGGTGGAAGAGTAACTGCTTCCGCCATGACGGTACCTGAGAAGAAAGCCCCGGCTAACTACGTGCCAGCAGCCGCGGTAATACGTAGGGGGCAAGCGTTGTCCGGAATTATTGGGCGTAAAGCGCGCGCAGGCGGCTTTGTAAGTCCGGTGTTTAATCTTGGGGCTCAACCCCAAGTCGCACGGGAAACTGCAAGGCTTGAGTGCAGAAGAGGAAAGTGGAATTCCACGTGTAGCGGTGAAATGCGTAGAGATGTGGAGGAACACCAGTGGCGAAGGCGACTTTCTGGGCTGTAACTGACGCTGAGGCGCGAAAGCGTGGGGAGCAAACAGGATTAGATACCCTGGTAGTCCACGCCGTAAACGATGAATGCTAGGTGTTAGGGGTTTCGATACCCTTGGTGCCGAAGTTAACACAATAAGCATTCCGCCTGGGGAGTACGCTCGCAAGAGTGAAACTCAAAGGAATTGACGGGGACCCGCACAAGCAGTGGAGTATGTGGTTTAATTCGAAGCAACGCGAAGAACCTTACCAGGTCTTGACATCCCCCTGAATCTGCTAGAGATAGCAGCGGCCTTCGGGACAGGGGAGACAGGTGGTGCATGGTTGTCGTCAGCTCGTGTCGTGAGATGTTGGGTTAAGTCCCGCAACGAGCGCAACCCTTGATTTTAGTTGCCAGCACCTCGGGTGGGCACTCTAGAATGACTGCCGGTGACAAACCGGAGGAAGGCGGGGATGACGTCAAATCATCATGCCCCTTATGACCTGGGCTACACACGTACTACAATGGCCGGTACAACGGGCCGCGAAGCCGCGAGGCGGAGCCAATCCTAAAAAGCCGGTCTCAGTTCGGATTGCAGGCTGCAACTCGCCTGCATGAAGTCGGAATTGCTAGTAATCGCGGATCAGCATGCCGCGGTGAATACGTTCCCGGGTCTTGTACACACCGCCCGTCACACCACGAGAGTTTACAACACCCGAAGTCGGTGGGGTAACCCGCAAGGGAGCCAGCCGCCGAAGGTGGGGTAGATGATTGGGGTGAAGTCGTAACAAGGTAGCCGTATCGGAAGGTGCGGCTGGATCACCTCCTTTCTATGGAGAATCGCTTTCTGCAACGGAAGCATTCAAAACCGAGGCATCGCCAGATGCCTCACGAGAAACCTTCGGGTTTCAAAACCGTCGAATTTAAAGTCCTGAAAATGGACTGGCTTAAATCATTTGTTCAGCTTTGATGGAATTTGCCTGGGGCCATAGCTCAGCTGGGAGAGCGCCTGCCTTGCAAGCAGGAGGTCAGGAGTTCGATCCTCCTTGGCTCCACCATGCAACCACCATCGCAAGTTTTATGGAATGTCTTTATAGAGGTTATCCTCTGTATGAGAGATCTCCGTAAATACAATTTTTATTGGAAGTGTCTTTTGCTGAGGTCACACTCGGTAGGCGGCCCGACCGTAAAAACACTTGTTCCTTGAAAACTGGATACGAACCAATAAGAAATGCTGAAACATCCTTAGCTGTTTCTTAACCAGGCTATACAGCCTCAGGTTAAGCTACTAAGAGCGCACGGAGGATGCCTAGGCGCCAGAAGCCGATGAAGGACGTGGCGAACCACGATAGGCCTCGGGGAGCTGTAAGCAAGCGTTGATCCGGGGATTTCCGAATGGGGAAACCCAGCTGGAGTAATGTCCAGTTACTGCAGAGTGAATACATAGCTCTGCGTGAGGCATACCAGGGGAACTGAAACATCTAAGTACCCTGAGGAAGAGAAAACAATAGTGATTCCGTCAGTAGCGGCGAGCGAACGCGGATTAGCCCAAACCAGGAGGCTTGCCTCCTGGGGTTGTGGGACGTCTCACATGGAGTTACAAAGGAATGGGTTAGGCGAAGAGGTCTGGAAAGGCCCGCTACAAGAGGTAAAAGCCCTGTACCCAAAAGTCCATTCCCTCCGAGACGGATCCCGAGTACCGCGAGACACGTGAAACCTCGTGGGAATCCGGCAGGACCATCTGCCAAGGCTAAATACTCTCTGGCGACCGATAGTGAAGCAGTACCGTGAGGGAAAGGTGAAAAGCACCGCGGGAGCGGAGTGAAATAGAACCTGAAACCGTGCGCTTACAAAAAGTCAGAGCCCTCTATATGGGTGATGGCGTGCCTTTTGTAGAATGAACCGGCGAGTTACGTTCACGTGCAAGGTTAAGTCGGGAAGACGGAGCCGCAGCGAAAGCGAGTCTGAATAGGGCGCCATAGTACGTGGATGTAGACCCGAAACCGTGTGATCTACCCCTGTCCAGGGTGAAGGTGCGGTAACACGCACTGGAGGCCCGAACCCACGAATGTTGAAAAATTCGGGGATGAGGTGGGGGTAGCGGAGAAATTCCAATCGAACTCGGAAATAGCTGGTTCTCCCCGAAATAGCTTTAGGGCTAGCCTCGGTGTTGAGCATGCTGGAGGTAGAGCACTGATTGGGTGCGGGGCCCGCCAAGGGTTACCAAGTCCAGTCAAACTCCGAATGCCAGTCATGTATAACCGGGAGTCAGACGGTGAGTGCTAAGATCCATCGTCAAGAGGGAAACAGCCCAGATCATCAGCTAAGGTCCCCAAGTGTGTGTTAAGTGGGAAAGGATGTGGAGTTGCCCAGACAACCAGGATGTTGGCTTAGAAGCAGCCACCATTTAAAGAGTGCGTAATAGCTCACTGGTCGAGTGACTCTGCGCCGAAAATGTAACGGGGCTAAACACACCACCGAAGCTATGGCATGTACTTTAGAGTACTTGGGTAGGGGAGCGTTGTGTATAGGTTGAAGTCAGACCGCAAGGACTGGTGGACAGTACACAAGTGAGAATGCCGGTATGAGTAACGAAAAGATCAGTGAGAATCTGATCCGCCGTAAGCCTAAGGGTTCCTGAGGAAGGTTCGTCCGCTCAGGGTAAGTCGGGACCTAAGGCGAGGCCGAAAGGCGTAGTCGAAGGACAACAGGTTGATATTCCTGTACCACCGTAAGCCGTTACGAGCAATGGAGTGACGCAGAAGGGTAGTGACGCGGACCGATGGATGTGTCCGTCCAAGCAGTGAGGCTGGTTTGTTGGCAAATCCGCAAACCGTAAGGCTGGGCTGTGATGGGGAGGGAAATTTTAGTACCGAAGGTCATGATCTCCAGCTGCCAAGAAAAGCTTCTAGCCAGGCGAAGGTGCCCGTACCGCAAACCGACACAGGTAGGCGAGCAGAGCATGCTAAGGCGCGCGGAGTAACTCTCGTTAAGGAACTCGGCAACATGACCCCGTAACTTCGGGAGAAGGGGTGCCTCGGTAGGGTGAATAGCCCGAGGGGGCCGCAGTGAAAAGGCCCAAGCGACTGTTTAGCAAAAACACAGGTCTGTGCGAAGCCGTAAGGCGAAGTATACGGGCTGACGCCTGCCCGGTGCTGGAAGGTTAAGGGGAGCGGTTAGGGGCAACCCGAAGCTGTGAACCGAAGCCCCAGTAAACGGCGGCCGTAACTATAACGGTCCTAAGGTAGCGAAATTCCTTGTCAGGTAAATTCTGACCCGCACGAATGGCGTAACGACTTGGGCGCTGTCTCAACGAGAGATCCGGTGAAATTTTAATACCTGTGAAGATGCAGGTTACCCGCGACAAGACGGAAAGACCCCATGGAGCTTTACTGCAGCTTGATATTGGACTTTGGTACGATCTGTACAGGATAGGTGGGAGCCTAGGAAGCCGGAGCGCCAGCTTCGGTGGAGGCACCGTTGGGATACCACCCTGATCGTATCGGAGTTCTAACCTGGTACCGTGAAACCGGTACAGGGACCGTGTCAGGCGGGCAGTTTGACTGGGGCGGTCGCCTCCTAAAATGTAACGGAGGCGCCCAAAGGTTCCCTCAGAATGGTTGGAAATCATTCGCAGCGTGCAAAGGCATAAGGGAGCTTGACTGCGAGACCTACAAGTCGAGCAGGGACGAAAGTCGGGCTTAGTGATCCGGTGGTACCGAATGGAAGGGCCATCGCTCAACGGATAAAAGCTACCCTGGGGATAACAGGCTTATCTCCCCCAAGAGTCCACATCGACGGGGAGGTTTGGCACCTCGATGTCGGCTCATCGCATCCTGGGGCTGAAGTAGGTCCCAAGGGTTGGGCTGTTCGCCCATTAAAGCGGTACGCGAGCTGGGTTCAGAACGTCGTGAGACAGTTCGGTCCCTATCTGTCGTGGGCGCAGGAAATTTGAGAGGAGCTGTCCTTAGTACGAGAGGACCGGGATGGACGTACCGCTGGTGTACCAGTTGTTCCGCCAGGAGCACCGCTGGGTAGCTACGTACGGACGGGATAAGCGCTGAAAGCATCTAAGCGCGAAGCCCCCCTCAAGATGAGATTTCCCAGTATGTAAGACCCCTGGTAGACGACCAGGTTGATAGGTTCGGGGTGGAAGCGCAGCAATGCGTGCAGCTGACGAATACTAATCGGTCGAGGGCTTATCCTATGGATCAAGCATCACGGGAGATCGTCGCAAGACGATGAACGTGGGCGAGACATGGCGAGAATGAATCCGAATACGATTCGCTGGTCATGTAAGAAAAAGCAAATGGACTCAGCATCCATCCTATTGGTTCGATCCAGTTTTCAAGGCGCAAGCCACGTCTTGAACACGCGTAACGTTTGGTGGCGATGGCGGAAGGGAACCACGCGTACCCATCCCGAACACGACCGTTAAGCCTTCCAGCGCCGATGGTACTTGGACCGCAGGGTCCTGGGAGAGTAGGACGTCGCCAAGCACAGAGTGAAGCCTGATCCGCGAGCAATCGCCGATCAGGCTTTTTTTGATTTTTTTCCTCAAGAAAGCATTCCTGCCATGGAGAGCTTAAACCCAAATGAACCTTAAAAACGTGTAAAGCTAAGGGGGGAAACCGTTTGCGGCGTTTAAAATGAACCCTATTAAAAGGATGCAAGTGGGAAAAAAATACAATATGTGTCATAATACATCTATACCTAACATCTTGGGGAAGCGGGTGCAGGATGAAGATCAGAACTTTGAAGCCGGAAGAATTCGATGAACATATGAAGCTTAGCCAATACGCCTTTCAAATGGAGCTTTCCGCTGAGGAGCTGGAGCAGGCCAAGGCAAGAGCCAAGTGCGAGGAAGTTATCGTAGGTGTCGAGCAGGAACGTATCGTTTCCCAGGTCAGAATCATTCCCTTCGAGGTGAACTGGAACGGCATCGTGCTGAAGATGGGCGGAGTCTCTTCTGTCGCAAGCTGGCCGGAATCGAGGCGCTCCGGGCATGTGGGCAAGCTGCTCCGTCATGCAATGGAAGAGATGAAAGCGAACGGCCAGTCCATTTCTATGCTGGCGCCGTTTTCGATCGGATTTTACCGCAAATACGGCTGGGAGCTGTTCATCGACCGGGTCAAGTACACCTTGGCGACGGACAAGCTGCCTCAACGGATGCACAACAACGGCAAAGTCGAACGGATACAAGTGCGTGATCATGCCGAGCTGCTGGGCATCCTTTACGAGACCTATTCGGAGGGCTTCAATGGAACGCTGGCCAGAACGGCGGATTGGTGGGAGCATTCGGTCTTCAAGCGGAAGCAGGGAAGTGCGGTGCTGTACCGGACCCAGAACGGAACGCCGGAAGGATATGCCCTCTACAAGGTGAAGGACAGGCGTCTCGACATCCATGAGCTCGTCTATCTGACCGAAGAGGCGAGGGTGGGGCTGTGGAATTTCTTCAGCAATCATGATTCCATGATCGAATCCGCTGTTCTGCACACCTATTCGGGGGATCCGCTGCCTTATCAGCTCACCGATCCGCGCATCGAGCAGAGCATCCATCCTTATTTCATGGTTCGCATCGTCGATGTCCAATGGCTCGTCAAGCAGCTTCCGTTCCAGCCTGGAGTCCGGGATCAGTTCGTCCTCCAGATTCATGACGAGGATGCATCCTGGAATGACGGCTTGTGGATGCTGGACATCACGGATGAGGGCAAGGGCAGCCTTTCCCGATATCAGGATGGAACTTCGTCCAAACGGCTGGATCTCTCCATCGGAACTTTGGCCTCCCTTCTTATCGGATACAAGTCCGCCCGGGATTTGCAGCAGATGGATCATATCTCCGGTCCGCGCTCGGAGGCCGTCCGTCTGGGCAGCCGGATCCCTGACGCGATGACGAATTTCATGGACTTCTTCTAGCCGGAGTATAAAGCGGGCCGTCTTATCCCAAGCTGGTAACGACAGCAGGGCGAGGCGGCTTTTCCTATATAGTTGGCAGCAGTGGAAGTTCCCTTGACCTTTTCTGAAAAAGGAGTATAATCAAGGTATAAGTCAAAGAAAGTCAAAGTCAGTTGAGTCTGATCCAGCCTTATGCAAGGCGAAGATCCTTTTCTTCCGGTTCCCGTTCGCGGGTCGTAATTTGCGCCGATGAGGGAATGCTACAGGGACGCATCCGGCCTTTGGCTGTTTGGCTTCTAACCGCAATTCAAGAAAAATCCTGAAGGTGCCCCCGGCATAGGGAGGTGGGTGATATGCGAAACATTTCCGATGCATTGGAGCAGCATTTGAAGCAGCTGCTTCAGGACAGTCCCGAAGGTGCGGTGGAAATACAGCGCAACGAATTGGCGGACAGCTTCTCCTGCGTGCCGTCGCAGATCAATTATGTCATCAGTACCCGCTTCACGCTCGAGAAGGGATACCTCGTGGAGAGCAAGCGAGGGGGAGGAGGCTATATCCGAATCCAACGGATCGAGCTGCCTGCGCTCAAAGCCATCCACGGCCATATTCATCATACGATCGGCAATCAAGTCGATCAAAGCGCCGCCGAAGGACTTATTTACCAATTGGAGGAAGCTTTGTTCATTTCCAAGCGAGAGGGAAGCCTGCTCCGGGCGGCTGTATGCCGGGAGTCCATCGCAATCAAGCTGCCGCAGCGCGACGAGCTTCGGGCCAGGCTGCTGAAGGCGATGCTCATCTCGCTTCTGGGTAAGCAATAGAGAAGGACCGGTGAGGAGGGACGCGGCATGCTTTGTCAGGAATGCGGCAAAAGGCCGGCAACGCTTCATTTTACCAAGATCGTCAACGGAGAGAAGACGGAGTTCCATATTTGCGAAGCCTGCGCCCGCGAAAGGGGAGAGGGCATTCCGGGAGCTCCCAACGGCTTTTCCATCCACAGCCTGCTGTCGGGGCTTATGGATTTCGAGCCTGCGGCAAGCTTGGCAGGGACGAAGCAGGCGGTGCCGCGCTGCGAGGAATGCGGTCTTACGTATTCGCAGTTCTCCAAGCTCGGAAGGTTCGGCTGCAGCTCCTGCTACAAGCATTTCGGGGAAAGGCTCGATCCTCTGCTGAAGAGAGTGCATGGCAATACGGTTCATGTCGGCAAGATTCCCCGCCGCTCGGGCGGACGGATTCAAACGCAGAGGGAAATCGACCGGCTGAGGCAGGAAATGAAGAGCTCGATCCAGAAAGAAGAGTTCGAAGCCGCCGCCAAGCTCAGGGACGAGATCCGCGAGCTGGAGAAGCAGATCAAGGAAGCCTGATGGTTGGAAGCATCCAGATAGACATCACAAGCGCAGCTTCCGCAAGGCGGCTGCACGGTAGGGAGGGATTGGATTGGCAGCCAACCGGTTTGCCCAGAAGGCGCTGAGCGAGTGGATGAAGGGAGACGGACCCGATTCGGATATCGTCTTCAGCAGCCGGGTAAGAATCGCCCGCAACCTGCACAATTATCCCTTTCCGATTCTGGCCACCAGCCAGCAGTCCGCGGAAGTCATGAGCAAGCTTGCTTCCGTGGCGCAGGAAGGGAAGCTTGAGCCGATCGGCCCGTTCGAGACGGTCGTGCTTTCGGATCTCAGCGAGCTTGAGCGCAGGGTGCTGGTGGAGAAGCATCTGATCAGTCCCGCGCTGGCGAACGAGGCCCGTGCGGGAGCGGTCGTCATGAGCGAGAACGAATCCGTCAGCATTATGATTAACGAAGAGGATCATTTGCGCATCCAATGTTTATATCCGGGTTTCCAGGTCCAGGAGGCATGGAAGCTGGCCAGCAAAATCGACGACATTTATGAGGAGGCCGTCGACTATGCTTTTGATGAGAGACGCGGATTTCTGACCAGCTGTCCCACCAACGTGGGAACCGGCATCCGCGCATCCGTCATGATGCATCTGCCGGCGCTCGTGCTCACGCAGCAGATCAACCGGATCCTCTCCGCCATCACCCAAGTGGGGCTGGCCGTGAGGGGGCTCTACGGCGAGGGAAGCGAGGCGCTCGGCAATCTGTTCCAGATTTCCAACCAGATCACTCTGGGCCAGTCCGAGGATGAGATCATCGACAATCTGCATGGCGTCGTCAGGCAGATCATCGAGCATGAAAAGGCGGCCCGCGAGCGTCTGCAGGCGGAGTCCCGCCTGCGGCTCGAGGATCGTGTGATGAGATCTTACGGCATCCTGTCGCATGCCGCGATCATGGATTCCAAGGAATCGGCCCAGAGATTGTCGGATGTTCGGCTTGGCATCGATCTGGGCATGATTCGGGAAGTTTCCCCGCAGGTTATGAATGAGTTGATGGTAATGACCCAGCCTGGCTTCCTGCAGCAGGCATTCGAGGAGAAATTGAATACGGAGCAGCGCGATGCAAGGCGCGCGGAGCTGATCCGCAGCCGGCTGCTCCCTGTAACCCATGATGGAGGTGCTTACGAATGATGTTTGGACGATTTACGGAACGTGCGCAGAAGGTGCTTGCTCTCGCCCAGGAAGAGGCGGTGCGGCTTGGACATAACAATATCGGCACGGAGCATATTCTGCTCGGCCTCATTCGGGAAGGCGAAGGCATCGCGGCCAAAGCTCTGATCGCGCTCGGCCTGGGACTCGAGAAAATACAGGATGAGGTGGAATCGCTCATCGGCCGCGGCCAAGAGCAGCCCAGCAACATCGCCTACACGCCCCGTGCGAAGAAGGTCATCGAGCTGTCCATGGACGAAGCCCGCAAGCTGGGGCACACGTACGTCGGCACGGAGCATATCCTGCTCGGCTTGATCCGCGAAGGCGAAGGCGTGGCCGCCCGCGTGCTGAACAACCTCGGCATCAGCCTGAACAAGGCGCGGCAGCAAGTGCTGCAGCTGCTCGGCAGCAGCGAGGCGGTATCGAGCAACCACGGAGCGCCGGCCAACGTCAGCACGCCGACCCTGGACGGCTTGGCACGCGACCTGACAGCCTCCGCCCGTGAAAACAACCTGGATCCGGTCATCGGACGCAGCAAGGAGATCGAGCGCGTCATCCAGGTTCTCAGCCGCCGGACGAAGAACAATCCTGTGCTGATCGGCGAGCCCGGCGTCGGCAAGACGGCGATCGCCGAAGGCCTGGCGCAGAAGATCATCGCCAACGAAATTCCCGAGACGCTTCGCGACAAGCGCGTCATGACGCTGGATATGGGCTCCGTCGTGGCAGGCACCAAGTATCGCGGCGAATTCGAGGACCGGCTCAAGAAGATCATGGATGAGATCCGTCAAGCGGGCAACATCATCCTGTTCATCGACGAGCTGCACACCCTGATCGGAGCCGGCGGCGCGGAAGGCGCCATCGACGCCTCCAACATCCTGAAACCGGCGCTCGCCCGCGGCGAGCTGCAGTGCATCGGCGCCACCACGCTCGACGAGTACCGCAAGTACATCGAGAAGGATGCCGCCCTCGAGCGCCGCTTCCAGCCGATCACGGTGGATCAGCCTACTCCGGACGAAGCGATCCAGATCCTGCATGGACTTCGCGACCGTTACGAAGCCCATCACCGCGTGAAAATCACGGATGAATCCATCGTGGCTGCAGTCAAGCTGTCCGACCGGTACATCACCGACCGCTTCCTGCCGGACAAAGCGATCGATCTGATCGACGAAGCCAGCTCCAAGGTCCGCCTGCATACCTATACGATCCCGCCGGATCTGAAGCAGATGGAAGGGCGCCTCGACGAGGTGCGCAAGGAGAAGGATGCGGCAGTCCAGAGCCAGGAATTCGAGAAGGCCGCGGCGCTCCGCGACACGGAGCAGAAAATTCGCGAAGAGCTCGATACGACAAAAAACACGTGGAAAGAAAAGCAGGGACGCACGGATTCCGAAGTAACGCCGGAGGACATCGCTCAGGTCGTCGCCAACTGGACGGGTATCCCGGTCAGCAAGCTGGCTGAGGAAGAAACCGAGCGCTTGCTGAAGATGGAAGAGATCCTGCACAGCCGCCTCATCGGCCAGGAGGATGCCGTCAAGGCCGTCTCCCGCGCCGTTCGCCGCTCCCGTGCCGGACTCAAGGATCCGAAGCGTCCGATCGGCTCCTTCATCTTCCTCGGTCCTACCGGCGTCGGCAAAACCGAGCTGGCACGCGCTCTGGCCGAAGCGATGTTCGGCGACGAGAATGCGGTCATCCGCATCGACATGTCGGAATATATGGAGAAGCACTCCACCTCCCGCCTCGTCGGCGCTCCTCCGGGATATGTCGGTTATGAGGAAGGCGGCCAGCTGACCGAGAAGGTCCGCCGCAAGCCATACTCCGTCGTGCTGCTGGACGAAATCGAGAAGGCGCATCCGGAAGTGTTCAATATTCTGCTGCAGGTGCTGGAGGACGGCCGCTTGACCGATTCCAAAGGCCGCGTGGTCGATTTCCGGAATACGCTGATCATCATGACGTCCAACGTCGGCGCCGACCAGATCAAGCGCAACTCAACGCTCGGATTCACGGCCCAGCATGATGCCGGACGCGAGTTCAACCAGATGAAGGAAAAGGTCATGGGCGAGCTGAAGAAAAGCTTCCGTCCCGAATTCCTGAACCGGATCGACGAGTCCATCGTGTTCCACTCCCTCGGAGAGGAGCATATCGCCCGCATCGTGACGCTGATGTCCGACGAGCTGCGCAAGCGGCTGCGCGAGCAGGAAGTCGACTTCGATCTCACGGACAAAGCGAAGGACTTCTTGGCCAAGGAAGGCTTCGATCCTGCCTATGGCGCGCGTCCGCTGCGCCGTGCGATCCAGAAGCATATCGAGGACCGGCTGTCCGAAGAGCTGCTGATGGGCAATATCAAGAAAGGCGATATGCTGGTCATCGACGAGGAGAACGGCGGGCTGACCGTCAAGCCTCATCCGGAGCAGCATAAAGCCGAGCCGGAAGAGACGGCAGCGAAGTAAACCGCCAGCCTTGCCGGTGTCGAAGGGCCGAACGGCTGATGCCGGGGCCTTCGGAAGAACTTTCAAAAAAGCCTTCGTTCCATTTTGGAACGAAGGCTTTTTCTTTCCAGCGGGAAGGGCAGGAAAGCCATGGCAGAGGCGGCGTTTGTGCCGTGCCGCCCAGGCTGTTAAACTGAGGAAAGAGCGTTCCCATTCTCGAAGGAGGCGAAAGGTAATGATCGTCGTAACGAATACGATTCAGATTAAGTCGGGCTTCGGAGAACAGGTGGCGGAAAGGTTCAAAAATCCGAAAGGCGTCCATACGATGCCGGGCTTCGCAGGCATGGAGCTGCTGCTCGACCGCAAGGAGGAATCGGACGAGCTGAAGGTCGTGACGCATTGGACGGACAAGGCGAGCTTCGACAATTGGGTGAACAGCGATTCGTTCAAGCAAGCGCATGCGCGGCGCGCTCCCGAGGGAGCGGAGAACGCAGCTCCGGCTGGAGGAGCGCAGCCGATGGGCGGTACGGCGGCAGACGGCAATCCGGCGCCGGAGCATGCGGCTGCAGCAGCGTCCGGGCATCCGGGCGGAGCCGGCGGGCATCCGGGCAGCGGCGCTCAGGAAGCAGGGCACGGGGCGGCGACGGCAAGCGCGCCGAATCCAAGGGATCTGATGCTCGGCTCCAAGCTGAGCATCCACGAGGTTCTGTTCCGCCTGGGCGCGGAATCCTAAAAAAAGCTGTCTCCTCTCTCATGGAGGAGACAGCTTTTTTTGTTGGTGGCCGCAGTCGGCCATCAGCCGTGGCCCAGCGGCAGGAAGGGGAGCAGGAACAAGCCGAGTATGCTTCCGCTGACGGTAATCCAGAGCAGCGCGTAGCGGTCCCGAAGCACTCCCTTGCGGACGCAGTGCATGACGAGGCCGACGAACAGCAGGGCGATGGCGATCAGGGCGAGTCTCAGCAGATCGGGCATAAGTTGTTCCTCCTTCGAATCATGGAAAATGAGTTCGCATGACGATGACGAGCTTGTACAGGCTCTAGTCCGTTGTATATATGTTTAGCATCGGCCATTGAATCGCAAGTTATACATAGGACGGCTGGTTATCAGGAAGCGGAGGAGGAGAATGGGGGCATTTGTGAAGATCCCTGTTTTGCGATCATGCCTGTATCCATCCTATTTAAGCTCCTTTGAATCGGTGCAGGGAGCTTAATCCACTATTTCAATCCAAACGATGAATCGCCAAAAAAGACAGGAAAACTTGCCTTCCCATCCTTATTGGCGGCGAATAAATATGAAATGGCAATATCCTGAACGGCTGTGCAGCAGAGGCGTGATCAGCCGCCCTTCATGAAGGAAGGAGCCAAAATGACGGCGAGCTGTGCGAGAGCGACAGAGCTCCAGAGAAGCGCCTGGCGAAGCGGGACCTTACTGCTCTTCCATTGGAAGGCAGCTCCCGCGGACAACGTCAGAACGACAGCGAACATGAAAATCCTCAAGCATTCCATCCCCTTTTTCCGGGTAATGAAATCAGTATAGAGGCGGGTTCTTAACAGCGGGCCGACGGTAATCTTAACTTATTCTTAATCGCTCGTTCCGGGTTCCGCCGGTAGCGCGCCGGAGACATGGGACAGAGGAAGTCGGACGATGAATTCCGTCTTGCGCCTGGAGCTGGTTGCGGATGCCGCTCCTCCGTGCAGATCCAGTATGCTCTTGACGATGGCAAGCCCGATGCCGCTGCCGCCGGTCGCCTTGGAGCGGGAGGCGTCGACTCGATAGAACCGCTCGAACAGCCGCGGGAGCTGGTCCTGCGGAATCGGCTCGCCGTAGTTCCGGAAGATGATTTCCGCAGCAGGCTCAAGCTCGTCCTTGCGCAGGACAATGTCAAGCGCGCCTCCGTCTGCTCCATACCGGATCGCATTGCTGATCAGATTCTCGAAGACGCGGAGCAGCAGCTCCGGATCCGCATCCACGATCAGGGGGCTCTCGGCGGGATGGACGAGGCAGGCCATTTCGGCTTCCTCCAGCGCCGGCATGAATTCTTCGGCAAGCTGCCCGAGAAAGGGATTGAGATCGACGGTTTCGCGCTGGAGCGGGAAACCGCTGCTGGTGACGCGGGTATATTCGAACAGATCGTCGATCAGCTTGCGCAGGACGAGAGACTTCTCATAGGCGATGTGGACATACTGCCGCATCTCGACCTCGTCCCGGTACCGGTCGTCCTCGATATATTCCAGGAACCCGAGCACCGAGGTGAGCGGAGTGCGAAGATCATGGGACACGCCGGTGATGAGGTCGTCCTTGGCTTGCACGGCAGCCCTCTCCTCTTCCTGGGCGAGCTGCAGCCTGCGGGCCATTTCGTTGACGCTGCGCGCAACGACCCCGAGCTCATCGCTGCTGCTCTCGTCGATGCGGTGGGACAGATCACCTGCCGAGATCGCCTGCAGGGCGCTCGTCAGTGTGTCGAAGCGCTTGATGATGCCCCTGGACAAGGAAAAGAACAGGGAGATGAACAGCAGCAGTCCGACGATGACCCGAACGGGGCCGGAGCCGATCCAGTTGATGGTGTAGGCAAGCGCCTGCGTCAGGAAAAAGGACTTCGACGGATTGAACCGGATGAGCAGCTCCGCCAGGTAATTGCCCAGCAAAAGAAGGACTCCCATGCCGAGCAGGCTGGCGGCGAAGCTGAGGATGAATTTCCATAGAAAGGTTTGGAAGATGCGGCTGGCCAAAGATGTGCCTCCCTCATAGACGGACGTCGTTCTGCGGCTTCTCGATCGGATTCGGATCATGAGCAAGTGACTGGGACAGGCCGGACGTCTCTGCGAGCAAGAATGCCGGCGTCATGCGAATGCGTCCGTGCTTCGATGCATCGAACATGCTCTCGCCCTACAGCTTCTCCATTTTGTAGCCGACGCCCCATACGGTCTTGATGTACCTGGGATGCCTCGGATCGGCTTCGATCTTCTCCCTCAGCTTGCGGATATGGACCATGACGGTATTTCCCGCTTCAAAAAAAGTTTCCTGCCAGATCATCTCGTACAGCTGCTCGATGCTGTACACTCGGCCGGGATTGCGCCCGAGCAGCTCCAGGATGGAGAATTCCCGGGGAGTGAGCCGCACCTCCTGGCCCTCGACGGTCACTTCGCGCGTCGCGGAATTGAAGGTGACGCCGTCGATCGTGACGGCATCCGGCGAGGCGGCGTCGCCGGATGCGGCTCCGTAGATGCCATATCGGCGCAGCTGGCTTTTGATCCGCGCGAGCAGCTCCAGCGGGCTGAACGGCTTGGACACATAATCGTCGGCCCCGACGCTGAGGCCATGGATCTTGTCGATCTCCTCGCTTTTGGCGGACAGGAAGATGATCGGCATCTGCCGGATCTCCCTGATCGCCATGCAGGTGTCGATTCCGTTCATGCCGGGCATCATGACATCGAGCACGACCAGATCCACTTTTTCCTTCCGGATGATGTCAAGCGCCTCGCCGCCGCTGGCCGCGGTCAGAAGGCGGAACCTTTCCTGCTTGAGGTAAAGTCCCATCAGCTTGACGATTTCGGGCTCGTCATCGACGAGCAGCACCGTTTCTTCGTTCATGTCCCACCGCTTCCTCTCTCTTTTCTGCCAGTATAACGGAAAAGTTCTTATCTTTTTCTTAGATTGCCGGACATCGGGGAAAAAGAAGCTCTGCCGGCTTCTTCTCGAAAGAATGTTCGCATGATTTTCTTTTGTTGCGGCCTCTGAAATGGTAAACTTTGAAGGTACGTCATATCCGTAAAAGGAGCCTTCGATGGCCAAACTAAAAGTGAAATTCGCCTGTACGGAATGCGGAACGGAATCGCCCAAATGGCTCGGGAAATGCCCCGGCTGCGGCGCCTGGAACACGATGGTGGAGGAAAAGGAGACGGTGGTCAAAACCGCCGGCGTCGGATTATCCTCCCCAATGGCCCGCGGGACGAAAGAAAAGCCGCGTTCCATCATAGACATAGATACCGGGCATGAGCCCCGCATCGAAAGCAGCATCGGGGAGCTGAACCGGGTGCTGGGCGGCGGCGTCGTGCCCGGCTCCCTCATCCTCGTCGGCGGCGACCCCGGCATCGGCAAGTCGACGCTGCTGCTGCAGACATCCCATGCCTTGTCGGCCGCCGGACTCAAGGTGCTCTATATATCGGGCGAGGAATCCGTTCGCCAGACGAAGCTCCGCGCCGATCGACTCGGCGCGCTGAGCGCGTCGCTGTTCGTGCTCTGCGAGACGAACATGGAGCATATCAATGATGCCATCGATACCGTCCAGCCTGATTTTCTCGTCATCGACTCCATCCAGACCGTCTACGACCCTAGCGTCCAGTCCGCACCGGGCAGCGTCGCCCAGGTGAGGGAATGCACGGCCCACTTCATGCGCGTCTCCAAGCTGGGAGGCATCGCGACCGTGCTGGTCGGACATGTCACCAAGGAGGGCGCGATCGCCGGCCCGAGGCTGCTGGAGCATATGGTGGACTGCGTCCTTTACTTCGAGGGGGAACGCCATCATTCCTATCGCCTGCTCCGCGCGGTCAAAAACCGCTTCGGCTCCACCAACGAGATCGGCATCTTCGAGATGGGCGAGAGCGGGCTGCGCGAAGTCGCGAACCCGTCGGAGCTGTTCCTGTCGGAGCGGCCGCTGGGCGTCTCCGGCTCCACCGTCGTGGCGAGCATGGAGGGAACGAGGCCTGTGCTCGTCGAGCTTCAGGCGCTTGTCGCGCCTACGCATTTCCCGTCGCCGCGCCGGACGTCCACCGGCTACGACCACAACCGGATGGCGCTGATCATCGCCGTGCTGGAAAAACGGATCGGGCTGTTCCTGCAGACGCAGGATGCTTACCTGAACGCCGCCGGAGGCGTGCGCCTTGACGAGCCCGCTGTCGATCTGGCCGCCGCCGTCGCGCTTGCCTCCAGCTTCAAGGATGCTCCGACGCGTCCGTTCGACGTCGTCTTCGGCGAAGTGGGGCTGACCGGCGAGGTGCGGGCCGTGTCCCGAGCCGAGCAGCGGGTCAAGGAAGCCCAGAAGCTGGGCTTCAAGCGGGTCATCATGCCCGAGAAAAGCCTCAAGGGCTGGAAGCCGCCGGACGATATAACGATTGTCGGCGTGAATACCGTATCCGAAGCATTGCGCGCGGCGCTGGAATAGGGGGTTCGCTAGAAATCATGAAAGAGAACAGAGAGATCGAAATCACGAATCAGCTGCTGCAGCTGGTCGCGCCGGGCACCGCTTTCCGCGAAGGGCTGGACAACGTGCTGCGGGCAAAAACGGGCGCGCTGCTCGTCGTCGGCTACAGTCCCGAGGTCATGGAGGTCGTGGACGGCGGGTTTTCCATCAATTGCGACTTTTCCCCGAACTATCTGTACGAGCTGGCCAAGATGGACGGGGCCATCATTCTGAGCGAGGATCTCAAGAAGATCCTGTATGCCAATACCCAGCTCATTCCGGACCCTTCGATTTCGTCGATCGAGACCGGGATCAGGCACCGCACCGCGGAGCGGGTGGCCAAGCAGACCGGCAAGCTGGTGGTATCTATTTCGCAAAGGCGTAATATCATCACCTTGTATATGGGTAATCTAAGGTATTCCCTGAAGGACATGGGCGTTATTCTTACGAAGGCGAATCAGGCGATCCAGACGCTGGAGAAGTACAAGGCCGTGCTCAGGCAGTCGTTCACGAATCTGTCTGCGCTTGAATTCGAGGAATTGGTGACGCTGCAGGAGGTCGCGCATGTCATCCACCGGGTGGAGATGGTGCTGCGGATCAAAATGGAGATCAAGCGGTACGTCAACGAGCTCGGAACGGAGGGCCGTCTCATCAGCATGCAGATGGAAGAGCTCATCGGAGGCGTGGAGGAGGATGCCTGGTTCCTGCTCAAGGATTATGCCCGCGACAACAGCGACGAGAAGATCCGGGACATCCGGACCGGGCTCAAAAAGCTCAGCAACGACGAGCTGATGGACGCGCCTCATGTCATCCGGCTGCTCGGCTATCCGCAAGGAGCGACGATCGCGGATGAGGCCGTTCATCCGCGAGGCTATCGCCAGATGTACCGAATTCCGCGTCTTCCGCTCATCATCATGAACAATCTGATCGAGAAATTCGGAAATCTGCCCAATATCGTCATGGCCACGATCGGCGAATTGGACGAAGTGGACGGAATCGGCGAGGTGCGCGCCCGGGCGATCAAGGAAGGATTGCGCCGGATTCAAGATCAAATGTTCATTGACAGACAAATCTGATTCCCCTAGAATGGGGGAATGCCGACAGGAGGGCTTGGATGATGGTGGCATTTTTTCCATCGATGTCCATGATATCCCAAGGCATAGTAGAGATGAGGTGGAAATGAAGTGTTTGCAAAATCATTGCCGAGTCTTTTTACCATAGGCAACCTGTTCCTCGGGATCGTCGCTATTATTATGGTGTTCAATGAGAAGCCTGAAGTCGCCGCCATGATGGTCATTATCGCCATGCTTCTGGACGGGGTCGACGGCCGCGTCGCCCGCGCGCTCAATGTTCAAAGCGAATTCGGCAAGGAGCTCGATTCCTTGTCCGATATCATATCGTTCGGTGTCGCCCCTGCTTTCATCATGTATGTCGTGGCTTTCCAGGATCTCAGCTCGCAGCCGGCCGCTTGGATCGTGACCGCGATCTTCCCGATCTGCGGAGCTCTCCGGCTCGCCCGGTTCAACGTCATCTCCGGCATTCCGGGCTACTTCGTCGGCCTGCCGATTCCGGCAGCCGGCGGCGTTCTGGCTACGCTGGCCCTGTTCTACACGGATATCCAGCCTTGGGTGCTGATGGCGAGCACGCTCGTTCTCGCGCTGCTGATGGTCAGCACGGTGAAGTACCCGAACTTCAAGAAGATCGGACTGCCCAAGGGCGCGATCTGGAGCATTCCGATCGTCGTCGTCGTCGCGGTCGTGCTCGGCGTCGCTTTCCCGGATCAGATCTCCAAGATCATCTTCGTGCCGCTGCTGCTCTATGCGCTGTACGGCCTAAAAAAAAACGTTAATGTCCAGGGACGCCTGCGCCGCCGCAGATCCCGCCGTTCCGAAGGCGAAGAAGAGAACGTCCGCAAGCGGAGCGTGTAGCTTCCTCTTGCCGCAGGCATGGAATCCACTGCTGCGATGCAGCGTCGACTTCCTCATGACCCGGTGCCGGGTTTGTTGTTTGTCTGCGGAGATTTTGCCTTGGCGGAGATGGGCTCGCCGATTCCCGGCCATAGCCGTCGTCGCCGTTGAAGTCAGCAAATAAAAAGCAGTCCGCCCTCCAATGGAGGATGGACTGCTTTTTTTCAATGTCCGGATAGAAGATCCGGTTCAGGTCAAATTGAAAATGCCGAGCGTGGAGCATTTATCGGATTCGGCGGACAGAACCTCGCCGAGATCGATTTCCAGCAGATTGCAGAGCGCGGACATGTAGAACAGGTGGCGACCCAGCTCGTTTTTCAGCACATCGCGGCAGTTCTCGCACACATGGCCGTCCATGTGGGTGCCCAGAAGCTGCTTGGCGCTCTCGAGCTCGGGATCGTCCGAATAAGGCTGCTTGCTGGCCTGGATTTCAATACAGCCGCATTCGGTCACGGCTTTCGTGACTGCGCGGTTGACAGCTGCGCCCGTCTGTCCGAACTTGGACAGGACATCGAGCATGCTCCGGTGACGCAGGAGCAATTCCGATACTTGCTGCTGAAACTCTTGGAGCGTTGGAGCGCTCATCGGTATCCACCTCTTTCGCGATTTTTGCTGTTATGGGAATGCATGTCATGGGTCGAGCATGCGATTTCATCCGCCGTATGCTGGACGGCGATGGCCTGAATCCATTATAAGCCCGCCCTGTCCAGAATACAAAAACGAAATCGCCATTATGAGAAATCCTTCATGACGCGTCTCCGGCAGCGCTTGCGGTCCATGGACGGGAATCAGGCACGCCCTTCGATTCTGCTGCGGAATTGTTGCTTGGCTGGGACGGTTTAGCCTTCTCCAAATTGGAACATACTGGCTAATGGAGGTGGCATAAGCGATGATAAAACGTATTCTGCAATTACTCGGTATCGTATTCGGCGGCATGATCGGCTCTCAGTTCGGCAATGGAACAGGCGGAGCGCTTCCGGCCGGCCTTGGAAGCTACAGCCCTCTCGCAGGGAGCTACGGTTCTTTCGGATTTTACACCGGAATGGCGACAGGCGCGCTGGCGGGCCTGCTGCTGGCGACCGCCCTTGCCGGAAGGCTGGAGAAAATGCTCGGGGAAGGCGTGCGCCGCGCTTCCGACATGCCGGCGGCGGATCTGCTGGCCGGCGCGGCGGGATTGACCGGCGGGCTTATCCTTTCGGCCCTGCTCTATCCCTCGGTGTCCCAGCTCCCGGGCGCGGCGGCGACGATCGCCCCGGCGCTGCTCACTTTGGGACTCGGCTACGTGGGACTGAGCGTCGGGCTGAGAAAGAAAGAGGAGCTGACGGAAGGGCTCCACGCGATGATGCAGCCGAAGACGCTGCCCGCTCCGGAGAAGGAAGAGCATGTCAACTTCGAAGAGCATAAGATCATGGACACAAGCGTCATCATTGACGGCCGGATCGCGGATATTTGCAAGACGGGCTTCATCGAAGGCACGCTCGTCATTCCCGAGTTCGTCCTCGAGGAGCTGCAGCATATCGCCGATTCCTCCGATCTGCTCAAGCGCAACCGCGGCCGCCGCGGCCTGGACATCTTGAACAAGATCCAGAAGGAGCTTGACGTGAAGGTCCTTATCTACGAAGGGGATTTCGAGGAGATCGGCGAGGTGGACAGCAAGCTCGTCAAGCTGGCCAAGCTGCTGCGGGGCAAGGTGCTCACGAACGACTTCAACCTCAACAAGGTCTGCGAGCTGCAGGGAGTGTCGGTGCTGAACATCAACGATCTGGCCAATGCGGTCAAGCCGGTCGTGCTGCCGGGCGAGGAGATCGTCGTGCAGATCATCAAGGACGGCAAGGAGCATGGGCAAGGAGTCGCCTATCTCGACGACGGCACGATGATCGTCGTGGAGGGCGGCAGGGATTACATCGGCATGACGATGGAGGTGCTCGTGACGAGCGTCCTCCAGACTTCGGCGGGGCGGATGATCTTCGCGAAGCCCAAGCTGTTGGAAAAAGCGCTGTAACAGGGTATGATAGGGAATAAACGTTACAGCGGGAAGTGAGCTTCGGAAGATGGACAAGCAATATGGCGGCGAGCAAGCCGCAACCTCTCAGGCCGCCCCGGGCGCCGCGTCTTCGGATGCGGCGCTTGTCGGCTTCCGGGAGGATCGCTGGGGGGCCGTCATCGTGGCGGCCGGACGCGGCACGCGGATGGGCACCCCGGAGAGCAAGCAGTTCCTGCTGCTGCGGGGCAAGCCGGTGCTGGTCCATACGCTGGAGCTGTTCCAGGGGATGGCCGCCATCCGGGAAATCGTGCTCGTCACGGGAGCGGCGGATGCCGAACGATGCCGCCGCTGGTGCGGGGAGTACGGCTTGACCAAGGTGGCCGCGATCGTCGAGGGCGGCTCCGAGCGCCAGCATTCGGTGCGGATCGGGCTGGACTCGCTCACGGCGGATTGGGCGCTTGTCCATGACGGCGTCCGTCCGCTCGTCAGCGAGGCCGCGGTGTCCGCTTGCCTGGCGCATGCCGAGGAGACCGGCGCGGCCGTGCTGGCCGTGCCGGTCAAGGACACGATCAAGAAGGTGGACGCGGCGGGCGTCATCGAGTCGACGCCGGACCGGAGCAGCTTGTGGGCGATCCAGACCCCGCAAGCTTTTCGCCGCGCCCGTCTCGCGGAAGCCCACGAGCGGGCTCTTGCGGACGGCTTTCTCGGAACGGACGACTCCATGGTCGTGGAGCGGCTCGGGGATCCGGTCGCCGTGGCCCAAGGGGAATATACGAACATCAAGATTACGACCCCGGAAGATCTGCCCTACGCGGAATTTCTTCTGGAGCAGAGGGAGAGGGGACGATAGAGATGATTAGAGTGGGACAAGGATTCGACGTGCATCAGCTGGTGGAGGGCCGTCCATGCATTATCGGGGGCGTCGCCATTCCATTTGAAAAAGGGCTGCTCGGCCATTCCGATGCCGACGTGCTGCTGCATACGGTAGCGGATGCGGTGCTCGGCGCGCTTGCGCTCGGCGATATCGGCAAGCATTTCCCGGATACGGACCCTGCGTTCAAGGATGCCGACAGCGTCAAGCTGCTGGAGCATGTATGGGCGCTTGCGGTTCAGCGGGGATATGCGCTGGGGAACCTGGACTGCACGATTATCGCGCAGGCTCCCAAGATGGCGCCGTACATTCCCGCGATGGTGGAAGTGATCGCCCGCGTGCTGGGAGCGGAGCAGGACCAGGTGAACGTCAAGGCGACGACGACGGAACGGCTCGGATTTCCCGGACGGGGCGAGGGAATCGCTGCCCAGGCGGTTGTCTGCCTCGTGAAAAATATGCTATGATGGCACTTATTTTAGGCTGCTAAGTGTAACCGTACAGGAGGCTCAGGCAAGCGGAACATGATTCCGATCGCTGTGAACCCGTAGTCCTCGTCCCGCCCATCCACAGTGGAATTCGGTTTCATAGGCGAACGCTGCGTCTGCTCCATCATGCTGCCGCTGCCTCCGGCGCCGTAGCGGTTCCACTTACATAAATAGCGTCCATAGGGCGAGGCCCCGGACGAAAACAAGAACGAAATGGGGAATTCAAGATGGCAGACCAAGGAACGCAGGAAATCCGCGTCCGCTATGCTCCGTCGCCGACGGGACATCTGCATATCGGCAACGCGCGCACCGCGCTGTTCAACTATCTGTTCGCCCGCAGGCATGGCGGCAAGCTCATCGTCCGCATCGAGGATACGGACGTGAAGCGCAACGTGGCCGGCGGCGAGGAGAGCCAGCTGAAGTACATGAGCTGGCTCGGCATCACCTGGGATGAAAGCATCGACATCGGAGGCGGCTATGGACCGTACCGCCAGACCGAACGCCTCGACATCTACAGCCGGTACTGGCAGCAGCTGCTCGACGAGGGCAAGGCTTACCGCTGCTACTGTACGGAAGCGGAGCTCGAGCAGGAGCGGGAAGAGCAGAGCGCGCGCGGCGAAACCCCGCGGTATTCGGGCCGCCACCGCGATCTGACCGCCGAGCAGCAGGCCGCCTTCGAAGCGGAAGGGCGCGTCGCGAGCATCCGCTTCCGCGTGCCGGAGGACCGCACGTACACATGGGACGACATGGTGAAGGGCACGATCAGCATCGACACCAAGGAAACGGGAGATTTCGTCATCGTGAAGAAGGACGGCATCCCGACCTACAACTTCGCGGTTGCGGTCGACGACCATCTCATGAAGATCTCCCATGTGCTCCGCGGCGAGGACCATATCTCCAATACGCCGCGCCAGCTGATGATCTACGAAGCTTTGGGCTGGGAGCCGCCGCTGTTCGCCCATATGACGCTGATCGTGAACGAATCCCGCAAGAAGCTGAGCAAGCGGGACGAGTCCATCATCCAGTTCATCGAGCAGTACGAGAATCTCGGCTACCTGCCGGAGACGCTGTTCAACTTCATCGCCTTGCTGGGCTGGTCGCCGGAGGGCGAGCAGGAGCTGTTCACGCGCGAGGGGCTCGTGGAGGCGTTCGACGAATCGCGCCTCAGCCGCAGCCCGGCCGTGTTCGATACGAACAAGCTGGCCTGGATGAACAACGAATACATCAAGTCGCTGGAGCTTCCGCGTCTCGTCGACCTCTGCCTGCCGCATCTGCAGAAGGCGGGACGGATATCGGAGGAGCCAGAGGCCGGCGAGCGAGAATGGGCGGCCGACCTGATCGGCCTCTACCGCGACAAGCTGCGCTGGGGAGCCGAGATCGTGCCTTTGACCGAGCTGTTCTTCCTGGAATCGTTGCAGGACGAGGCGGAGGCTGTCACCGTGCTGGAGGAAGAAACGGTGCCGACGGTGCTTGGAGCCTTCCTGTCCGGCGTCGAGACGCTGGAGCCCGAGGCCTGGAACGAGGAGGGCATCAAAGCGCTCATCAAGTCGGTCCAGAAGGAAACCGGCTGCAAGGGAAAATCGCTCTTCATGCCGATCCGGGCCGCAGTCACCGGGCAGACGCACGGACCGGACCTCAACCGCACCATCGCGCTGCTCGGCCAGGTCAAAGTCGCACAGCGCCTGCGCGCCCGCTTGGGCTGAGGACGGCCTCGCATATATTTCCGCGCCCCGGCTTCTTGCACTTTGCGGGTTATCGGGTATACTACAAGTAATTGAACCTTTTTACAGGCTTTGACCAGGAGAGAACCGCCATATCCGGGATTGCAGAGAGGACAACCGCCACGCATCCGGCCGCAGCACATCGCGACGCGCCGGGAGGGTGACGGCTGGGAGTTGTCCATTCCGGCGGCGGGTTCATGCACCTGCGAGCCTTGCTCCGATCTTGCGGAAGCTTCTCTTCCGCTCGGGTAGGCGGCAACGCATGGCCGGCGTTACAGGCTACGAGACAGGGCCGCCAGGCATCCTGACCCGCTTGAGACCGCTGCGCGCGCGTTTCTCCCGGGCGGATGCGGCCCTGTGCCGCAGAGTGGGACCGCGTCTGTACGCCTCTGCAGCCTTAGGGCTGCGGAGGCTTATTTTTTTGATTGGACGGAAGTAAGCTTGGATCATCTCGCCCGAAGGGGGCTGAAGCCGATGTTGCGTCACATGAAATCCGATATACGGGCCGTGTTCGACAACGACCCCGCTGCGCGCAGCGTGTTCGAGGTGATCTTCACCTATTCGGGACTGCATGCCATCTGGGCGCATCGCGCCGCGCACTATATGTTCAAGCGCAAATGGTTCACGGCCGCCCGCGTCATCTCTCAGGTCAGCCGGTTCATGACCGGAATCGAAATCCATCCCGGAGCCAGAATCGGCAGCCGATTGTTCATCGACCACGGCATGGGCGTCGTCATCGGGGAGACTTGCGAGATCGGGGACGACGTCATCATCTATCAAGGCGTCACCCTCGGCGGCACGGGCAAGGAAAAGGGCAAGCGCCATCCTACCATAGGCAGCAACGTCGTCATCGGCTCGGGAGCGAAGGTTTTAGGATCGTTTCAGGTTGGAGACTATTCCAATATCGGCTCCAACGCCGTCGTTCTCCGGGAAGTGCCCGAGAACAGCACGGTTGTGGGCAACCCGGGGCGCATCGTCAAGCGCAACGGAGAAAAGGTCGGCGACAGGCTCGACCATGCGAAGCTGCCCGATCCGCTCATCGAGATGATCCGCGGCATGCAGAATGAAATCAATTCCCTCAAGGCGGAGGTCGACCGGCTCAGCCAGTCTGCGGCGGCCGTTCGCGAATACAGGGAGGAACCGGTAAAATGCCGGTAAGCGGAGGCGAAGCGTAAATGAGTCTGGAAATCTACAATACGATGAGCAGGACCAAGGAAACGTTCAAGTCGCAAGAGCCGGGCAAGGTCAAAATGTACGTCTGCGGCCCGACGGTCTACGACTATATCCATATCGGCAACGCGCGGCCGGCGATCTTCTTCGACGTCGTGCGCCGTTATCTGAAAGCGGTCGGATACGAGGTCAAATATGTCGTCAACTTCACCGACGTGGACGACAAGATGATCCGCAAGTCGGAGCAGCTCGGCATTACGGTGCCGGAGCTCGCGGACAGGTTCATCTCCGCGTATTACGAGGATACGGAAGGGCTCGGCGTCCACCGTGCGTCGCTGAATCCCCGCGTCATGGAGCATATGCCCGAAATCATCGCTTTCGTCCAGGATCTCGTCGACAAGGGAGCGGCCTACGAAAGCGGCGGAGATGTCTATTTCCGGACGAAATCCTTCGCGGACTACGGCCAGCTTTCCCACCAGAACATGCAGGAGCTGCAGATGGGCATCCGCATCGGCATCGACGAGCGCAAGGAGGATCCGCAGGATTTCGTCCTGTGGAAGGGCGCCAAGCCGGGAGAGATCAAATGGGACAGTCCATGGGGGCCGGGCCGTCCGGGTTGGCATATCGAATGCTCTGCGATGGCGAAGCGGCATCTGGGCGATACCCTCGACATCCATGGAGGAGGCAACGACCTGCAGTTCCCGCATCATGAGTGCGAATGCGCCCAGTCCGAGACGCTGAGCGGCAAGCCGCTCGCCAACTACTGGATGCATAACGGCTTCATCAACATCGACAACCAGAAGATGTCGAAGTCGCTCGGCAACGGCATTACGGTCCATGACATGCTGACCCGGATCAAGCCGGAAGCGATCCGCTACTTCATGTTATCCGGCCATTACCGCTCGCCGCTCAACTTCAGCGACGACACGGTAGAGCAGGCGCTCGGCAGCGTGGAGCGGATCGCCAATTGCCGCACCAACCTGCTGCATCGGCTGTCGGCTGTCGGCGGTTCCTTGGAAGCCGTTGCTGCCGTCGATGCCGAAGGCAGCGGCTCCGCCGGCCTGGGCTCGCTCCGGTTCGCGCCGAATTCCGGAAATGCCGAGCTGGATGCCCGGCTTCTGGAGCTGAGCGGCCGCTTCACGGCCAAGATGGACGATGATTTCAATACGCCGGATGCCATCACGGTGCTGTTCGATCTGGTGACCGAAGCGAACCAGCATCTGCAGCGGCCTGTCGTGACGGCCAGCGAGGCGCTTGCCTTCATCGCGCTGATGGACGCCATGGACAGCGTGCTGGGCTTGCTCCCGGCCGCGTCCGGGCAGCATGGACTGCTGGATGCCGAGGTGGATGCGCTGATTGTCGAGCGCACGGAAGCCCGCGCTTCGAAGAACTGGAAGCGCGCGGACGAAATCCGCGACCTGCTGGCAGAGCAAGGCATACTGCTGGAGGACACCCCGCAGGGCATCCGGTGGCGCCGCAAATGAACGAGCCTCTGAAGGAACAAAGCCGCGAGCTCCCTTACGAGCCGCCGTCCAAGACGCCGGAGCTGCTGAACCCTATCGTGCTCGCTTACGCCGGCGACGCGGTGTTCGAGCTGCTGGTGCGCCAGCATCTGCTCGCCCAGCGAAATCTCAAGCCGCATCATCTGCATCGCGAGGCGACCGGCATGGTGTCGGCCAAGGGGCAGCGTCAGCTGCTGGAGCGCTGGGCGCCGATGCTGTCGGAGGAAGAGGCCGACATCGTCAGGCGCGGCCGCAACGCCAAGTCCGGCCAGTCTCCGCGCAATGCGGATCCGGCCGATTACAAGCAGGCGACCGCTCTTGAGAGTCTGATGGGGTATTTATATTACAAAGGCCGGACCGAACGGATCCGGGAGTTGATGGCGGCCGCTTTCTCGGAGAAGGAAGCGGAACGCGGAAAGGAGACTGGGAATGGCCAGTGACAGGCAGAAGAAGGAACAGAATGACCAGAACGAGCAGGAGCAGCAGGAATGGATCGCGGGCAAACATCCCGTCCTGGAGGCGCTCCGCTCGGGCCGCGAGCTGAACAAGATCTGGATCGCCGACACGGTGCAGAAGCCGTCGGTATCCCCGATCATGGCCGAAGCCAAGAAGGCGGGAATCGTCGTCCAGTTCGTGGACAAGCGCAAGCTCGACCAGCTGGGCCTTGAAGTTTCCCACCAAGGAGTCGTAGCCCAGGCGGCGGCCTACCGGTACGCCGAATTGGAAGAGCTGCTGCAGCGGGCCAAGGACCGCGGCGAGACGCCTCTGCTGCTTATTTTGGATGAGATCGAGGATCCCCATAACCTCGGCTCCATCCTGAGGACGGCGGAATGCACGGGCGTGCACGGAGTCATCATTCCGAAGCGCCGCGCCGCCGGCCTGACGGCGACGGTGTGGAAAACCTCCGCCGGAGCGGCCGAGCATGTGCCGGTGGCGCGCGTGACCAACCTCGCCCAGACGATGGAGAGCCTGAAGCAGGAGGGAATCTGGATCGCGGGCGCGGACGTTTCGGCCGAGCAGGATGTGTACAAGACCAGCTTCGATCTTCCTCTCGCCATCGTCATCGGCAACGAAGCCAAAGGCATGGGCCGGCTGATCCGCGAGAAATGCGATTTCCTCGTCAAGCTCCCGATGCTGGGCCAGCTCAATTCGCTCAACGCCTCCGTGGCCGCCGGCGTGCTCATGTACGAGGTCGTCCGGCAGCGCCGGGGCGTCTAGCTGCCGTGTCCCGCCAGTCGGACGTCCTGCTGGTCGACGGCTACAACATCATCGGCGCCTGGCCGGAGCTGGAACGCTTGAAGGAGAGCAATCTGGAGGAAGCGAGGGACCGGCTGCTCGACCTGCTGGCCGACTATCAAGGCTATACGGGGCAGCAGGTGTACGTCGTGTTCGATGCGCATCAGGTTCCCGGCAGCCGCTCGGCCTACAAGCAGCACAAGCTGACGGTCGTATTCACGAAGGAAAAGGAAACGGCGGACGAGTGCATCGAGCGTCTCGTCTCCGAGCTCAAGAAGCGAAGCCGCCATATCTATGTGGCGACCTCGGACTCCGTCGAGCAGCATGTCGCGTTCGGCAAAGGCGCCTTGCGGATCTCGGCCCGGGAGCTGGAGCTCGAGCTGCAGCAGAACCGCCGCGAGATCGACAAGTCCCTGCGGTCGGACAGCGCCAAATCCCGCAATACGATCGATGCCAAGCTGTCGCTGGAAATGAGGACGATGCTGGAAAGGATGAGACGGGGGCAATGAAACGGGCGGAAGCGGCGGTTGCGGAGATAGGCGTGTAAGCTTATCTGCCTCCGCAACAGCGGTTTCAAACCATCTGTTTACAATTTTTCAAGATCCTATCGTTTATAGAACGCTCGTTTGCGTTGACGATGTCAAGAGTGGTCTTGTATACTGTCCTTATTATTTCTGGCAAAATTGTCCGCTTTTCCGCCGTTTGTCGCCGCCTGGTTTTCCAGTCCGGACGATAGCGGAAGGAGAGCTTTCCTGACTTAAGAAAAATAGACCTTGCAGTGCACGCTTTGCAGGCCGGAGGGATAGTTGGTGAGCATCGACCTCAGAGAATGGAGTACGCACGATTATGACTGCCGAACGGACGAAGACGTTGTCGAGGCGGTGCGGACGGGCGACAGCGAAGCGCTGGAGTATCTGATCAACAAATACCGGAATTTCGTCCGGGCCAAGGCCCGCTCTTATTTCCTCATCGGAGCGGATCGGGAAGACATCGTGCAGGAAGGCATGATCGGGCTCTACAAGTCCATCCGCGACTTCAGGGGGGACAAGCTGGCTTCCTTCAAAGCTTTCGCGGAGCTGTGCATCACCCGCCAAATCATAACCGCAATCAAGACGGCGACCCGGCAGAAGCATATTCCGCTGAACTCCTACGTTTCGCTGGACAAGCCGATCTATGATGAAGATTCCGACCGCACGCTGCTGGATGTCATCTGCGGCACCCGCGTCAGCGATCCGGAAGAGCTCATCATCAATCGGGAGGAGTTCGACGGCCTCGAGGACAAGATGTCCGAGATTCTGAGCGATCTGGAGCGCAAGGTTCTGATGCTGTACCTCGATGGCCGCTCCTACCAGGAGATCGCCGTTGATCTGGACCGGCATGTCAAATCGATCGACAACGCCCTTCAGCGAGTGAAGCGCAAGCTGGAGAAGTACCTCGAGCTGCGGGACGTCAGCTGTTAGGCTGCCGTCCTGTCCTCAACGTGCCTGCTTTAAGACCCGGCGACGGGTCTTTTTTCTTTGCAAGCCGCCGGCTGGCGATGGACGGCCGTTTAGAACTCTATCAAAACGGCTATACTTGGAAACAGCGATGAAAGCAGCGCGCCGTCCCCCGGTCCCGATGCCGGCAAGGGCTGCGCGCCGCCTGCCTCTCCAGCCTTCCCGCCGCTCTGCGTGCGGCTTCCGGGCCGCCCGGAAGCCTTCCATTTTGCATTGACATGCAAGAATCCGTTATGATAAGGTACTTAGAGTGACTCGGATCAGGCCTGAGGCCCTCTCGGGTCCTATCGCACGTTGTTTGACGAAGCGCACTCTTAAGATCGGGAGGTGACCTAAATGCGGGTTATTATCACGCTTGCATGCACGAACTGCAAGCAAAGAAACTACACGAACACCAAGAACAAGCGCAATCACCCCGACCGCATGGAAATGAGGAAGTTCTGCAAGTTCTGCAACGAGCATACTCCTCACCGCGAGACGAGATAGTCAGGAGGTGGGTTCAGGTGACTTTTATCGCAAAGCTGAAGCAAAACTTCGGATCGACGTTTGGTTTTTTTGCAGACAGTTGGGCTGAGCTGAAGAAAGTTCGCTGGCCAAACCGTAAAGAGTTGACAAGCTATACGATCGTAGTTCTCGTCACGATCGTGTTTGTGACGATTTACTTTTGGCTTCTTGACATCGGGATCTCATCTCTGGTTGAACTGATTGTTTAAGAAGGGTCCAAAGGTGGATTGTTAATGGAAAAAAGATGGTATGTGGTTCATACTTACTCGGGCTATGAGAACAAGGTGAAAGCCAACCTCGAGCGCCGCGTCGAATCGATGGGCATGGAAGACAAGATCTTCCGCGTGCTGGTTCCGATGGAAGAAGAAATCGTGAACAAGGACGGGAAGAAAAAGACCGTCATGCGCAAAGTCTATCCGGGATACGTCCTGGTGGAAATGATTCAGACCGACGATTCTTGGTATGTTGTTCGCAATACGCCTGGCGTAACGGGATTCGTGGGCTCTACAGGTTCCGGCTCCAAGCCGACGGCACTGCTTCCGGAGGAAGTGGACGCCATTCTCAACCATATGGGAATGTCCGAGCCTAAGCCGAAGATGGAATTCGAGCTGAAAGAAACCGTTCGCGTTACAGTAGGTCCGTTTGCTAACTTTGTCGGCGTCATTGAAGAAATTCAAATGGACAAGAGCAAGCTGAAAGTCCATGTCAACATGTTTGGTCGTGAAACTCCGGTTGAACTTGACTACACACAGGTCGAGAAGGTATAATGAACCGGTTTCCGGCCTCCGGATTCATCCGGATGGCGGCATGAGCATTTCATGTCAGGCAACTGACTTCGATCGCAGGAGGTGTAACACATGGCAAAGAAAGTCATCAAACTCGTCAAGCTGCAAGTTCCGGCAGGCAAAGCCAACCCGGCTCCGCCAATCGGTCCTGCACTCGGTCAAGCAGGCGTCAACATCATGGCGTTCTGTAAAGAGTTCAACGCTCGTACGGCTGATCAAGCCGGCCTGATCATTCCGGTCGTCATCACCGTATTCGAAGACCGCTCCTTCACGTTCGAGACGAAAACTCCTCCAGCAGCCGTACTGCTCCGCGTAGCAGCAGGCATCGAGAAGGGTTCCGGCGAACCGAACAAGAAGAAGGTCGCTACGGTCAACCGTTCCAAGGTCCGCGAGATCGCAGAACAAAAAATGCAGGATCTGAACGCTGCATCCGTAGAAGCCGCAATGCGCATGGTCGAAGGTACTGCCCGCAGCATGGGCGTAACGATCGTCGACTAATCCAGGACGCGCCTCTCGGCGCGGCGTCACAGCGGGACCATCTGGTTTCGCAGTGGGAGGGACGGCTGTACGTCAGGCGTTCCGCTACACACCACATAAGGAGGAACTCTTCATGGCAAAGCATGGCAAGAAATACGTTGAAGCCGCTAAGCTGATCGACAGCGAAGCGACTTACGAGCCGTCTGAAGCAATCGAGCTCGTGAAAAAAGCAGCAACCGCCAAATTCGACGAATCCGTCGAAGTGGCTGTCCGTCTGGGCGTTGACCCGCGGAAACAAGACCAAGCCGTTCGCGGTGTCGTTGTACTCCCGCACGGTACGGGCAAAACAAAGCGCGTCCTCGTATTCGCCAAAGGCGACAAAGCGAAGGAAGCCGAAGCTGCAGGCGCTGACTTCGTCGGCGATGCGGACATGATCAACAAAATTCAACAAGGCTGGTTCGAATTCGATGTCTGCGTGGCTACGCCTGACATGATGGCTGAAGTCGGCAAGCTCGGACGTATCCTCGGCGGCAAAGGCCTCATGCCTAACCCTAAAGCCGGCACGGTAACGTTCGACGTGACGAAGGCTGTTCAGGAGATCAAAGCCGGCAAGATCGAATACCGTCTTGACCGTGCAGGTCAAATCCATGCACCGATCGGCAAAGTGTCGTTCGACGCCGAGAAGCTGGCTGAGAACCTCAAGTCGCTGATCGACGCTCTGAACCGTGCCAAACCGGCATCGGCCAAAGGGGTTTACCTGAAAAACATCGCTGTATCTTCCACGATGGGACCTGGCGCTCGCGTCAACGTTTCCACGTTCCGCTAAGAGCTGCGATTCTAACTTCAGAACACGCATACCTAAGACAGTAGGCGCCTTCGGGCTTAATTCCCTACCGAGGTGTTATGATATACGTTTCCCGTAAACGGACAATCATGGCCTTCGCTGTCTTGGCGGAGGCCTTTATTCATGCACCGGCAGGTTGAAGGTAAACCGTTCTAAAGGATGCAACGGATATCCACATCGGGAGGTGTAAACAAAATGGCAAACGTAAAAGTTATCGAATCCAAGCAGCAGCAGGTGGAAGAAATCGCCGCCAAGCTGAAAGCAAGCACGACGACGGTTGTAGCTGACTACCGTGGACTGAACGTGGCTCAAGTAACGGAACTGCGCAGGCAGCTTCGCGAAGCAGGCATCGAATTCCAGGTTCTCAAAAACTCCCTCGTTCGCCGCGCGTCCGAATCCGCCGAGCTCTCCGCTCTGACGGAAGTTCTCGCGGGTCCGACGGCTATCGCCTTCGGCGCGGACGACGTCGTAGCTCCTGCAAAAATCATCTCCGACTTCGCCAAGAAAAATGACGCCCTGAAAGTAAAAGGCGGCATCCTCGAAGGCCAAGTCGTAGACGCAGCCCAAATCAAGGCGCTGGCAGACCTGCCATCCCGCGACGGCCTGCTCTCCATGCTCCTCAGCGTCCTCCAGGCTCCTATGCGCAACTTCGCGCTGGCGGTCAAAGCCGTGGCGGAAAAGCAAGAAGCAGAAGCTTAAGAACGATTTTCCTCCGTCCGGCGGCCTTGCGGCTGCCGGCAGGAATTGCTTGATCCTTGCGCCGGCATAGTCCGGCATCCCATCACCACCAAAAAAACTTATACCCAATGGAGGTTCAACCATGAGCAACGAACAAATCTTGGAAGCCATTAAAGGCATGAACGTTCTGGAACTGAACGATCTCGTTAAAGCAATCGAAGAAGAATTCGGCGTAACGGCTGCTGCACCTACGGTTGTAGCTGCTGGCGGCGGCGCTGCTGAAGTTGAAGAGCAATCCGAATTCGACGTTATCCTTATGAGCGCTGGCGCTTCCAAAATCAACGTCATCAAAGTCGTTCGCGAGCTGACAGGTCTTGGCCTGAAAGAAGCGAAAGAAGTTGTCGACAACGCTCCAAAAGCAATCAAAGAAAAAGTAGCTAAAGAAGAAGCAGACGCTATCAAAGCTAAGCTTGAAGAAGCAGGCGCAGCTGTAGAAGTGAAATAAGCTTTCTCCTAAAAGCTTGAGAACCCCTTGGAGCCTCGCGGTTCCAAGGGGTTCTCTCTATGAGGAGGCATATCCGGAAGGAGGGACATGATGTCGGACCACTACTATTCCCGTACGCCGGGAACGCAGCAGAACCGGCAAAAGCACGAGACGGAGCTGAGAGGCTTCCGGTTTCAGTTCATGACGGACAACGGAGTCTTTTCCAAAAGCGGAATCGATTACGGCAGCCGTTTCCTCATCGAGGAAATGGAGATCGGCGAGGCTGACCGCGTGCTCGATGTCGGCTGCGGCTATGGACCGATCGGACTGACGGCAGCAAGGCTGGCGCCGCAAGGTCAGGTTGTCATGCTGGATATCAATGAGCGAGCCGTAGAGCTGGCAGGAGAGAATGCGAAGCTGAATGGAATCGCCAATATACGCATCCAGCAGAGCGATCTGTTCGAGAAGGCAGGCGGCGAGCCGTTTGATGTGATCTTGACGAATCCGCCGATTCGGGCAGGCAAAGCGACGGTTCACCGAATCTTCGAGGAAGGGCATTCGTTGCTGAAGCCCGGCGGCAGCATGTGGGTGGTCATCCAAAAGAAGCAGGGGGCTCCTTCCGCCGAAGCCAAGCTGCTGCAGCTGTTCGGCCGTGTCAAGGAAGTCGGCAAGGATAAAGGGTTCCGGATATTCAAGGCGATCCGTTCGGTCGAGAATTAGCCGGCTGGCCAGAAACGGAGCAGTGCCTGCAATGAATGTCGCCTGCAGCGGCGGAGTAACGGAATGATCCTGCAAAAGCGCGGGGAGGTCGCCTTGCCGCCGGATTCCAACCTATTGAGCCGTAATGGAAGGAATCTGGCGACAACAGCGATTGGACGGTTATCGGTATGCGAAGCGCTGGAAGAACGGCCGATCGACATGAAGGGCAAGCTTTCGCTTTGGCTAGAGACTAAATTCTCATTTTTGTTGACTCGCCTTTGTCGATGTGCTATTATTATGAAATGTCAGCATTAAAATAGGCGGAATCTCTTTAGTCCGCTAAAATGTCAAGAATTATTTATTTGATGCGCAATGCATACAAAATTGGTTTTTGACGTATAATGTTTAGATTTTGGGCAAAATTACATGATAGGAGACCATGTCTTCCCTATGGTTCGTCCATGCGGGGGAGGCCGAGGTTTCAGACCGGAAGTATGCTCTTTTTTCGAAACCACTTCGATAAGGGCTTTTCTTTATTTACCACCATGGGATTGAGGCTCAAACCGGCCGGCCCGAAGGTAACCGGCTGAGGTCTGGCTAGGTCATGTTTCATGAGTGCGCTTATCACGCTGAGAAGCAGACATGAGGGGTGAGGTTAAGTTGGCAGGACAACTTGTTCAGTATGGTCGACGCACGCGCAGGAGCTATAACCGGATTCACGAAGTGCTCGAAGTCCCGAACTTGATTGAAATCCAACAAAAGTCTTATGAGAAGTTTCTGGAGAGCGATCTCCTGGAGTTGTTCCAGGATATTTCTCCGATTCAGGACTTCACGGGGAATCTTTCGTTGGAATTCATCGATTATAGCCTGGGAGAGCCTAAGTATTCCGTCGACGAGTCGAAAGAGCGCGACGTTACGTATGCAGCGCCGCTTCGCGTTAAGGTAAGGCTCCTTAACAAGGAAACGGGCGAGGTTAAGGAACAGGAAGTGTTCATGGGCGATTTTCCGCTGATGACCGAGACCGGCACCTTCATCATCAATGGTGCGGAACGCGTTATCGTCAGCCAATTGGTACGCTCCCCCAGCGTGTACTTCAGCACCAAGGTCGACAAAAACGGCAAGCGCACATACACGGCCACTGTCATTCCTAACCGCGGTGCTTGGCTGGAGCTGGAGACGGATGCCAAGGATATCATCTACGTGCGCATCGACCGTACCCGGAAGATTCCGGTAACGGTGCTTCTTCGCGCCCTTGGATTCGGCAGCGATGCCGAAATCTTGGACTTGCTCGGACAGGACGAGTACATCAAGAACACGCTGGACAAGGATAACACCGACTCCACGGAAAAAGCCCTGATCGAAATCTACGAGCGCCTGCGTCCAGGCGAGCCGCCTACGCTTGACAATGCGAAGAGCTTGCTCGTCGCGCGCTTCTTCGACCCTAAACGTTATGATCTGGCCAATGTAGGCCGTTACAAGATCAATAAAAAGCTCCACATCAAAAACCGTCTGTTCAACCAGCGTCTGGCTGAAACTCTCGTGGACAACGAGACGGGCGAAATTCTGGCCGAAGCCGGCCAGATGATCGACCGCCGCCTGCTGGATGAGCTGCTTCCATTCCTGGAAAAGCAGCTGAACAGCAAAACGTATCACGTCGCCAACGGCGTTCTGGATGCAGATAGTATCCCACTGCAGACGGTGAGCGTATTCGCTCCCAACGAAGATGGCAAAATCATCAAGGTCATTTCCAATGACGTCATCGACAAGTCGGTCAAACATATCACGCCGGCCGACATCATTGCGTCGATCAACTACTTCATCAACCTACTGCACGGCGTAGGCAGCACGGACGACATCGACCATCTGGGCAACCGCCGCCTGCGTTCCGTAGGCGAGCTGCTGCAGAACCAGTTCCGGATCGGCCTCTCCCGCATGGAGCGCGTCGTCCGCGAGCGCATGTCGATCCAGGACGCCAACGCGATCACGCCGCAGGCACTGATCAACATCCGTCCGGTCATCGCGTCCATCAAGGAGTTCTTCGGCTCCTCCCAGCTGTCGCAGTTCATGGACCAGACGAACCCTCTGGCCGAGCTGACGCACAAACGCCGTCTGTCCGCACTCGGACCCGGCGGTCTGACCCGGGAACGCGCCGGCATGGAAGTCCGAGACGTCCATCACTCCCACTATGGGCGGATGTGTCCGATCGAGACGCCTGAGGGACCGAACATCGGTCTGATCAACTCCTTGTCCAGCTTCGCCCGCATCAACGAGTACGGCTTCATCGAAGCTCCGTACCGCTGGGTGGATCCGAAGACCGCTATCGTCACGGAGCAGATCGCTTACCTGACCGCGGATGAGGAAGACAACTACGTCATCGCACAGGCAAACGCCCTCCTGACGGAAGACAGCAAGTTCGTCGACGATCAGGTCGTCGTGCGCTACAACAAGCAGGCCGACAACATCCTGACGATGCCGACCGAGCGCGTCGACTACATGGACGTATCGCCGAAGCAGGTCGTATCCGTCGCGACGGCTCTCATTCCGTTCCTCGAGAACGATGACTCCAACCGCGCGCTCATGGGATCCAACATGCAGCGGCAAGCGGTGCCTCTGCTCATTCCGAAGGCGCCTCTTGTCGGCACCGGCATGGAGCACAAGTCCGCGAAGGATTCCGGCGTCTGCATCGTCGCCAAGCATGACGGCATCATCGAGCGCTCCTCGGCCAACGAGATTTGGCTGCGCCGCGTCGAGATGGTGGACGGCAAGCAGGTCACGGGAGATCTCGTGAAGCACAAGCTGCACAAGTTCATGCGCTCCAACCAAGGCACTTGCATCAACCAGCGTCCGCTGGCGCGCAAGGGCGACGTCGTCAAGAAGGGCGATATCCTCGCCGACGGTCCTTCGACCGAGCAGGGCGAGCTGGCTCTGGGCCGCAACGTCGTCGTTGCCTTCATGACCTGGGAAGGCTACAACTACGAGGATGCCATCCTGCTCAGCGAGAAGCTTGTGAAGGAAGACGTGTACACGTCCATCCACATTGAGGAATACGAGTCCGAAGCCCGCGACACGAAGCTCGGACCTGAAGAAATCACGCGCGACATCCCGAATGTCGGCGAAGAAGCGCTCAAGAACCTCGACGAGCGCGGCATCATCCGCGTCGGCGCCGAGATCAGCGCCGGGGACATCCTCGTCGGCAAAGTAACGCCTAAGGGCGTAACGGAGCTGACGGCGGAAGAGCGCCTGCTGCACGCCATCTTCGGCGAAAAAGCGCGCGAAGTGCGCGACACGAGCCTGCGCGTGCCTCACGGCACGGACGGCATCGTCGTCGACGTCAAAGTGTTCACCCGCGAGAACGGCGACGAGCTGCCTCCTGGCGTGAACCAGCTGGTCCGCGTCTACATCGCCCAGAAGCGTAAAATCTCCGAAGGCGACAAAATGGCCGGACGCCACGGCAACAAGGGCGTCATCGCCCGCATCCTGCCGGAAGAGGATATGCCTTTCCTGCCGGACGGAACGCCTGTAGAAGTCGTTCTTAACCCGCTGGGCGTACCTTCCCGGATGAACATCGGCCAGGTGCTTGAGGTCCATCTCGGCATGGCCTGCAAGCGTCTGGGCATCCACGCCGCTACGCCGGTATTCGACGGAGCGCGCGAGTACGACGTGTTCGACACGATGGAAGAATCGGGCATGCAGCGCAACGGCAAGACGGTTCTGTATGACGGACGCACGGGCGAGACGTTCGAGCGCGAAGTCACCGTCGGCGTCATGTACATGATCAAGCTGGCGCACATGGTCGACGACAAGATCCACGCCCGTTCCACGGGTCCATACTCGCTCGTGACGCAGCAGCCTCTCGGCGGCAAAGCCCAGTTCGGCGGCCAGCGCTTCGGCGAGATGGAAGTATGGGCGCTCGAGGCCTATGGCGCGGCTTACACCCTCCAGGAGATCCTGACGGTCAAATCCGACGACGTGGTCGGCCGGGTGAAGACGTACGAATCGATCGTGAAGGGCGAGAACGTGCCGGAGCCGGGCGTTCCGGAGTCGTTCAAGGTCTTGATCAAAGAGCTGCAGTCTCTCGGCATGGACGTCAAAATCCTGAACGAGGACGAAAACGAGATCGAAATGAAGGAAATCGACGACGAGGACGAAGGCACCAGCGACAAGCTGAACCTCAACCTGGAAGGCGCCGAAGCTGGCGCGGAATAAGCCTAAGCCATACTTGAACTAAGGAGGGTTGCTCCTTGTTGGATGTGAACAACTTCGAGTACATGAAGATCGGCCTTGCATCGCCGGAGAAGATTCGCTCTTGGTCCCGCGGAGAAGTCAAGAAGCCGGAGACCATTAACTATAGGACGCTCAAGCCGGAGAAGGAAGGGCTCTTCTGCGAGAAGATCTTTGGCCCGACCAAGGATTGGGAATGCCACTGCGGCAAGTACAAGCGCGTCCGCTACAAAGGCGTCGTCTGCGACCGCTGCGGCGTTGAAGTCACCCGCGCCAAAGTGCGCCGCGAGCGCATGGGACACATCGAGCTTGCCGCTCCTGTCTCCCATATCTGGTACTTCAAAGGAATTCCTAGCCGGATGGGGCTGGCTCTCGACATGTCGCCCCGCTCGCTCGAGGAAATCATCTACTTTGCAAGCTATGTCGTGACGGATCCGGGCGAAACCCCGCTGGAGAAAAAGCAGCTTCTGTCCGAGAAGGAATACCGCAGCTACCGTGAAAAATACGGCTATGGATTCCAAGCCGGCATGGGCGCCGAAGCCGTCAAGAAGCTGCTTCAGGACATCGACGTCGAGCGCGAGCTGGATCAGCTCAAGGAAGAGCTGCGCACGGCCCAAGGCCAGCGCCGCAACCGCGCCATCAAGCGTCTCGAGGTCATCGAGGCGTTCCGCCATTCCGGCAACAAGCCGGATTGGATGATTCTCGATGTGCTCCCGGTCATTCCGCCGGAGCTTCGTCCGATGGTCCAGCTGGACGGCGGACGCTTCGCGACCTCCGACCTCAACGACCTGTACCGCCGCGTCATCAACCGCAACAACCGTCTGAAGCGCCTGCTCGATCTCGGCGCTCCCGACATCATCGTGCAGAACGAGAAGCGCATGCTGCAGGAAGCCGTCGATGCCCTCATCGACAACGGCCGCCGCGGCCGCCCGGTTACGGGTCCCGGCAACCGTCCCCTGAAATCCCTCAGCCATATGCTGAAGGGCAAGCAGGGCCGCTTCCGCCAGAACCTTCTCGGCAAGCGCGTCGACTACTCCGGCCGTTCCGTTATCGTTGTCGGACCGAGCCTGAAGATGTACCAATGCGGCCTTCCGAAGGAAATGGCGCTGGAGCTCTTCAAGCCGTTCGTCATGAAGGAACTGGTCAACAAAGGGCTCGCCCACAACATCAAGAGCGCCAAGCGCAAGGTCGAGCGCGTCAGCGCCGAGGTTTGGGACGTTCTTGAAGAAGTCATCAAGGAGCATCCGGTTCTCTTGAACCGTGCCCCTACGCTTCACAGACTCGGCATCCAGGCTTTCGAGCCGATCCTTGTCGAAGGACGCGCCATCAAGCTTCACCCGCTCGTATGTACGGCCTACAACGCCGACTTCGACGGCGACCAGATGGCCGTCCACGTCCCGCTGTCCGCGGAAGCGCAGGCGGAAGCCCGCCTTCTCATGCTGGCGGCAGGCAACATCCTCAACCCTAAGGACGGCAAGCCGGTCGTAACTCCGTCCCAGGATATGGTCCTCGGCTCCTTCTATCTGACGATGGACAACAAGGAAGCCCAAGGATCCGGCTCTGTCTTCGGCTCCGTCAACGAAGCCGTTTCCGCTTACCAGCGGGGCATCGTGTCGCTGCATGCGCGCATCTTCATTCCGGCGAAGGTCCTCAAGAAGGATGCCTTCACGGATCAGCAGAACAGCTCGCTCATCTCGACGACGGTCGGCAAAGTCATCTTCAACGAGATCTTCCCGAGCTCGTTCCCTTACATCAACGAGGCTACCAAGACCAACCTGATGGATGGAACGCCGGATAAATATTTCGTGTACGAAAAAGGCGCGGACCTGAACTCCTTCCTGGACAACGTGCCGCAAATGGGCGCTGTCGGCAAGGAATACCTCGGTCTTCTGATCGCGGAATGCTTCCGCCAGTACCACACGACCAAGACGTCGGTCATCCTTGACAAGATCAAGGAGCTCGGATTCACGTACTCGACCCGCGCGGGCATCACGGTTGCCGTCTCCGACGTCATCGTGCCGCCGGAGAAGGAAGAAATCCTGAAGCAATCCGACGAGAAGGTCAAAGTCGTCACGAACCAGTACCGTCGCGGCCTGATCACCAACGAAGAACGTTATGACCGCGTCATCGAGATCTGGAGCAAGACCAAAGACCAGATCACCGAAATCCTCATGAAATCGATGGACCGCTACAATTCCATCATGCTCATGGTGGACTCCAAAGCGCGGGGTAACAAATCGCAGATCACCCAGCTGGGCGGCATGCGGGGTCTGATGGCCAACCCATCCGGCCGCATCATCGAGCTCCCGATCAAGTCGAACTTCCGTGAAGGCCTGACGGTACTCGAGTACTACATCTCGACTCACGGCGCGCGTAAAGGTCTTGCCGATACCGCCCTCCGTACAGCCGACTCCGGTTACCTGACCCGCCGTCTCGTCGACGTCGCCCAGGACGTTATCGTCCGCGAGGACGATTGCGGCACGGACAAAGGCATCATGGTCGCCAAGATTCAGGACGGCAAGGAAGTCATCGAGGATCTGTACGACCGTATCGAGGGCCGCTATTCCTTCGAGACGATCCGTCATCCGCAGACGGGAGAAGTCATCGTTGCCCGCAACGAGCTCATCGACGCCGAGAAGGCCGATGCGATCGTCGATGCAGGCGTAGAGAAGCTTCAGATCCGTTCCGTACTGAGCTGCCGCGCCCGTCACGGCGTCTGCAAGATCTGCTACGGCCGCAACCTGGCGACCGGCAAGCATGTAGAGATCGGCGAAGCCGTAGGCATCATCGCGGCCCAATCGATCGGCGAGCCGGGAACCCAGCTCACCATGCGTACGTTCCATACCGGCGGCGTTGCCGGCGACGACATCACGCAAGGTCTGCCGCGTATCCAGGAGCTCTTCGAGGCGCGTAACCCTAAAGGCCAAGCGATCATCAGCGAACTGGACGGCGTCGTGAAGAGCATCCGCGAAACGAAGGACCGCCGTGAGATCGAAGTTCAAGGCGAAGCCGAGTCCAAAGTGTATCCGGTCAGCTACGGTTCCCGGATCCGCGTCATCGAAGGCCAGCATCTGGAAGCCGGCGACGAGCTGACAGACGGCTCCATCGATCCGAAGGAAATGCTGCGCATCAAAGGCATCCGCGGGGTACAGAACTACATCCTGCAGGAAGTTCAGCGCGTATACCGGAACCAAGGCGTAGAAATCAACGACAAGCACGTCGAAGTCATGATCAAGCAGATGCTCCGCAAAATCCGCATCGTCGATGCCGGCGACACGAAGCTTCTGCCTGGCGCGTTTGTCGATGTGCATGAATACGAAGCAGCCAACCGCGAGGTGCTTCTGTCCGGCCGCGAGCCGGCAGTCGCCAAGCCGGTCCTGCTCGGCATCACCAAGGCTTCCCTGGAGACGGATTCCTTCCTTTCCGCGGCATCCTTCCAGGAAACGACCCGCGTCCTGACCGACGCTGCCATCAAAGGCAAGGTCGACCAGCTGCTCGGCCTCAAGGAGAACGTCATCATCGGCAAGCTGATCCCTGCCGGTACGGGCATGAACCGTTACCGCAGCATCCGCTTCGTCGGCCAAGAGGACGAACTCGAGACCGTAGCTGCGGAAGCCGAGCTCAGCGAGACGGTTCCGGTCGAATCCTGATTCGACGGGCCTTGCGACACCGCTCAACATCAGCAGCTGCCCGGCCTTCGGGCGGCTGCTCTTTTATGGGCGCGCTCTTTGGGACGGAATATCTTTCGAGCAAATGGACAAGCCCATCTTGACATGGGGATAAGTCTAGTGCTACTATATCGAAGTGTGCCTGTGAGTGGATTTCTGTGCTTAAGCAAGGATGGTGAATCCATGGCTTACAAGATTGGCACGAAACAGACGACCAAGACCGTTGAATTAGGCAAGGCGATTCACGTCTATGTAGCCAGAGACGCTGATGACAGGCTGACCGGCGCTATCGTCGAGTTATGCGGAAGAATGAGCGTGCCAGTGACTTGGACGGAGACGATGACCGATCTCGGAGAGCAATGCGGGATTGACGTCGGAGCCGCGATGGCGGCAATGGTTGGAGATGAAGAGTAGGACGTTGTTTTTGCCGGTAAGGTTCGGATTTTTCCGCTCAATACGTCAGGCAAAAACTTTTGTTTGTCCAAAGATGAACCGCCTGGATCTGTGGGCTTAAATAATGAGCGTCAATCAGTTCAGCGTTTCATGAATTATGGGAAGGGGGTGGCAACCGACATGCCAACAATTAACCAACTGGTCCGCAAGGGCCGTCAAGCAAAAGTGGTCAAGTCCAAATCGCCAGCACTGCAGCGGGGATTCAATGCCCTGAAGCGTGAGGCAACGGAAATCAGCGCTCCGCAAAAACGCGGTGTCTGCACTCGCGTAGGCACGATGACTCCGAAGAAGCCTAACTCCGCACTTCGCAAATACGCTCGTGTTCGTCTGACGAACCGCGTAGAGGTTACGGCTTACATTCCGGGTATCGGACACAACCTGCAAGAGCACAGCGTCGTTCTGATTCGCGGCGGACGTGTAAAAGACCTTCCGGGCGTACGTTACCATATCGTTCGCGGTGCATTGGATACGGCTGGCGTCAACAACCGTATGCAAGCTCGTTCCAAATATGGCGCTAAGCGTCCTAAAGTTAAAAAGTAAGACTTTTATAAACTTCAACTTATTAGATACTGAGGGAAAGGGGGACTTGCTACATGCCACGTAAAGGTCCTGTAACAAAACGCGACGTACTGCCGGATCCTATTTACAACAGCAAGCTCGTTACACGTCTCATCAACCGCATCATGATCGACGGCAAGCGCGGCGTTGCCGCAACGCTGCTGTATGATGCCTTCAAACTGATTCAAGAGCGCTCCGGTAAAGATCCAATGGAAGTGTTCGAAGCAGCCCTGAAGAACATCATGCCTGTACTGGAAGTTAAAGCCCGCCGTGTAGGCGGCGCCAACTACCAGGTGCCGATCGAAGTTAAACCTGAGCGCCGTACCGCGCTTGGTCTCCGTTGGCTCGTGAACTACTCGCGTAACCGCGGGGAGAAAACGATGGAAGAGCGTCTTGCAGCTGAAATTCTCGACGCTTCCAACAACACTGGCGCTTCCGTTAAAAAACGCGAAGACACGCACAAAATGGCGGAAGCCAACAAAGCATTCGCTCACTACCGCTGGTAGGATTCTAGCAGTACAATTTGAAGGGAGACATTCCAATGGCAAGAGAGTTCTCCTTGGCAAATACGCGCAACATCGGGATTATGGCGCATATCGATGCGGGTAAAACCACCACGACCGAACGGATCCTGTTCTACACAGGCCGTACCCACAAAATCGGCGAAGTGCACGAAGGTGCGGCGACGATGGACTGGATGGAGCAAGAGCAGGAGCGCGGCATCACGATCACGTCTGCCGCGACGACCGCTCAGTGGAAGGGCAACCGCATCAATATCATCGACACCCCGGGACACGTTGACTTCACCGTTGAAGTTGAACGTTCCCTGCGCGTATTGGACGGGGCAGTTGGTGTTTTCAGTGCAAAGGAAGGCGTTGAGCCTCAGTCCGAAACTGTATGGCGCCAGGCTGACCGCTACAACGTTCCCCGGATTGCTTACATCAACAAAATGGACATCATCGGCGCTGACTTCCTGAATGTCATCAAAGACATGCGCGATCGTCTGCAAGCCAATGCTGTCGCGATTCAACTGCCGATTGGCGCCGAGAATGATTTTGTCGGCGTAATCGATCTCGTTGAACGTGTTGCCTACAAATACAAAGACGACCTCGGGAAAGATCCTGAGCAAGTCGAGATCCCTGCCGAGCTGGCTGAGCAAGCCGAAGAGCTCCGCGCAGAGCTGGTCGAGAAAGTGGCCGAGCTGGACGAAGAACTCATGATGAAGTATCTGGAAGGCGAAGAAATCACCATTCCAGAACTCAAAGCGGCGCTCCGCAAGGGCGTTGTCGAAGTGAAGATCTTCCCGGTCATCGCCGGCTCCTCGTACCGCAACAAAGGCGTGCAAATGATGCTGGATGCAGTCGTTGACTATCTGCCGGCTCCAATCGACGTTCCTGCAATCAAGGGTACCCTTGAGGATGGAACGGAGACGACCCGCGAATCTTCCGACGAAGCGCCGTTCTCGGCTCTCGCATTCAAAATCATGACGGATCCTTTCGTCGGCAAGCTGACCTTCTTCCGCGTTTACTCCGGCGTGCTGAACTCCGGTTCTTACGTTGTGAACGCAACGAAGGGCAAGCGCGAGCGGGTCGGACGTATTCTTCAAATGCATGCCAACAGCCGTCAAGAGATCAGTTCGGTTTACTCCGGCGACATCGCCGCTGCAGTAGGCCTTAAGGATACAACGACTGGCGATACGCTGTGCGATGAGAAGAATCCGGTCATCCTCGAATCCATGAACTTCCCTGAGCCGGTTATCCAACTCGCGGTCGAGCCTAAGACCAAGGCTGACCAAGACAAGATGGGTATCGCTCTGCAGAAGCTCTCGGAAGAGGATCCGACGTTCCGTGCTCATACGGACGAAGAAACGGGACAAACGATCATCGCAGGCATGGGTGAGCTTCACCTTGAAATCCTCGTTGACCGCATGCTCCGCGAATTCAAAGTAGAGACGAACGTCGGCAAGCCGCAAGTAGCTTACCGTGAGACCTTCCGTCAAGCGGCTAAGGTCGAAGGCAAATTCGTTCGCCAATCCGGCGGACGCGGCCAGTTCGGCCACGTGTGGATCGAATTCGAGCCACTCGAGCCGGGCAGCGGTTTTGTCTTCGAGAACAAAGTCGTCGGTGGCGTCGTACCTCGTGAATTCATCGGCCCGACTCAAGCGGGTATCGAAGAGTCCATGAAGAATGGTGTCGTAGCCGGCTTCCCGCTGGTCGACATCAAAGCTACGATCGTCGACGGATCCTATCATGACGTCGACTCCTCGGAGATGGCGTTCAAGATCGCAGGCTCCATGGCCCTCAAAGCCGCGAAAGACAAGTGTAAGCCTGTCATTCTCGAGCCGATCATGAAGGTCGAAGTCACGATTCCTGAAGAGTACATGGGCGACGTCATGGGCATGCTGAACTCCCGTCGCGGACGCATCGAAGGCATGGATTCGCGCGCAGGCGCGCAAATCGTTCGTGCCAAGGTGCCTCTCGCCGAGATGTTCGGATACTCCACGACACTTCGTTCCGGTACCCAAGGTCGCGGCGTGTTCTCCATGGAACTCTCGCACTACGAAGAAGTTCCGAAATCGATCCAAGAAGAGATTGTTTCCAAGAGCAAATCGGAGTAATCTCTATATAGGTTCGCTGTGACAGGCGAAGAGCCGCTTGCGGCGTTCGTCTGTCACCTAACATAAACTTTCCTGACCTTAAGGAGGATTAAGTTCAATGGCAAAAGCTAAATTTGAACGTAATAAACCGCACGTTAACATCGGTACGATCGGTCACGTCGACCATGGTAAAACGACGCTGACGGCTGCCATCACGACTGTTCTTTCCAAAAAATACGGCGGCGTAGCTACGGCTTTCGACCAAATCGACAAAGCTCCAGAAGAGCGCGAGCGCGGTATCACGATCTCCACGGCTCACGTCGAGTACGAAACGCCTAACCGTCACTATGCACACGTTGACTGCCCAGGCCACGCCGACTATGTTAAAAACATGATCACCGGCGCAGCTCAAATGGACGGCGCGATCCTGGTTGTATCCGCAGCTGACGGCCCTATGCCGCAAACGCGCGAGCACATCCTGCTCTCCCGCCAAGTAGGCGTGCCTTACATCGTCGTATTCCTGAACAAATGCGACATGGTTGAAGACGAAGAGCTCCTCGAGCTGGTTGAAATGGAAGTTCGCGACCTTCTTAACGAGTATGAGTTCCCAGGCGACGACACTCCAATCATCCGCGGCGCTGCTCGTGAAGCTCTGCAAAACCCAGACGGTCCTTGGGCTGACAAAATCATCGAGCTCTTCGAGCAAGTTGATACGTACATCCCGACTCCTGAGCGCGACACGGCTAAGCCTTTCCTTATGCCTGTCGAGGACGTGTTCACGATCACGGGCCGTGGTACGGTTGCAACTGGCCGTATCGACCGTGGCGTAGTCAAAGTCTCCGATGAAGTTGAAATCATCGGTCTGGCTGAAGAATCCCGCAAATCCGTCGTTACGGGCGTGGAAATGTTCCGCAAGCTGATGGACTCCGCTCAAGCGGGCGACAACATCGGCGCACTGCTTCGCGGTGTTGACCGTAAAGACATCGAGCGTGGACAAGTTCTGGCTAAACCGGGTTCGGTAAAGCCGCACACGAACTTCACGGCTCAAATCTACGTCCTGACTAAAGAAGAGGGCGGACGTCACAAGCCTTTCTTCACAGGCTACCGTCCACAGTTCTACTTCCGTACAACGGACGTAACGGGCATCATCAACCTGCCTGAAGGTACGGAAATGGTTATGCCTGGCGACAACATCACGGTTACCGTTGAACTGATCGCTCCAATCGCTATCGAAGAAGGAACTCGCTTCTCGATCCGCGAAGGCGGCCGTACGGTAGGCGCTGGCGCCGTAGCATCCATCCAAAAATAAGGATCCTGCAGCATTAGCTGCGGACCGGACAAGCCCCCGCTTCGGCGGGGGCTTTTTTGTATTCCAGAATCGATCCAGCGCTTGGTTGAAGGCAAAAGAATTTGGGATGAGGCGGATGAGCTTCCCTCACCTATAAGACCATAAAAAGCATGTTTATTCGGCATCTCTATTTATATAGAAGAAACTCATTCTAACTTCTCCCTTCCAGAAAGGAATACAATCTTCCGAAAGCTCGAATACGTGCTGAGCGGTCAACGAAAAAACGGCCTTTAGAAGGCTTTTTAGAGCAAAAGAAGGAAACATGAGCTCGAGCCTATTTACATGTTGCATTAGCATGTGTGACGTGATAAAATATTGTCTGTTGGTCTGTGACGTTGCGATGATGCGGGAGGTTGCTGACACACCCGGCTCCTTTGCCATGGAGCATGTGTAAGGAGTTCACGCGGAGTATGTCCGATACTAAATTGGGCGATAGAAGGAGGGACTTATATGGCAAAGCAAAAGATTCGTATTCGCTTGAAAGCATACGATCACCGCATTCTTGATCAGTCTGCAGAGAAAATCGTTGAAACTGCAAAACGTTCCGGGGCAGGCGTTTCCGGTCCGATTCCGCTTCCGACGGAAAAGCAAATCATCACCATTCTCCGTGCAGTACACAAGTACAAGGATTCGCGCGAGCAATTCGAACAGCGTACGCATAAGCGTCTGATCGATATTGTGAACCCGACTCCGCAAACGGTCGATGCTCTGATGCGCCTGGACCTGCCGTCCGGTGTAGATATCGAAATCAAACTGTAAGTTATCCACAAGCGTAAGCTAAAGTGAGAACGAAATGAGGTGTCAACATGAAGGGTATCTTAGGTAAAAAGCTCGGAATGACGCAAGTGTTCACAGCTGAAGGTAATGTCGTGCCAGTCACGGTTATCGAAGCCGGCCCATGTGTCGTCCTGCAAAAGAAAGACCAAGAAAATGATGGCTACGAAGCTGTTCAGCTCGGTTTCTCTGACAAAAAAGAGAAAAACGCCAACAAGCCGCAAGTCGGCCATGCCAAAAAAGCCAATACGGCTCCTAAGCGCTACGTTCGTGAGATTCGTGGCATCAGCCTGGGCGAATACGAAGTCGGCCAAGAAATCAAAGCTGACCTGTTCGTTGAAGGCGAGTTCGTTGACGTGACGGGCGTATCCAAAGGCAAAGGCTTCCAAGGCGTGATCAAACGCTGGGGACAAAGCCGCGGCCCTATGGCGCACGGTTCGCGTTACCACCGCGGTCCTGGTTCGATGGGTTCCATCCAAGCGAACCGCGTACCTAAAGGCAAACGCCTTCCAGGACACATGGGCCATGAGACGATTACGATTCAGAAACTTGAAGTCGTACGCGTCGATGCTGAACGCAACGTACTGCTCGTTAAAGGCTCCATTCCGGGTCCTAAAAACAGCTTCGTTAAAATCAAACAAACGGTGAAGAAATAACTCGCCGCCTGAAGAAAGGAGGAACAAGCTATGCCTAAAGTAGATGTGGTAAATGTGAGCGGCGCAAAAGTCGGCGACATTGAGCTCTCCGAGCATGTCTTCGGCATCGAGCCTAACACTCACGTCCTGCATAGCGCAGTTCTGCTGCAACAAGCAGCCGAGCGCGCTGGCACGCACAAAACCAAAGGACGCTCCGAAGTTCGCGGCGGTGGCCGCAAACCTTGGAAGCAAAAAGGAACCGGACGCGCGCGTCAAGGCTCCATCCGCTCCCCGCAATGGGTTGGCGGCGGTACGGTATTCGGACCGACTCCGCGCAGCTACAGCTTCAAGCTGCCACGCAAAGTTCGTCGTCTGGCTATTCGTTCGGCACTTTCTTCCAAAGTCATCGCTAGCGAGCTGATCGTTCTCGATCAACTGAGCTTCGCTGCTCCGAAGACCAAGGAATTCCAAGCCGTTCTGAACAACCTCAAAGTAGGCCGCAAAGCGCTCGTCGTAACGGCTGAATTCGAGAACAACGTGGCTCTGTCCGCCCGCAACATTCCTGGTGTGAAGTTCGTCGCAGCCTCGGGCATCAATGTTCTGGATGTGCTGTCGCATGACCAACTCATCATCACCAAGGATGCGGTCGAGAAAGTACAGGAGGTGCTTGCGTAATGAAAGATCCACGCGATATTATCAAGCGCCCGGTTATCACGGAACAGACAACTGAGCTCATGGGCGCAAAACGCTATGTGTTCGAAGTTGACATTCGTGCCAACAAAACGGAAATCAAAGCTGCCATCGAGCAGATCTTCAGCGTTAAAGTGACGAACGTGAACACGCTTCGCGTGCCAGCCAAGCCTAAACGCTACGGCCGTCATTCCGGATATACGTCCGAGTGGAAGAAAGCCTTCGTTCAACTGAGCGAAGACAGCAAAGAGCTGGAATTCTTCGAGTCGGTCTAACCTGACAAGATAAGGAGGGAAACAAAGTGCCTATCAAGAAGTACAAACCGACTTCCCCGGCTCGTCGCCACATGTCGGTCTCGACATTCGAAGAGATCACAACAAACGTACCGGAGAAATCGCTCCTGGCGCCGCTTTTCAAAAAAGCCGGCCGCAACAACCAGGGTAAAATCACGGTTCGTCACCACGGCGGCGGGCACAAGCGCAAATACCGCATCATCGACTTCAAGCGGACCAAAGACGGCATCGAAGGCCGCGTAGCGACGATCGAATACGATCCGAACCGCACTTCGAATATCGCTCTGATCAACTATGTCGATGGCGAAAAGCGCTACATCATCGCGCCTAAAGGCCTTAAAGTCGGCGATGCGATCGTTTCCGGTCCATCCGCAGACATCAAAGTGGGCAACGCGCTTCCACTGGAAAACATTCCGGTCGGTACGCTTATCCACAACATCGAGCTGAAGCCTGGCAAAGGTGGACAACTTGTTCGCGCAGCCGGTACGGAAGCTCAGCTTCTCGGTAAAGAGGAAACCTACGTGGTTATCCGTCTCAGCTCCGGTGAAGTGCGCCGCATCCTGAAAACTTGCCGTGCAACGATCGGCTCTGTTGGCAACGAGGATCACGAGCTCGTGAAAATCGGTAAAGCCGGCCGTTCCCGTTGGCTGGGCAAGCGTCCTGAAGTTCGCGGCGTAGTCATGAACCCTAACGATCACCCTCACGGTGGTGGTGAAGGCCGCGCTCCAATCGGACGCAAGTCGCCTATGTCTCCATGGGGCAAACCAACCCTTGGTGCCAAAACGCGCAAGAAGAAGAAAGCATCGAGCCAATATATTATTCGTCGCCGTACGAAATAATAACCGCTTGAGCGATTGTGCGTGACGTAAGTACGTCACGCTAACGCTTCGAGGAAGGGAGGAGCAGATCCATGGGTCGTAGTTTGAAAAAAGGTCCTTTCATCGACGGGTACCTGCTGAAGAAAGTTGAAGAACTGAATGCAGCGAACAAGAAAACGGTGATCAAAACCTGGTCCCGCCGTTCCACCATCTTCCCGCAATTCATCGGACACACGCTGGCTGTTTATGACGGCCGCAAGCACGTGCCGGTATACGTGACGGAAGACATGGTTGGACACAAGTTCGGTGAATTCGCGCCGACTCGTACCTACAAAGGTCACGACGACGACAAAAAAACGGGCAGACGTTAAGTTGCGTTGCCCTTTCCATACCATCGCTGTTTGAGAGGAGGTACCTGTCATGGCAGAAGCTAAAGCACATGCTAACCAAGTGCGCATTGCACCCCGCAAAGCTCAGCTCGTTGTTGACCTGATCCGCGGCAAGCAAGTTGGCGAAGCGATCGCAATCCTGCGCCACACTCCGCGCTCTGCATCCCCGATCGTGGAAAAACTTCTGAACTCTGCAATTGCGAACGCCGAGCATAACTACCAGCTCGACGTGAACAAACTGGTCGTATCCCAGGTATTCGTTAACCAAGGGCCGACTATGAAACGGTTTATGCCGCGCGCTATGGGCCGCGCAAGCCGCATCAACAAGCGCACCAGCCACATCACGCTGGTCGTATCTGAAAAATAAGGAGGGATAACGAGTGGGTCAAAAGGTAAATCCGGTTGGTCTTCGCATCGGGGTCATCCGGGATTGGGAATCCAAATGGTACGCCGGTAAAGATTTCGGCGATCTTCTGATGGAAGACGTTCGAGTTCGCGAATTCCTCAAAGGCAAGCTGAAAGACGCTGCTGTGTCCCGCATCGAGATCGAGCGCGCATCGAACCGCGTGAACGTCACGATCAACACCGCGAAGCCAGGCATGGTCATCGGCAAGGGCGGTTCTGAAGTCGAGAACCTTCGCAACGAGCTGACTCGCCTGACGAACGGCAAAAAAGTGCACATCAACATCTCCGAAATCAAACAAGCCGATCTGGACGCAACGCTCGTTGCCGAAAGCATCGCACAACAGCTTGAGCGCCGGACTTCGTTCCGCCGCGCGATGAAGCAAGCTCTGCAGCGCTCGATGCGCGCAGGCGCAAAAGGAATCAAAACTTCTGTCAGCGGTCGTCTCGGCGGCGCCGAGATCGCTCGTCAAGAAGGATACAGCGAAGGAACCGTGCCGCTTCATACGCTGCGCGCCGATATCGACTACGGCACAGCTGAAGCACATACGACTTACGGCCGCATCGGCGTAAAAGTATGGATCTACCGCGGTGAAATCCTTCCTGTGAAGAAGAAAGCAGCCGTCCAGGAAGGAGGCAACTAATCATGTTGGTACCTAAACGCGTCAAACACCGCAAAGAACAACGCGGACATATGAAAGGCCGCGCTAAAGGCGGCACGGAAGTTCACTTCGGTGAATTCGGCCTTCAAGCGCTTGAGCCTGGTTGGGTCACGAACCGTCAGATCGAATCCGCTCGTATCGCCATGACCCGTTACATCAAACGTGGCGGTAAGGTATGGATCAAGATCTTCCCTTCCAAGCCAATCACCCAGAAGCCTCTCGAGGTCCGGATGGGTAGCGGTAAAGGTAACGTGGAGAAATGGGTTGCCGTCGTTAAACCGGGCAAAGTGATGTTTGAGCTTGCCGGCGTATCCGAGGAAATCGCGCGCGAAGCATTGCGCCTTGCGGCCCACAAGCTCCCGGTAAAAACGAAGTTTGTGAAACGCGAAGAAGTGGGTGGTGAAGCAAATGAAAGCTAATGAATTCCGCAACCTGACCACTGACGAGCTGAACCAAAAGGTTGCCGGCTTTAAAGAAGAGCTGTTCAACCTCCGCTTCCAACTGGCTACCGGCCAATTGGATAATCCGACCCGCATCAGCGCGGTACGGAAAGAAATCGCACGTGCCAAAACGGTACTGCGCCAAAGAGAACTGGGAATCAGCAGCTAATTCAGCCCTGTGCCTGAACGGCCCAGCCTGAGGAAGGAGGAAGAACATGAGCGAACGCAACAACCGCAAAGTTCAGATTGGCAAAGTGGTCAGCGACAAAATGGATAAAACGATCGTGGTGGCTGTAGAAACCTACAAAAAACATGATCTCTACCATAAGCGCATCAAATACACGAAGAAATTCAAAGCCCATGATGAAAACAACACTGCGAAAATCGGTGATACGGTTAAAATCATGGAAACTCGTCCGCTGTCGAAAGACAAGCGTTGGAGACTGGTTCAAGTCGTCGAAGAAGCCGTTGTACTTTAAGACGATTCGGCCATCATGACTGAAAGGAGGACATTTCAATGATTCAACCTTTTACACGCCTTGCGGTTGCTGACAACTCTGGCGCAAAGGAACTGATGTGTATCCGCGTTCTGGGTGGTACGGGACGTCGCGTAGGACACATCGGCGATCTGATCGTCTGCTCTGTCAAACAAGCAACACCCGGTGGCGTTGTCAAAAAAGGCGATGTAGTCAAAGCGGTTATCGTGCGCACGAAGCGTACAGTTCGCCGCAAGGACGGTTCCTACATCGCATTCGACGAGAATGCAGCAGTCATCGTGAAGGAAGACAAGAGCCCGCGCGGCACCCGTATCTTCGGACCAGTTGCCCGTGAGCTTCGTGAGAAAGACTTCATGAAGATCGTATCGCTTGCACCGGAAGTTATCTAATTAACGCCCTGGCGGCGTGATTGAAGTCAAGGAGCAGGAGGTGTAACACATGCCAAAGGTTAAAAAAGTTCTGGAATCCCACAACAACAAGCTGCACGTGAAGAAAGACGATACCGTTATCGTCATCACGGGCAAGGATAAAGGCAAAAAAGGCCGCGTCATCGCAGCTTACCCTCGTGAGAACCGTGTCCTGATCGAAGGCGTTAACATGGTGAAGAAGCATACGCGTCCTTCCCAAGCGAACCCGCAGGGCGGCATCCTCGAGCAGGAAGCTCCGATCCACGTTTCCAACGTGATGCACGTAGATCCGAAGAGCGGCAAAGTAACGCGCATCGGCTACAAAGTGCTTGATAACGGCAAAAAAGTCCGCGTAGCTAAGCGCTCCGGCGAAGTTATCGACTAATTACTCTTTACGGAAAGGAGGACCCTTTACCATGGCAGCAAGAATGAAAGATCGTTTTCTGAATGAAATCACTCCTGCTCTGATGCAGAAGTTCAGCTACCAGACGGTGATGCAAGTGCCGAAGATCGAGAAGGTCGTCATCAACATGGGCGTAGGCGAAGCTGTTGCCAACTCCAAAGTGCTTGACGTCGCTGTCGAAGATCTCCGCCTCATCTCCGGTCAAAAACCGGTTATCACGCGTGCTAAGAAGTCCATCGCCGGCTTCAAGCTTCGTGAAAATATGCCGATCGGGGTTAAAGTTACACTGCGCGGTGACCGCATGTACTACTTCCTCGACAAGCTGTTCAACGTTGCCCTGCCTCGCGTACGCGACTTCCGCGGCGTATCGACCAAAGCTTTCGACGGTCGCGGCAACTACACCCTTGGCCTTAAAGAGCAGCTGATCTTCCCGGAGATCGAATACGATAAAGTCGATAAAGTCCGCGGTATGGACGTCGTTATCGTAACGACGGCTCAATCGGACGAAGAATCTCGTGAGCTGCTGACCCAACTGGGAATGCCGTTCGCGAAGTAATCGCGAATCAGGAGGTGTAATACCAAAGTGGCAAAAACTTCGATGAAAGTTAAGCAGCAACGCGCTCCGAAGTTCAAAGTCCGCGCCTACACTCGTTGCGAGCGTTGCGGACGTCCGCACTCGGTTCTGCAAAAGTTTAAAATTTGCCGGATTTGTTTCCGTGAATTAGCATACAAAGGCCAGATCCCTGGCGTCAAAAAAGCCAGCTGGTAATCAGCTTTAGTCGGGAAGGAGGTACACAAGAATGGTTATGTCTGATCCGATCGCAGATATGCTTACCCGTATCCGCAACGCGAATCTTGTTCGTCATGAAACCGTTGAAATGCCCGCTTCGAAAATCAAGAAGCAAATCGCTGATATTCTCAAGCGCGAGGGCTTCATTCGTGACGCTGAATATATCGAGGACAGCAAGCAAGGGATGATCCGTATTTTCCTGAAATACGGCTCCAACAACGAGCGTGTCATTACTGGTCTGAAACGTATCAGTAAGCCTGGCCTGCGCGTTTACACGAAATCCAACGAGGTTCCGCGCGTACTCGGCGGTCTCGGAATCGCGATTATCTCCACATCCAAGGGAGTTATGACCGACAAAGAAGCACGTCAAGGCAAAGCTGGCGGCGAAGTCGTCTGCTACGTCTGGTAATAAATCGCCACAACGATAGGAGGTGCAACAATGTCCCGTATTGGTCGCAAACCGATTACCGTCCCTAGCGGCGTGAATGTTTCCCTGGACGAAACGGTGATCACGGTAAAAGGACCGAAAGGTTCCCTTAGCCGTCCGGTTCACAAAGATATCAAAGTCAACTTGGAAGAAGGCACGATCCTCGTGGAACGTCCTTCCGACAACAAGCTGCACCGCTCCCTGCACGGCACGACCCGCAGCATCATCGCGAACATGGTCAGCGGTGTAACGGATGGATTCTCCAAGAATCTTGAGCTGGTAGGCGTTGGTTACCGCGCTAGCAAATCCGGCGAGAAAGTCGTCCTCAACGTCGGCTACTCCCACCCGGTCGAAATCGTGCCTGCTGACGGCATCGAGTTCGAAGTGATCGGTAACAACAAAATCACGGTCCGCGGCATCGACAAAGAGCTTGTCGGCGCAACGGCTGCGAAAATCCGCTCCGTACGCGAGCCAGAGCCATACAAAGGCAAAGGCATCAAGTACGAAGGCGAGCGCATTATCCGCAAAGAAGGCAAAGCCGGTAAGAAAAAATAAGCATAAGGCTATGCTTATTGGTATAGAGGTTCATCTATTCAAGAAGGGAGGATCCCTCAATGATCACCAAAGGCGACAAAAACAAAGCCCGTCTGAAACGCCACCTGCGCGTGCGCAAGAAAATCAACGGCACTGTAGCGCGTCCTCGGCTTTCCGTTTACCGCTCCTCCAAGCACATTTACGCTCAGCTGATCGACGATGTGGCTGGAGTAACGATCGCGTCCGCATCTACGCTGGACAAAGAGCTTGCTGAGAAAGTGAACAACGGCGGCAACGTCGAATCCGCTAAGCTCGTAGGCGAACTGATCGCGAAGCGTGCGAAGGATAAAGGCCATGAGAGCGTCGTATTCGACCGTGGAGGCTACCTGTACCATGGACGGATTCAAGCACTGGCTGATGCAGCCCGTGAAGCGGGTCTCCAATTCTAACTAAAAGGAGGTAAATCGACTTGCGTATTGATGCAAATGCGTTGGGTGAACTGACTGAAAAGGTCGTCCACATCAACCGCGTAGCAAAAGTAGTTAAAGGCGGACGCCGCTTCAGCTTCAGCGCCCTGGTTGTTGTCGGAGACGGCAAAGGACATGTAGGCGCTGGTATCGGCAAAGCAGCTGAAGTACCTGAAGCCATTCGCAAAGGTATTGAGGATGCCAAGAAAAACCTGATCTCTGTTCCGCTTGTGAACACGACGATCCCGCACTTGGTGCTCGGCCACTTCGGCGCTGGTGAAGTTCTGCTCAAACCAGCATCCCAAGGTACCGGCGTTATCGCCGGCGGCCCTGTGCGTGCAGTACTGGAACTGGCAGGTGTCGGCGACATCCTGACCAAATCCCTCGGTTCTTCCAACTCCATGAACATGGTTAACGCAACGCTCGAAGGCCTTTCCCGCCTGAAACGCGCTGAAGATGTTGCCAAGCTTCGCGGAAAAACTGTCGAAGAGCTCTTGGGTTAAGGAGGGGAACACGATGGCTAAATTGCAAGTAACCCTCGTCCGCAGTCTGATCGGCCGCAACGAGAAGCAGCGCGCAACGGTCGCATCGCTCGGTCTTCGCAAAATTCGCCAGACGGTTGTCCTTAACGACAGCCCCGCTATCCGCGGTATGGTGAACACGGTTAACCACCTGGTTAAAGTAGAAGAAGTATAAGAGCGAGCAAATCGCTATCCATAGACTTTCAAAGAGCAACAAGGAGGTGCAACGAACGATGAAATTGCATGATCTTAAACCAGCTGAAGGTTCCCGCAAGAGCCCGTTCCGCAAAGGACGCGGTATCGGTAGCGGCAACGGCAAAACGGCGGGCAAAGGCCATAAAGGTCAAAATGCCCGTTCCGGCGGCGGCGTGCGTCCTGGATTCGAGGGCGGTCAAAACCCGCTGTATCGTCGTCTGCCTAAGCGTGGTTTCAACAATCCATTCCGCAAAGAGTACGCGATTGTCAACATCGAAGAGTTGAATGTATTTGAAGCTGGCTCCGAAGTAACTCCTGAAGTTCTCGTTGAGAAGGGCATCATCAAAAACCCTCTCGCAGGAATCAAGATTCTCGGCAATGGCGAAGTAACGGTTCAACTTACGGTTAAAGCAAGCAAGTTCTCTCAATCTGCGGTAGAGAAGATCCAGGCTGCCGGCGGTCAAACCGAGGTGATCTAATTGTTCAAGACGGTTTCAAACATTTGGAAAGTGGAAGACCTTCGCAAGAGGATCCTCTTTACCCTTTTCATTTTGCTTGTATACCGCATCGGTTCCTTCATTCCGGTGCCCAACATCGACAAGAGCGTCTTCACAAGCAATAACCAAGGTTCGGATCTGTTCGGTTTGCTGAACACGTTCACGGGCGGCGCGCTCTTCAAATTCTCGATCTTCGCGATCGGAATCATGCCGTACATCACGGCATCGATCATCGTGCAGCTGCTTTCCATGGATGTCATTCCGCGCTTCGCAGAATGGGCCAAGGAAGGCGAGAACGGCAAACGGAAACTGGCGCAGATTACGCGCTATGGTACCATTGTGTTGGGTCTTGTTCAGGGCTTTGCCACGGCAGTAGGCTTCAATCGTCTCACTAACATGGAACTGGTTCAAAATCCGGGCTTCGCTACCTATGCGATGATCGCCGTCATCCTGACGGCCGGTACAGCCTTCCTCATGTGGTTGGGCGAGCAGATTACGGAGCGCGGCATCGGCAACGGCATCTCGGTAATTATCTTCGCGGGTATTATCGCGGCCATGCCGGGCCACATCGGGAAGATCTACACGACGTACTTCGTGGATCAGCCTGGTGAAGTATTCATGGGCGTGCTGAAGGTTCTGGCCATTCTGATTGTGGTTCTGGCCGTGCTCGTCGGCGTCATCTTCGTCCAACAGGGCATCCGCAAGATCCCTGTCCAATACGCCAAGCGTGTTGTCGGACGCAAGATGTACGGCGGACAATCGACGCATATTCCGCTGAAGGTCAATGGCGCAGGGGTTATCCCGGTCATCTTCGCGGTATCGCTGCTGATGTTCCCATCGACGATCGCTCAGTTCTGGTCCGGCCACAGCTGGGCTCAATGGATCATCAACCACCTGAGCTACGATAAGGCGCTCGGCATGGTGATCTATGTTATACTGATTATCGGCTTCACCTTCTTCTACACCTTCGTGCAGATCAACCCTGTACAGATGGCGGATCAAATGAAGAAGAACGGCGGCTATATCCCAGGCGTTCGCCCGGGCAAACCGACCTCGACCTACATTACGCGCGTCATGTCCCGCATAACCCTCTTCGGAGCTCTGTTCCTGGCGGTTATCTCGCTGATGCCGATACTGTTCGGATCCTTGGCCGGCTTGGATCGTTCGATTCAGCTTGGCGGTACTTCGCTGCTGATCGTCATCGGCGTCGCTCTCGACACGATGAAGCAGATCGAAACCCAATTGATCAAGCGTCACTACAAAGGGTTTATCAATAAATAACACTGGGCTTCGAACGGGCGGCTTGCTGGCTCCAGCTGGAGGTAGTGGTCGGCCCGCGCGTGCCTATTGTGCTTAAAGCGAGGAAGACAGGATGAACATTCTTTTCATGGGTCCTCCGGGGGCCGGCAAAGGCACCCAGGCCGAGAGAATCGTAGAAAAGTTCAACGTTCCTCACATCTCCACCGGCGATGCGTTCCGGCTGGCGATGAAGCAGGGCACTCCGCTTGGCCAGAAGGCGAAGGAATTCGTGGATCAAGGTCTTCTTGTCCCGGATGAAATCACCAACGGGATCGTGCGGGAACGCCTGCTGCTGGCTGATTGCGAGAGAGGCTTCCTGCTGGACGGCTTCCCGCGCACTCTTCAGCAAGCTGCAGCGCTTGACGCCATGCTGGCGGAAATGGGACGCGGCATCGACCATGTAGTCAACCTACATGTCGATCGCGGTCTGCTGCTCGCCAGGCTGACGGGACGCCGCATCTGCAAAACCTGCGGCACCACTTATCACGTGATGTTCAACCCTCCCAAGGTTGAAGGCATCTGCGACAAGGATGGCGGAGAGCTTTACCAGCGTTCGGACGACACCGAGGAGAAGGTCGGTACACGCCTCGACGAGTACATCTCGAAGACGGCTCCTCTTCTGGAATACTACGGCGGCAAAGGCTTGCTGCGCGAAGTGGACGGAGAGAAGGAAATTGACCAAGTAACGGCCGAGATCGTTGCCGCTCTGCGGGGTTCGAACGAATGATAATCTGCAAGTCTGAAGCCGAACTGCGATTCATGAGAGAGGCGGGACGCATAGTAGCCGAGACACACCGTCTTATGGCTGCTTCTGTGCGGGCGGGCATTACGACCCGCGAGCTGGATGATATCGCCGATCGCTACATTCGCAGTCAAGGCGCTATTCCGTCGTTTAAAGGCTACAATCAATTTCCTGGCAGCATTTGCGCTTCTGTCAACGAAGAACTGGTGCACGGCATCCCTGGATCCCGCAAGCTGAACGAAGGCGATATCATCACGCTCGATATCGGCGCTCAGTACGAGGGCTACCACGGGGATTCGGCTTGGACCTATCCGGTAGGGACGGTTACGGATGAAGTCTCCCGCCTGCTGGAGGTCACCGAACGTTCGCTGTTCGCCGGGCTTGAACAGGTCAAACCGGATGTTCGGCTGTATACGGTCTCGCACGCCATCCAGAAAGCGGTGGAAGACGAGGGCTTCTCCATCGTTCGCGAATATGTAGGTCACGGAATCGGCCAGGATCTTCACGAAGAGCCGCAGATTCCGAACTACGGCATTCCGGACCGGGGCCCGAGGCTCAAACCAGGCATGGTGCTGGCCATCGAGCCGATGGTGAACATCGGGGAGCGTTATGTCCGGACACTGACGGACAATTGGACGGTTGTAACGGTTGACGGCTCCTGGTGCGCTCATTTCGAGCACACGGTTGCGGTCACGGAGAACGGCTGCGAGATTTTGACGAAGCTGCCGGATTCGGAGTAAGAGGAACTTGGATCCGCTGGCTCAGATCGGCCGTCTTGTCAAAGTGCTTCGAGGCAAGGACGAGGGCAGCTGCGCCATCATCATCGGATTGATCGACGACCGGTTCGTCTTGATCGCCGATGGAGACGGTCGGCGCTTCGACTCGCCGAAGAAGAAAAACATCCAGCATCTTCAGTTACTGCCGGCTCTCAGCAGCGAAGTTTCGGACAGCATGTCCGAGACGGGCCGGGTGACCAATGCCAAGCTTAGATTCGTCATACAGAAGTACGCTGATCGAAAGGAGAATGAGGATGGCCAAGGAAGACGTCATTGAAGTCGAAGGAACGGTTATCGAACCGCTGCCTAACGCCATGTTCCGGGTTGAACTGGAGAACGGTCACCAGATTCTCGCTCATGTATCCGGCAAGCTCAGAATGCACTTTATCCGTATTCTGACCGGAGACAAAGTGGTTATCCAGTTGTCGCCTTACGATTTATCCAGAGGACGCATTACCTATCGGAAGTAGAACCGCGGGTTCGACGGAAGAAGGAATCGGGAGGTAATTACCAATGAAGGTCAGACCTTCGGTTAAGCCTATTTGCGAGAAATGCAAAGTCATTCGCCGCAAAGGCAACGTTATGGTCATTTGCGAAAATCCGAAACACAAACAAAGACAAGGTTAAGAAAGGAGGACACTGCCCATGGCACGTATAGCTGGTGTGGATTTGCCGCGCGACAAGCGCGTTGAGATTGCTCTCCAGTACATCTTCGGCATCGGTCAAACGACCGCTAAGAGGATCCTGGCTGAAACTGGCGTCAGCGCAAGCACGCGCGTTCGCGACCTCACGGAAGACGAAGTAAGCAAGCTGCGCGAAGTAATCGACAAGTCTGTTAAAGTGGAAGGCGATCTCCGCCGCGAGATTTCCCTCAACATCAAACGTCTTGTTGAAATCGGATGCTACCGTGGTATCCGCCACCGCCGCGGTCTGCCGGTTCGCGGACAACGCACGAAGACCAACGCCCGTACGCGTAAAGGTCCTCGTCGGACTGTAGCGAACAAGAAGAAATAAGGGGGGATAAAGAACAATGGCTAAACCTAAAAAAGTGGTTCGCACCAAACGCCGTGACCGGAAGAATATCGAATCCGGCGTAGCGCACATCCGCTCGACGTTCAACAACACGATCGTCACGATTACGGATCCGCACGGCAACGCCATCTCCTGGGCAAGCTCCGGCAACCTCGGATTCAAAGGCTCGCGCAAAAGCACGCCTTACGCCGCTCAAATGGCTGCTGAATCCGCTGCTAAAGCCGCTATGGAACATGGCATGAAAGCCGTTGAAGTCATGGTTAAAGGACCTGGCGCCGGCCGTGAAGCCGCGATCCGTTCCCTTCAAGCCGCTGGCCTCGAAGTGAACCTGATCAAGGACGTAACTCCGGTTCCTCACAACGGCTGCCGTCCGCCGAAACGCCGTCGCGTATAGTTCGTCGGTCTGTGGTATCAAATTGCTGCAACTTGTGAATAATGGTTGTGAAGGTTTGGCATACTACATGATTTGACGCCATTGAACGTTATTGATACGGAGCGACGTTTTGAAGGAGGGTACTATAGTGATTGAGATCGAAAAGCCGAAAATCGAAACCGTTGAGCTGAGTGACGACGGAGCGTATGGCCGATTTGTCGTCGAGCCCCTGGAACGGGGTTACGGCACGACACTCGGAAACTCGCTTCGCCGCATCCTGCTCTCGTCGCTTCCCGGCGCGGCAGTGACGTCCGTGCAGATTGACGGAGTTCTTCACGAGTTTTCCACGGTTCCGGGGGTCATGGAGGACGTTACCGAAATGATCCTGAACCTGAAAGGCCTGTCGCTCAAGATCCACTCCGACGAAGAGAAGGTGCTGGAAATTGATGCAGAAGGCGAAGGGAACGTAACGGCGGGCGACATCCGCGCAGACAGCGATGTCGAGATTCTCAGCCCTGATCTTCATATCGCAACCTTGGCTTCCGGCGCACGGCTCCATATGAGGATTTTCGCCAATCGCGGCCGCGGTTATGTGCAAGCAGACCGCAACAAGCGTGAAGACCAGCCGATTGGCGTCATCCCCGTTGATTCGATTTACACGCCAATTACTCGTGTGAACTATAGCGTTGAGAATACACGTGTCGGTCAGGTGACCAACTACGACAAGCTGACGCTTGAAGTATGGACGGATGGAAGCATCCGCCCCGAAGAGGCTGTAAGCCTCGGCGCTAAAATTCTGACCGAGCATTTGGACCTGTTCGTCGGACTGACCGATGAAGCTAAAGACGCGGAAATTATGGTTGAGAAGGAAGAGGACAAGAAGGAGAAAGTTCTCGAGATGACGATCGAGGAACTGGACCTGTCCGTCCGTTCTTACAACTGCCTTAAACGTGCTGGCATCAACACCGTTCAAGAACTGACCCTGAAGACGGAAGAAGACATGATGAAGGTCCGCAACCTGGGCCGCAAGTCTTTGGAAGAAGTTCAGGAGAAGCTCGAAGAGCTGGGTCTTGGCCTCCGCACGGAAGAATAAGCATCAAGGAGGGGAAATCGATGGCATACTCTAAACTGGGACGCGACGCAAGCGCGCGGAAAGCACTGTTCCGTGACCTTGTTACCGACCTGTTCCTGTACGAGCGCATTCAAACGACCGAAGCGAAAGCGAAAGAAGTGCGTTCGATTGCAGAAAAACTGATCACGAAAGCGAAGCGCGGAGATCTCCACGCCCGCCGTCAAGTGGCTGCATACGTGCGCCGCGAGACGATCGACGGAGAGCAGGACGCAATCCAAAAGCTGTTCTCGGAACTTGCGAGCCGCTACTCCGAGCGCGCTGGCGGATACACTCGTATCCTCAAGCTGGGACCTCGCCGCGGCGATTCGGCTCCTATGGTCTTCCTCGAACTGGTTGACCGCGCGTAAATAGCACCCGCTGCCGCTGCCGGCGGCAAGCAAAAGGTGGACCTAAGCGGCCACCTTTTTTCTTTTGCCCTCCGGCTGGCCGTGCAGCATGCCTTTGACCCCTTTGGAGGCGTGTGGAATTTCAGACGGGATGCAAAGGTTCCGCGATGGAAGATGCTTGCACATAGCAGCGGAGCAATCGAATGAATCGTGGAGAAACGTTAGTGTTCGCCTTTGAAGACGGATTTCAACCCTGTTGAATCTGATCAGGAAATACGGCTTCAACAGCGATCGGAACGATCATTTGATTGCGCAGCGGCGGAGCCGGCAGGCAGTCTGAACACGAGGAATCTTTGCAAAGCCAAGGATAGAATTTTCAAAGGCGGCCAAGGAGAGAAAAGCTTTGAGAAACATACGGATGAAGGTAGCCTACGACGGCACCGCCTACAGCGGATTTCAATCCCAGCCGGGAGGGAATACGGTCCAGGACGTCATTGAGCAGGCTATCGAGGTGCTTACGGATGCTAAGACCCATATCACGGCCTCAGGACGCACGGATGCCAGAGTGCATGCCCTGGGTCAGGTATTCAACTTTTACACCGAGGCGCAGATAGCGGTCGAACGGTGGTCCCTGGCTCTCAACAGCCGGCTGCCCTCCGATATTAGAATTGTGGAGAATGCGGTGGAAGTGCCGCTGGAATTTCACTCCAGGTATGCAGCCAAGCGCAAGACATACCGCTATTCGATCTATACGGGCAAGTTCAATGACGTCTTCCGCCGTAATTATCATTTTCATCATCCAGCACCACAGTTGAACGTCGGGGCCATGCGCAGAGCGCTTGAATATATCGTTGGCGAACATGACTTCACATCGTTCACAACGGTCCATTCGGACAAAACCTCGCATGTGAGGACGATTTACGAGGCGGAGCTTCGGCAGGAGGGCCCTAACCTGGATCTTTACTTGACGGGGAACGGCTTCCTTTACAATATGGTCAGGATCATAACCGGTACGCTGCTGCTCGTCGGCAAAGGCAAGCTGGATCCGGATTCGATGGGCGGAATCATTCTGGCCAAGAATCGTCAAGCAGCCGGTCCGACGGCCGTTCCTTATGGATTGACGCTGGTTGAAGTGGATTATGGAGAGCAATCCTGTCAACAGATGGTTGGAACAGATTCCTAGGATAAATATACCGGTCTGTTATCGTGATTTTATCGTGATTCGATTCCAAAAATCCTTGCACTGGGCGCTCCGTTATTGTAATATATAACTTGTGCTTTCTTATTGGCTCTCCCACAGCCCCGCGTAAGAAAGTCACAACCCGAAAGGCAACACAAGCAACAACCTACCATGATAATTGACCTTGAAACGTGTGTTTCATGATAAATGATCGTAAACATTGAAGGAGGATCCCCTCATGCGCTCCACTTATATGGCTAAGCCTACCGAAGTTCAACGCAACTGGCACATCGTTGATGCTGAAGGCCAAACGCTTGGCCGTCTTGCCAGCGAAGTTGCAAGCCTGATCCGCGGCAAGCACAAGCCGCAATTCACTCCACATATCGACACCGGCGATTTCGTCGTTGTCATCAACGCAGAGAAAATCGTTCTGACCGGCAACAAATGGAATGACAAGAACTACTACCGTCACTCCATGCACCCAGGCGGTCTGAAAGTGACTCCTGCCAAGGACCAGCTGATCAAGAAGCCTGAGAGCCTCGTTGAGTACGCCGTACACGGCATGCTTCCTAAAAACCGTCTCGGCAACAAAATGAAGCTGAAGCTCAAAGTATACGCTGGATCGGAACATCCGCACCAAGCACAAAATCCGGTAGCTTACGAGCTGCGCGGTTAATTAGAAGGAGGACCCTACAATGGCTCAAGTTCAATACTATGGAACTGGTCGTCGTAAGCACTCCGTAGCACGCGTACGTCTCGTGCCGGGTGAAGGACGAATCATTATCAACAAGCGCGAAATGGATGATTACTTCGGTCTTGAAACGCTGAAGCTGATCGTTAAACAACCGCTTGCCCTGACGGAAACAGTCGGCAAATACGACGTTATCGTCATCGCGCATGGCGGCGGCACTTCCGGTCAAGCCGGAGCCATCCGTCACGGCATCTCCCGCGCTCTGCTCAAAGCAGATCCGGAGTTCCGTCCATCCCTGAAGCGCGCAGGCTTCCTGACGCGTGACCCGCGGATGAAAGAACGTAAGAAGTACGGCCTCAAAGCAGCTCGTCGTGCTCCTCAGTTCTCCAAACGTTAATATGTTCTACAAGCACCTTTTCCGCTGTCGCGGAAAAGGTGTTTTTTGTAGGTGGCTGGCGAAGGATATATAGGACTGCAATCGCAAAAGAGGCAGCCTATGGTCTTGGTTGAAGGAACACTTATTCGTCGAAGGCAATGAAGGGATCCATCACCGAGGCTTACATAAGAAAGGAAGATGACCAATGAATTCGAATACCCAGAAACCCGTTTACTTCAATCATGACGGAGGCGTCGACGATCTCGTCTCCCTCTTTTTGCTGCTGCAGATGAGGGATGTCGATCTGATCGGCGTATCCGTGATCGATGCGGATTGCTACGTGGAGCCGGCCGTATCGGCGAGCCGCAAGATCATCGACCGTTATGGCGCTCCGGAGCTGAAGGGATTGGAAGTAGCCCGTTCCAATTCCCGGGGAAAGAACCCGTTTCCAAAGGATTGGCGCATGCACGCATTCTATGTCGATGCCCTTCCTTTGCTGAATGAGCGTCCAGAGGTCCTCACGAAAGAGGCGGCGAAGCCGGCGCATCTGGATATCGTGGACAAGCTTCTGGCGAGCAAGGAGCCGGTGACGCTGCTGTTCACGGGTCCGCTCACGGATCTTGCCCGAGCTCTCGATGCGGACAGCACCCTTGAAAGCAAAATCGAGAAGCTGTACTGGATGGGCGGAACGTTCCTCCCGGACGGCAACGTGCATGAGCCCGAGCATGACGGCACGGCGGAATGGAACAGCTATTGGGATCCGGAGGCAGCCAAGCGTGTATGGGACAGCGGCATCGCCATCGACATGGTCGCGCTGGAAAGCACGAACAAGGTGCCGCTCATGGTGGAAACCCGCAAGGAGTGGGCGCAAAACCGCCGTCACGAGGGAATCGACTTCCTGGGCCAATGTTATGCGACCGTTCCTCCGCTCGTTCACTTCGCCACCAACTCCACTTATTACCTGTGGGATGTCCTGACGACCGCGATCATCGGCAAGCCTGAGCTCGTATCCTCGAGAGATGCGACTTGCGACGTCATTCCTTCCGGTCCTTCTCAAGGACGCACGGTGGAAAAGGAAGACGGAAGAAAGGTCACGGTCGTGGACGACGTGAACCGCGATGCTTTCTTCGAGTACTTGACGGAGCTTGCCCGCAACGCGGACAAGGATGGAGTCTACCGCATAAGGTAGCCTTATCCCTTGGATAAGAAACCCTTATACAGCAAGGAATTTCGGGCTTTTTTGGTGAATTAAACAATTGCTCAACGGCATCGTTCCCCTTATAATCATAGTAAAGCATAGTTTATTACTTGGTATTGATGATTAGGAGGGGAACCACCTTGAACCTTTTGGAAAAAGAAGCCCTGATTACCGAGCAGGCGGTTAAGCTGGAAACGGCATCGCCGGAGGAAATCCTCAAATACGCAGTCGACACCTTCCCGAATATTACGTTTGCCTGCAGCTTCGGAGCCGAGGACGTCGTTCTCGTCGACATGCTGCAGAAAGTCAGCCCGCGGTCGGACATTTTCTATCTGGATACCGACTTCCACTTTGCGGAGACATATGAGACACGCGACCGGATGGAAGCCAAATACGGCATCAAATTCGTTCAGGTGAAGCCGGTGCTCACGCCGGAGGAACAAGCGGCGCAGCATGGCGGGGAGCTGTGGAAGAGCGATCCCAACGCTTGCTGCAACATCCGCAAGGTCGAACCGCTCACCCGCATCCTGTCCCAGTACGAGGCGTGGATCACCGGCATCCGCCGCGATCAGGCTCCTACGCGCGCCAACGCCAAGAAGATCGAGTACGATACGAAATTCGGGCTCGTCAAATTCAACCCGATCGCGCATTGGACTTCCGAGGATGTCTGGAACTATATCCGGGAGAATGAAATCATCTACAACCCTCTGCATGACCGCAACTTCCCGAGCATCGGCTGCGAGCAGTGCACGCGCCAAGTCGCTCCGGGCGAGGATCCTCGCGCCGGACGCTGGTCCGGCAACGACAAAACCGAATGCGGACTGCATAAATGAGCCGCGGGGAGGATAAGGACATGGCAAGCATCAAGCCTCATGGCGGAGAACTGGTGAACCGGATCGCCGAAGGAGCCGAGCGCGAGCGTCTGCTGCAGGAAGCAGGCGGCCTTGCGGCTTTGACCGTAGACAATTGGACGATCTCGGATCTCGATCTCATCGGCGTCGGAGCGTTCTCGCCGTTGACGGGATTCCTCGGCGAAGAGGATTACCGTTCGGTCGTGGACCGGATGCGTCTGACAAGCGGAATCGTATGGAGCATTCCGATTACGCTGGCTGTAGATGAAGCCTTCGCTTCCGAATTGTCGGCGGGACAGCGCGTCGCTCTCAGGGGCGAGGATGGAGTCGTTTATGCGCTGCTGGACGTGGAGAGCGTTTATTCGGTCGATCAGAAGCATGAAGCCGTGCAGGTGTTCAAGACCGGCGACCTCGAGCATCCCGGCGTCAAGAAGCTCTTTTCCCGGCCGAACACGTATGTGGGCGGTCCCATCACCGTGCTGAACCGGCCGCAGCCGGAAAAGTTCGGCGAGTTCTATTTCGATCCGGTCCAGACGCGCCAGATCTTCGCCGACAAAGGCTGGAAAACCGTCGTTGGCTTCCAGACGCGCAATCCGGTCCACCGCGCCCATGAATTCATCCAGAAATGCGCGATGGAGATTGTAGACGGCCTTTTCCTCAATCCGCTGGTCGGAGAGACGAAATTGGATGATGTGCCGGCCAATGTGCGGATGAAGAGCTATTTGGCCCTGCTGGACAATTACTATCCGGAGAGCCGGACGTTTCTCGGGGTGTTCCCGGCGGCCATGCGCTACGCGGGCCCGCGCGAAGCGATCTTCCATGCGCTCGTGCGCAAGAATTACGGATGCACGCATTTCATCGTCGGGCGCGACCATGCCGGAGTCGGCGATTACTACGGCACCTATGAGGCCCAGGATCTGCTGAAGACGTTCCCTGCGGAGGATCTGGACATCACCCCGCTGTATTTCGAGCACAGCTTCTTCTGCAAGAAATGCGGCAACATGGCCACGAGCAAGACTTGTCCGCATGACAAGTCGGAGCATGTGGCGCTCTCGGGCACGAAGGTGCGCGAGATGCTGCGCGGAGGCATCTGTCCGCCTCCGGAGTTCTCCCGCCCGGAAGTGGCCCAGATTCTCATCGAAGGCATGCAGGAGCAGCCTGCGAACGCTTGAGCCGGACAAACCGGAATGAATGAACGCCCTGTCCCATATAAATGATTAGAGCGCGGATGGCTTGCTGCATGAGCCCCGCGGCTGCCGATCATGTATGCGGGATGGGGTGTTTTTTTGATAAAAAAAGCGGCCGGAGAAAATAGGCATGGTCTGTACCGCAGCCGCAGGCGCTTTGTCGTCTGGATGAATGCGCGGGGCTGGACCCGGCTGGGCATTATCGCGGGCATGCTGGCGATTCTCGCCTGGATGCTGACGGAGCAGATGCCGGCGGCCCGCACCTGGAGCGACTGGTCGATGCCGCTGAGCGGCAAGACGATCGTGCTGGATGCGGGACATGGCGGACCGGACGGCGGCGCCGTCAGCAAAAGCGGCATGGTCGAGAAGGATCTCAACCTGGCGATCGTGCTCCAGCTGCGGGATTATCTGCAGCAATCGGGCGCCCTAGTATACGTGACGAGGGAGGGGGACAACGATCTCGCTTCCCCGGATACGAAGGCCTACCGAAAAAGGAAAAGCGAGGATTTGGCGCAGAGGGCCAAATTCGTGAAGGAGCATCAAGCGGATCTTATGATCAGCATACACATGAACAGCATTCCTTCCCCGAAATGGTCGGGAGCCCAGACGTTTTACTATCCGAATCATGAAGGCAATGCCGCGCTTGCCGCCCTCATCCAGGACGAGATCCGCGTGAACCTGCAGAATACGGAGCGCGTGGCCGCCAAGGCTCCCAATACGGTGTATCTGCTCAAAGCCGTCGATACGGTTCCGAGCGCTCTTGTCGAGGTCGGCTTCCTGTCGCATCCGGGCGAGGCCGCCAGGCTTGGCGACGCCGGTTACCAGAAGCAGGTGGCGGCGGCGGTCTATCAGGGCATTCTCCGCTACAGCAGCGGGGAGCGCCCTTCCGGCAGCTCCTCCAGCCCGTCTTCGCCGCTTCCATCTCCTGCCGCAAAGCCGTAGGAGAGGAGAGAAATCCGATTTCATTATGCTATAATGGAATGGATTTATGCGGAAGGTGGAGAGTGGAACATGCTTACACGTGAACTCGTGATAGAGGCCGTCAATTCGGTGACGGCCGCTTTTGCCGCGGACGGGATTGCCGTCCGCGATATTATGGTGAGGGACGGTCAGGTATCGCTGACCGTCCTCACCCCCGGCGGCGGCGCGCAGCCGCCGCTGGAAGCCGCGCTGCGCGAAGCGCTGGCGCGGACAGGGGCCGAAGCCGTGCATCTGCGGCTGCGGGCCCCTCGAGGCGCCCGCCGGCGGCGCAGCTGCCGCCGCGGCAGGCGCCCCGGGCGCGGCAGCGGAGGCGAAGCCCGCTGCCGGCGCAGGCACAGGCGCCGCACCCGTGCGGGGGCACGGGGCGGGCCTGGAGGCGCTGCCGCTGCTTGCGGAGCGCAGCGGCACGCAGTTCATTGCCGTCGCCAGCGGCAAGGGCGGCGTCGGCAAGTCGACCGTCACCGTCAATTTGGCGGTGGCGCTCGCCCGCAGGGGCAAGCGGGTCGGCTTGATCGATGCCGACATCTACGGCTTCAGCGTGCCCGACATGATGGGCATCGAATCGCGGCCGGAGATCGTGGACGGCCGGATTGAGCCGATCGAGCGCTTCGGCGTGAAGGTCATCTCGATGGGCTTCTTCGTCGAGGACAACAGCCCTATCGTCTGGCGCGGCCCGATGCTTGGCCGGATGCTCCGCAACTTCTTCCAGGAGGTCGAGTGGGGCGAGCTGGATTATGTGCTGCTGGACTTGCCGCCGGGCACGGGCGATGTCGCGCTCGACGTTCACCAGATCTTGCCGCAGAGCAAGGAAATCATCGTGACGACCCCTCATGCGACAGCCGCTTTCGTCGCAGCCCGCGCCGGCGCGATGGCCATCACGACGCAGCATGAGATCCTTGGTGTCGTGGAGAACATGTCCTATTACCTGAGCCCGTCCACCGGCGAGAAAGAGTATGTGTTCGGACGCGGGGGAGGGGCGAAGCTGGCGGAGACGCTCCACACCTCGCTGCTCGCTCAAGTGCCTCTCGGCGCCCCGGACAACCATGTCTCCGAGCCGGACTTCTCTCCGTCGGTCTACAAGGCGGAGACGGAGACGGGAACCATCTATCTGGAGCTGGCCGATCAGGTGATCAAGCTGGCGCCGGCTCATTGATTGTCTTCCTTGCCATTCAAAAAGGGCAGCCCCGGTTCGATCCGGGTGCTGCCCTTTTTGGCGTCATCCTTAGCTGCCTGCTTTGCTGAAAGCCTGGCATAAAGCTCAACCGCCTGTCTGCTTCACCATCGTGATGTTCGACTGTCGTCGCCGCCTGACCGCCTCAACATCGTGATGTTCGACTGCCTCCGCTGCCATCCTTGCTGTCGTCGCCGCCTATCTGCCTCATCAGCTTGATGTTCCGCTGCCTTCGCCGCTATCCTTGCTGTCGTCGCCTCCACCGCCGCCGTCTTCACCGCCGCTGTCGCCGCCTTCGCCGCCACCGCCGGAGCTTGTATCCACTTTCTCGCCCGGCTTGACGCGAAGCTCCTCCTGAACCGCTTTTTTGAGCAGGTCGAGGATTTCCACGCGGAAGAGCGGATTGGACATCGATTCCTGCATGATGGTCATGACCTGCTTGCGGTATTGCGAGCTCATGAGCACTTCGAGAATCATCTTGTCCATCTCCGGCGTTTTCATCGCCGAGATCAATTCCTTCTGGTATCCGGGATCTTTCATCAGCTCTTTGTGGATATCCTTGTTTTCTTTGTTGACCGCTTTGGCGAAATCGCCTGCAAAACGGGTGTCCGTCATCAGCTGCTTGATCACTTTGTCGTAATCCGGCGATGTGATCGTTTCCTTGACAGCCATGCGCACGCTCTCCGCATCCTGGACCGACAGCGACTTGATGCCGCTGCTCGACGTTCCCGCAGCGCTCATTTGGCTTTCCTGCAGCGCTTTTTGGGCGTCCTCGGTCTTGAGAATGTCGATCACCATGGATTTCATGTCTTTGTAGCTGGTCTGCTGGCCGCCTCCTCCTTGCGGCTCGGCGCCGCATCCAGTCAGCAGAACGGCAGCAAAAGCCGATATCGAAAAGCAGTACAAGGCCCGCTTGAGCTTCATGTCGAGGTTCCCCTTTCTTCGCTGTGCCGCCAAGTGTAGGATAGCGGCGATGATACGTACAGTATGCGCGAAGGGAAGGGCGAATATCAGGGAAAGCCTTAGCTTTTTATTCCGTTCATGGTAAGATGAAGGATATGGCCAACTTCTCTGGGGGGATACATCCGCATGACGATCCGCAAGTGGTTTCACCTGTTCTGGACAACGCTAGCCTTGGGCGCCGCGACGACATTGATCGTCGGGGTCCTGATGCTTTTGACCGATAAGAGCTTCAGCGTATTCGGCTGGTCCGGGTTCGGCTTCAACCTCTTCAACATGATGCTGGTGGGCTTGCTGATCGGCGCCTTCAGCCAGATGGGCTTCTTTGCTTATCTGACGGTCAACTACATCGCCCTGAGCGTATTCCGCAAAGCTTATCTCTGGAATGCCTTGCAAGCGTATACGACGATCTTCGCGCTCGGCTTTCTCGGTTATGTCCTATACGGCGCCCGCGGCGACCTGGGCAATGTCGTCTTCTGGGCGCTGCCGCTTGGAATCGCTGCCGTGTCTTGGGCGGTCGGAGCATGGAAGAGCCGGATGACGAACAACCATGCCTTCATCCCGACGCTGTTCCTGATGGTGGTCGTGACCGCGATCGAGGCATGGCCCAGCTTCCAGCCTGGAGATGACGGCAGTGTAAGCACCAGCGCCATCCTCTTCATGATGGCTCCGCTTGTCGTCTGCAATGCCTACCAGATTCTGCTTCTCCACCGCATTACGGGCAGCAGAAAAGCCGTCGACGCGCCGGAGGCGAAGACGGCCTGAAGCAATTCTTGCGGCTGCCTACATATTGATGGTGACCGGCTCGCTGGAGACGCCGTTGTCCCGCACTTCCTTGCCGGAAGCCTCCGTGCCGCTGATCAGCTGGGAGACGCTGACGAATTCATAACCCTGGCTGCGCAGCTGGTCGATGATAATCGGGAGCGCTTCATGGGTCTGCTTCACGGAATCGCTGGCATGGAGCAGCACGATATCGCCGGGATGGGCGCGCTTGAGCACGCGGTCGACAATGTTTTGGGTTCCGATATTCATCCAGTCCTGGGAGTCGGTGTCCCATTGAATGACCTTGTAGCCCAAGCTTTCCGAAACTTGAAGCACCCTTTTGTCAAAATCCCCGTTGGGGAGGCGGATGAGCTGGGGTGCTTTTCCCGTCTCCTGGGTAAGGATGGAGTGGGCTGTCTGGATCTGGGTCTTGATCTCCTCGTCGGTCAGCTTGCTGTAGTTCTCGTGCTTGTGGCCGTGGCTGCCGATCTCCCAGCCGCTGTCAGCGATGGATTTGACGATTTGCGGATGAGTTTGCGCCCAGGGAGAGGAGAGGAAGAACGTTGCGTTCTTGACGTTTTTCTCTTTCAGGATCTCAAGGATCGGCTCCGCGCGCTTTTCTCCCCAGCTGATGTCGAAGGTCAAAGCAATGATTTTTTTGCTGGTCGGCACATCATAGATAGCGGCGGGCTGATCGTTCGCGAACACGGAGATCTGGTCCTTCTCGGTATAAATGACACCGGCGGCAAAAATGACGGCCACGGCCAAGAAGAAATAACGCCTGATTTTCCTTCCGTTGAACACATAAAAATGATTCATCGATGAACGGGCTCCTTTCGCGGCAAGCTTGGCTTGCTGTATGGATTAGTACAATCTATGCCCGTCCGTAGAGGATATTCGCCTCAGCCTAATTTTAGGGGGAAATGGAATGAGCAATCGAATGAAAGCAAGCTTCGCATCCATCAAGCAGGTGCGCCGGCAGTTTTGGCTGGGATGCCTGCTGTTCGCGGCCGGTGCTTGGATCGGAGCGGTCAA
>NZ_CP022655.2:1370000-1550000 GCF_002243345.2 Paenibacillus sp. RUD330
TCGATATCGGGGGAGTTCGGGCCTTAATTGGACATCCATTATTTAACAATATGTTATTTGTATCATCCTCTACTACTTTAGAACTTGATTTTGATGAAATTGATTTTTTGGTCCTATTAACATTATTAGGGAAAAAATTTAAGTTGAGAGAGAAACATAGATGGCCGCTGCGGCGTCAATAGTACGGACAGCGCCGGCGAGCCGAAGAAGGGAGTCGCAAGATGCCCATCGCCGTGGTCACGGACCGATTCGAGAAGGGACAGTTTTTGTGCCGATTGTTCCGCGAGGCCGTCTGCATGCTTTATTCCGCCAGCAAGCTGCTGGAGGATGGAGAGTACACCCTGGTCATTTTTGTCGTCGACCGCATGGGGGAGGAGGAATGGATTCATCTCAAGAGTTTGCTGGAGCTTGGCATCGAAACCTACTTGATGGTCCCCGAGACGCTGTCCGAGGAAGAGGCCGCCATGGCCCATGTTGCGGGAGTCAGACACATTCTTCATCAGCCGCCTCCCCACGATCAGCCTTTGCCGGAGGAGCATCGAGCTGAGGCTGAACAGGTCGGCAAGTCCCCGGCTTCGTTTGCCGGCCGTATCCTGGATGTAGGCTGCGGAATCGTTTTTCATCCCGAACAATGCTGGGTAGGCGATGGCAAGGAAATCCGGGTGGAGCTCTCCGAGAAGGAAGCCTGCCTGCTCTCGTACTTCATTCGGCATGAAGGGAAGCTTATCACCAAGCATGCTCTTGCCGCCGAGCTGTGGGGCGGATTCATTCAGCCGAGCGGAGTCTTGAAGCTCATCAAGCGTTTGAAGATCAAGCTCGGTCCGGCAAGCGCCACGATCTCATCACGCAAATCGGGAGGTTGTCTGTATACCCGGGAGCCATCCGGTCCAGGAGCAATGGCCCAAATCCAATCCATGGAGGGTTAAGGATGAAACTCAACAAGAAACGTCTGGCGGCGCTGGTCGCATTCAGCGTCTGCGCCTCAATTGCGGGTCAAGTCACGGCGGCGGAAGCAGGCTTTGCGGATGTGAAGCAAAGCCACTGGGCTTTCGGCAGCATTCAGAAGGCAGTCGCAGATGGAATCGTAACGGGGTATCCCGACCATAGCTTCCACCCCGCTCAAAGCGTTACCCAGAGCGAGTGGCTGGCGATGCTGGAGCGGGCTTATGAGCCGGCGGACTTCAAGCAGCCCGGCTCCGGCTCCCCGTGGGATGCCGCTTATGTCTCCTATGCCAAAAGCAAGGGATGGAAGCTGCTCCCGGCGGGAGGCGTCCTTAGCCGCGGTCAGGCAGCAGGCCTGGCGGTGAATGCTATCGGCCGGAACTATGGCGAGGACGACTCCGTGCAGTACCTGCTCGACACCGAATTGGCCAGCGGCCAGACCCGGAGAACGGTGGAGGGATACGGCAAAGAGAAGCCGCTGACGCGGGCGGAGGCAGTCACGTTCATCCAGCGTCTGAAGGAGAAGCTGCCGAAGCTTGAATCGGCGCCGGGAGACAGGCAAACGTACGACCGGAGCGAGAACGTGTATGTCTATCGGAACGAGCAGTATAAGTTCACTCTGGCCATGCCGTTGAGCTGGAAGAATGCGTTTGAGGTCGAAAAGGATGCTGAAAAGGATATCCTATACTTTGCAAGAGTGCCTAAAAGCCGTTTTGGAGGCATTGTATTCGCCATCTCCACAAGGTCGAAGGAAAGCTGGGAAGCCAACAAGGACAATGTTGTCGGCGAATATGCCAACCTCCATGTACTTGGAGAGCTCGCCGGTCAGGTATACGTCTTTGCGCCTCCGACGGATGTGGAGTGGGATCCGGAGGACAAGGCGGAAACGGAGGCCTATCAGAAAATGGCCAAGGAGGCTTTCCGTTTCTGGTCGACATTTGAGTTTATCAAGTAGGCAGCAGGCGAGCGTACGTACGGACGGACCAAGGGGGAGGCTTTTCGCCTCCCCCTTGGTCCGTTTCGCTTAGGCATTGAAAACGTAGAATTCATAGGCGGAAGTTGAGAAAGTGGCGAAGGAATGCTTCAACCGGTCCGTCGTGTGGGCGCTGTAAGTCATGGTCGTCCCGTCATTGGCGACAACCATCATGACATGGGAATTGCCTTCTTGAACATCATTGATGATTCCTCCGGCCGCAGTGGTCGTTTTTGTCGCTTTCTTGAAATACCCCTTCGTTCCGACCATGTAATCCATAAGCCCGTCATCTCTGTTTTGTCCCGTATTTATCCACGCGATCGTGTAAGGCTTCCAAGTCGCATCGGTCGGGATACCGCCCGCTTTCAGCGCTTGCGAGACGAAGTTGGCGCAGTCGTTGTCGTAATACGTGCCGTACTCCTTGGTATTGTATTTGGTGGGGTCAGGGTCTCCCGGCGATCGTTCGGAAGTCCATTTGTTGGCGTAATCCCGGGCGGCCAGACGGTCGTAGGAGACGGCCGCCACGGCTGCCGAGGGCTTGACGGAAATGGAATCCGAGGCGGCTGCGGACAGATCCTGCACTCCGCTCAGCGCGAGGGCGGATGGAGATGCCGGGACGAATGCAGATGCCGGAATCCATTCCTCCACGTTCTGGAACTCCAGCTTCAACGTGGAAGCTTCCATAGCCCCATCATTTACTTGAGCCGTGAGCAGGAAGGAGTCGTTCTGCTCCTGCTTGGCGCCGATGTATTCCTGAAATTCTTTTTTCCGCTGTTCCACGTAGCTCGCGGCTCGAGCGGCGTTTCGGTCTTTGGACAGCTTGAGCGTTTCAGCGCCTTTCATGAGGCCCTGAACGTATGGAATTTCCTCTACAGATTTCGATTTCAGCGTTTTGACCAGATGAATGTCGATTTGGGCGCTGAGCTTGCCGTCCGCGATGCTGAACGACTTGGCATTGGAATCGTAGGCATCGATCGTGTAATAGGGGCCATAGGCTTTCTGGACATAATCCTGCACGGTTCGGATGGCGGCTGCCTGCAGATCGGCACTGGGGCTTGAGGCTGGCGCAGCCGTCGCAATAGGAGAAACGCTGACGCTGACAAATAGGCCGACTAGAAGCGAAAGGCTGCCTGTTCGGATGAGTTTCAACAATAAAACCTCCTTAAGGGAATAATTTCAATTTAATTATATAATAAGGAATAAAATGCAATCATGCGGCTGGATGGGACAAACCACGCCCTGAGCAAGGCCCAAGCATGGACAAAGCGCCCCCGGCTGGGCGGAAATGGAGTTTCCGACCGGCTGAGAAGGCCGATCATTCGGCCAAAGCAAAAAAGGACTTCCCCATCCGCATGATGGGGAAGTCCTTGGCATGGCCTACAAGCCGATGACGACCGGGTTCGTATGCGGCGCCGAGCGCAGCAGCGCGAAGCCGTGCGCAGGCAGCTCGATCTTCAGCTTGCCGGCTGTTGCGGCATGGTCCGTGCCGCCCAGCAGCTCGGTCCATTGGCCTTGCTGCACAGGCAGCAGGACAGAAGCGGCTTCGCCGCCCGAGTTGACCGCGATCAGGAAGTGGTCATGCTCGTCCTTGCGCTCGATGACGAGCAGATCGTCGCCTTCGGCTGCATGGACAAAGCCGAGCGTTCCGCCGCTGCGGAGCGCGCGATGCTCCTTGCGGATGGCGATCAGCTGCTGGAAGTGGCGGAACAGGTCGCGGTCCTGCTTGTCCTCGTCCCATTCCATGCATTTGCGGCAATCCGGGTCGCCGTCGCCGTCCAGGCCGACCTCGTCGCCGTAGTAGATGCAAGGGGCGCCGGGGAAGACGAACTGGAGCAGGGTGGCGAGCTTCATCCTTTCCTTGCTGCCGCCGCACAGCGTCAGCAGGCGCTCCGTGTCGTGGCTGTCGAGCAGGTTGAACGCGGCTTCATTGGCCTGGTCCGGATAGCTGGCGAACAGCTCGCCGATCTTGTGGGCGAATACTTGCCCGTCGATGACGCCCTTGGCGGCATAGTCCACGACGAGCTTGGTCAGCGGGTAGTTCATGACGGCGTCGAACTGGTCGCCCTGCAGCCAAGGCAAGGAATCGTGGAAAATCTCGCCGAGGATGTAGGCATCCGGATTGACGGCCTTGATCGTCTTGCGGAAGTCGCGCCAGAAGTGCATGTCGACTTCGTTGGCGACGTCAAGGCGCCAGCCGTCGATGCCGATTTCCTCGATCCAGTATTTGGCCGCTCCGAGCAGATACTCCTTCACTTCCGGATGCTCCGTGTTGAGCTTCGGCATCAGCGGCTCGAAGGCGAACGTCTCATAGGTCGGCAGTCCGTCCTTGACCGCGATCGGCCATTCCATGACGTGGAACCAGTCGGCGTACTTGGATTTCTCGCCGTTCTTCTGCACATCCTTGAAAGGCAGGAATTCCTTGCCGCTATGGTTGAATACGGCGTCGAGCATGACGCGGATGCCGCGCTCATGGCAGGCGTCGACCAGCTGCTTGAGCAGCTCGTTCGTGCCGAAGTGGGAGTCGACCTTCATGTAGTCGGAGGTATCGTATTTATGGTTCGTCGTCGCCTGGAACAACGGGTTGAAGTAGATGGCCGTGATGCCGAGCTCCTGGAGATGGTCGAGATGATCGAGGATGCCCTGCAGGTCGCCTCCGAAGAAATTGTCCGGCTTCGGAACCCCGCCCCAAGGCAGCACGCCTTCCGGATCGTTGGAGGTGTCGCCGTTGGCGAAGCGCTCCGGGAAGATCTGGTAGAAGACGGCGTCCTTCACCCATGCCGGCGGCGTGTACACGTCGACAGCGTTCAAATACGGGAAGTCGAACATGCCGTTCGGATCCAGCGGCTCATCCTCGCGGAAGCCCTTTTCTTCGAAGTACAGCTCTTCGCTCGCAGAGCGAAGCAGGAAAGAGTAGCGGAGACGGCGCAGGGAAGGCTGGACCTCGGCCTGCCAGTAATCGAAGCGGTCGTCGCTCGGAAGCTTTTTCATGACGAGGCGCGAGACGGTGCGGTCCCAGGCGTATTTGTCTCCATGGATGAGAATGACCTCGTTCAGGTCGTCTTTCTTGGTGCGCAGGCGGATATGGATCGTGCGGGTGTCGTAGCCGTAGGCCCAGTTGGCCTTGGGACGGTGGAGAATGGACTCAAGATTCATGCGGCGCAAGCCTCCCTAGAGATGGCAAAAGCAAGTCACATGCAAAAAAAGGCACAACCGGGCGCGAAGATTGCTCGCGAGGTTGTACCTTACTTTTTCAGCGGGTAACATTGCCTTTGTCTTTTTACCGATTATACCTTACATGCGGCCTTGTTGACAATACGAAAGCCGCTGCTCATGCGGTTTTTCGCTGGTGGCCGCCATTCCGGACTTCCTCACCCGGAGCGGTCTCCGGAGCCGTCTTCGGCGCAGCCCCGGCACGCTGCCGTTCGGCTGCATGCCCCGCCTTGTTGAGCAGGTTCCACGGATGGTTGTAATGCGGCTGGAAGAAGAAGTCGGCATACGCCAGATCCTCCGCCGTCATCCGGTTCTGGATGCATACCGACAACGTATTGGCGGCTTGCGTAAGATCGGCCTTCGACATGACCTGTGCTCCCAGTATGCGTCCCGACTCCGATTCATATACAAGCTTGAGCAGGACATCCTCATAGTCGGGCATGAACTCGGGACGGCTGGCTTCCTGGACTGTGACGGCGGACGCTGCGATTCCCGCCGCCTTGGCGGCTTCCTCGGTCATGCCGGTCGAGGCGATGTTGAGATCGAACAGCTTGATGCCCGACGTGCCCTGCGTGCCCCGGTAGCGGACGAGCGGCTCCAGCAGGTTTTTGCCGACCAGCGTTCCCATCCGCACCGCGTTGGTGGCCAGCGGGATGTATGCCTGCTTGCCCGTAGGATTGTAGCGCACGGCGCAGCTGTCGCCTGCGGCCAGCACGTCAGGGTTGCTCGTGCGCATGTAATCGTCGACGAGAATGGCGCCGTTGTCCAGCATGTCGATCTGCCCCTTCAGCAGATCCGTGCCGGGTCGGAATCCGATGCAGAGCACGACGAGATCGGCCTCGTAGCTGCCGCCTGCCGTCATCACCCGCTGCACGCGGCCGTCCTCTCCCTCGAAGCCCGTCACCATCTCGCCCAGGGCGGTGCGGATGCCATGGCCCGCCAGCTCCTCCTCGGCCAGCGTCGTGAACTCGGCATCCAAATACTTGGCCATGACGCGGTCCATATTGTCGAGCAGGACGACTTCCTTGCCGAGCTCCCGGAACGCTTCGGCGAGCTCGATGCCGATGTAGCCCGCTCCGATGACGGCTACCCGGCGCGCATCCTTCGAGCGCGAGATGATTTCCTTGGCGTGGAAATAGTTTTTGCACAGCTGGATGTTGTCGAGGCCGATTCCTTCCATGCGGGGAACGACCGGCCACGAGCCGGTCGTGACGATCAGCTTGTCGTAGCTGTCGCGGAACTCCTCTCCCGTCTCGAGGCTGCGGACGGTGAGCGTCTTGGCCTCCGTGTCTACCTGCATGACCTCATGCAGCATGCGGGTCGTGACGCCGAGCTCCGCGAGCTGCTGCGGCCGGCTGTAGAACAAGCTGTCGGGATCCTTCACGACGCCGCCCACATGAAGGGCGATGCCGCAGGACAAGAACGAGATGTTGTCATTGCGTTCGTATACGGTGATGTCGGCCTGCGGGTGCTCGGCTGCGATCGTCTTGACGGCGGCGGTGCCAGCATGCGTACATCCAATAACGGCTATTTTCATCGTGAATTCCTCCCGGAAGGTTTGAGTTCGATTTAATTGTGAAATAAATCACATACTACCCGATAAAGCAGCGGCCTTGCTTCCACGAGCCGGTGTGAGAGAGGCCTCGGCCGGATAAGTTCGGCCAGCGTGGTTGGGATGGGCAAGACCGCCGCAATAAGTTGTGAAATAAATCACAATCTCTTCATGGCTTTATCTTACACCTGCCGGAAGGGGAATGCAATAGGCGCGGACTCCGGGAATATTGCGAATTTGTGACATGCGGCGGCACCATTGTCCCGGCTGCTCAACGCCGTGGAAACCGATCGGAATGGGGAAATACAGATCGGGCTTGGAAGCTGCCGGGGAGTTTGGAAGGAAGCCGGTGCTGCCGCAAACAAAGGGAACGATCATCGCGTCGTCAAGGCGGACGGAATGGCTGCTGCGGCCGACAGCAACGCCCCTCGCGCGGCGCGCGAGGGGCGTTGGAGCTTGCGTCCGGATGGACAGGGGAACTGCCCCGGATGGACACGCTCTGGAACCGGGTTATTCCGGCTTCGCCAGCTGGCCGGACCGAAGCCGCTGCGCGGCATCGGCGAGACGGGACATCGCTTCCTCGAGGATGGAGCGCGGGCAGGCGGCGTTCAGCCGCATATGGCCGGCGCCGCCGCTTCCGAAGGCCGTGCCTGCGCTGAGCTGGAGCCGGGCTTCGTCGAGGAAGAAACGGTGCAGGGCGGCATCCTCCAGCCCCAGCCCCGAACAGTCCAGCCAGAGCAAGTAGGTGCCGTCCGGCAGCTTGACGGAGATTTCGGGAATACGCTCTCCGATGAAAGAAACGACATAGGCCAGATTGCCCCGGATGTAGGCCAGCGCCTCATCCAGCCACTCCTCTCCTTCTCCGTAGGCGGCTTTTGCCGCTGCGTAGCCGAAGACGGAGATGGAGCTGAGCGAGCAGCGGCGCAGCTCCTCCGTGATCAGGCTGCGGAGTCCGTCGTCCGGAACGATGATGTTGGAGGTGTTCAAGCCGGCGATGTTGAAGCTTTTGCTCGGTGCCGTGCAGATGACGGAGCGCGAGGCGGCAGCCGGGGACAGGGAGGCATAAGGAATGAAGGCTTGCTCTCCATGGACGAGATCTCCGTGGATCTCGTCCGACACGACCAGGATGCCCCGGCTCAGGCACAGCTCCGACAGCCTGTCCAGTTCGGAGCGGGACCATACCCTGCCGACGGGATTGTGCGGATGGCATAGGATGAGCATTTTCACGGAGCCGTCGGCCGTCATTTCCTCCAGCTCGTCGAAGTTGATCCGGTACGTGCCGTCGGAATCGACGAGCAGCGGGTTGAGCGCGAGCTCGCGGCCGTTGTCCGAGACGATGCTGTGGAACGGCGGATATACGGGAGGCTGGATGAGGATCCGGTCTCCCGGCGTCGTGCAGGCGCGGATGATGACGCCGAGGGAAGTGACGACTCCGGGACAGAAGCGGATCCATCTCGGATCGACCTCCCAGCCGTGGCGGCGCCCCATCCATGCGGCGACCGCTTCCTTGTACGCTGAGGAGGTGTTCGTATACCCAAGCACGCCTTGCGACAGACGCTGCCGGAGCGCCTCGAGGACGGCGGGCGGCGCGGCGAAGTCCATGTCCGCCACCCACAGCGGCAGGATGTCTTTGCCGGGATGGAGCCCCCATTTCTCGGAGGAGATGGAATCGAACGGGTGGAGCTGGTCAAAATGCGAAGATGGGATGGTCATAGAGAGGATAGCCCCTTTCCTTTGCTTGCAGTCGGCAGTTCTCTCTATTATAAGGCCTGGACCAAGTTTTGGCTTCCGTCAGGACGAGAGCTTCTTTCCCTCCTCCGCCGGCAGAGGCGTCGCCGTGCTCCGCATCAGCCGCCGGGACAGCCTGATGAAGGGAGCAGACAACGCATCGATGCGGTTTCTCAGCACGTGCGCAGCGAGCGCGGCGAGCAGCGAGAGAACCGCAGCGCCGGCGATATCGGCGGGATAGTGGACGCCGACGAAGACGCGGCCGAGACCGGTCATGAGCGCCATGGCGAGCAGCAGCAAGCCGGTGCGCCGCTTGGCGAACAGGACGCTGGCGGCCAGCGCGAAGGCGAGCGTAGAATGGTCGCTCGGAAAAGAAGCGTCGGCGGCGTGCGCGACCAGCTGATGCACATGCTCGGAAGCGGCGAACGGGCGCGGATGGTTCACGGCGGGAGAGATGAGGAGCATGCCGACCAGCAGCGCGAGTCCCGCGGCCAAGCCAGCTTGAAAGACCGTCTTTTGATTGCGCTCGCGACCGGTCAGCCAGAGCAGAGCCAGGATGCCGAGCATGACGAATACGAGATATTCCGCACAGAAGACCATAAGGCTGTCCAGCCAGGCATAACGGCCGGCCCAGCCGTTGACGATCTCGAAGATTTGTTCATTCATGGATGATCACCTTTCGCATAAGGAGGTTAGATCCCACTATACGAAGCGATTATGAATATTTTATGAAGCGGGGAATGAGGGCCGGTTAAGAATGTTTTCATAAATGCTTCACAGGATGTTCAGAGCGGAAGCGTATGCTGGGCAGGAGAAAGGCGGGGATCAGATGGAAGCAGAGGTTGAGGCATCAGAGCTTGCGGATCGGCGTTGTCTCCCGTTGCTCAACATAAGCAAAGGGCTTCTTCCGGCAGGAAGGCCCGCTTGCGAGGGCAGGCAGCCGATGCGGTCCCGGCTTTCCCCCAGAAGGGAATGGAGAGCTGTCGCCGGGGCTGATCCGGATGGCCTGCCGTCTGGTTTCGCGTTCCGGCATAGAATCGCTTTCGGCCTCGGCAGGGCCTCGCCTCCAGCCTTGTTTTTTGGCTTCGAATCCCTTATGTTTGTCCGTAAAGAGGCTTGAGCCTGAACGGTGTAGGCCGAAGGAAACCGGAGCGGATGACGATGTCCATACGTGTTAAGCTGCTTCTCTCTTATGCCGCCATGCTTGTCGTTCCGCTGCTGCTGATGCTGATGACGGCCCTGCTGCTCGTATTCGTCTTCCGCGGGGAGCTCGTGCCGCTCAAGACGATGTTCAAGGCGCAGCTGGAAAGCCTGGATGAGGACAATTACGACTCGCTGCTTAAGCATACGATAGCCCGAAATCGAGCTCTTCTGACCGATCAGGGCTATCTGGACGATCTCGCCGGCGGCTTGTCCAGCGAGGGCCAGGCGCTGTTTGTCCGCGTCGACGGCCAGCCTTTCTATGTGTCTGCCGCACTCCGCGGCAAGGATGCGCTCCTGGGCTCCCTCCCTGCCTACACGGCTGGACACGAAGCGCGCGGGCTTCCCGCGATCACCTACGAAGGCGAGCTGTATGCCGCCCGGCAGTACAACTATCTGACGGAGGAGGGGGATCAGGGAAGCCTCTTCCTGCTCAGGCGCACCGACCCGCTTCTGTTCGCGGCCAGGAAGCTGTTTCCGCTGCTGTTCGTTTCGCTGCTGTTCATCCTGGTGGCGACCCACCTCCTGCTGACGAGCCTGATGTCCCGGCGGATTATCCGGCCGCTGCGCAGGCTGGAGCGCGCAGCCGGGGAGATTACGGAAGGCAATCTGGATTTCTCGGTCGACATCGCCGGCAAGGACGAGATCGGCCGGCTCGGGATCGCCTTCGAGAACATGAGGAGCCGGCTGCAGCAGTCCATCCGCCTGCAGCGGCAATATGAGGACAACCGCAAGGAGCTGATCACGAGCATATCCCATGATTTGCGGACGCCGCTGACATCCATTCAGGGATATGTGGACGGCATTCTGGAAGGCGTAGCCAACTCCCCGGAAAAGACGGAGCTATATTTGCAGACCATCTCATTGAAAACCGCGGAGATGAGCCATCTGATCGAGGAGCTCTTCCTGTATTCGAAGCTCGACCTCAAGGGAATTCCGTTCCACTTTGAGGAGGTTCCCCTGGGCGCATTCGCAGCCGACTGGGCCGACGAGCTGGCGGTCGAGCTCGGAAAGCGGGGAGCGGGGCTGGAGGCGCAGATCGAGGCCGGACCGGAATGGCGGGTCCGGATCGACAGGGAGAAATTCAAGCGCGTACTGGGGAATATCGTTCAGAACAGCCTCAAGTACGGCGATAAGCCGGAGCTGGCCATATCGGTTCGCGTGCATGCGGACGGGGACCGCGCCGTGCTGGAGGTCGGGGACAACGGCCCGGGAATCCCGGCCGAAGCTCTCCCTTTCATCTTCGACCGTTTCTTCCGTGCGGAGGAATCTCGAAATGCGGGGACAGGCGGCACGGGGCTTGGACTGGCCATCGCCAAGCAGATCATGGAAGGACTCGGCGGAAGCATCGAAGCCGGCAGCGTGCCTGGTCAAGGGACCTGCATCAAGCTGACGCTGCCGGCAGCATATGCCAAGGAGGCGGAGAAATGAAGCGGATATTGATCATCGAGGACGAGCCCAGCATTGCCGGGCTGCAGCGGGACTATATGGAGATCAACGGATTCCATGCCGATATCGCCGCAGACGGAGAAGCGGGCTTGGAGATGGGGCTTGCAGGCCGCTACGATCTGATCGTGCTGGATTTGATGCTGCCGAAGCTGAACGGCTTCGACGTTTGCCGCCGATTCCGGGAGAGCCTGGATATTCCGGTCCTGATCGTGACCGCGCGCCGCGAGGACGTCGACATGATCAGAGGCCTCGGTCTCGGTGCGGACGACTACATCGTGAAGCCCTTCAAGCCGGCTGAGCTCGTAGCGAGAGTGAAGGCCCATCTGTCGCGCTACGAGCGGCTGATCGGAAGGGGGGCCACGCGCGAGATCCAGGTCGGCCAGCTGCGCATCGAACCCGATTCCAGACGGGTATTCGTCCGGGACGAGGAGGTCGTGCTGACGACAAAAGAATTTGATCTCCTGTATTTCCTGGCTTCGAATCCGAACCGGGTATACAGCAAGGACCAGCTGTTCGACCGGATCTGGGGACTCGAAGCGCTGGGAGACGCCCAGACCGTGACGGTGCATATCCGCAAGATCCGCGAGAAGATCGAATACGGCAAGACGGAAGTGCCTTATATTGAAACGTTATGGGGCTCCGGGTATCGGTTCCGTGAATAGAATGTCAAGAAGCGCCTTGGCCGACGCAGCGGCAAAGGCGCTTCTTCATCATTTGTATTCCCGCCGGATCCGGTAGCCGAAGCCTCGGACCGTCTCGATGACGGAGCTGCTTTTGCCGCCGTTTCCGGTTTTTTTGCGCAGGTAGCCGACATAGACGTCGACAATTTTTGGACCGCCTTCAAAATCATACCCCCATACCGAATCGAGGATCTGGTCGCGTGACAGGGCTTGCCCTCTGTGGCTGAGCAGGCAGCTCAGCAAGTCGTACTCCTTGGTCGTAAGGCGAAGAGATTTTCCATATAAGAACGCCTCCCGATGGTCCGTATCGACCAGGAGCCCTCCTGTCCCGAGCCTTCGCCCCGCCGCTCCTTGCCGGGGCGGAGCGGCGCTTCCGGTCCGAAGGCAGCGGCGGATTCTCGCCAGCAGCTCTTCCATCTCGAAGGGCCTGACGAGATAATCGTCGGCTCCCCCGTCAAGACCGGCCACCTTGTCGGATAGAGACTTGGCGGCATTCAGCATGATGACCGGCGTATGCTCGTCCAGGTTGCGGATTCGAGCGAGCACTTCCAGTCCGCTGAGGCCGGGCAGCTTCGCATCCAGCAGAATGAGATCCCACTTCCCTTTCATGGCTTTGTCCAAGCCTTCCCGTCCGTCGAAGGCCGCTTCGGGCAGGTAGCCGCTCCGCCCAAGCTCCTGCATGAGCCGGCGTCTCGTCCTCGGCTGGTGATCCACGACTAGAACATGCATGCCGTCCTCTCTCCTTCCCTCTATGGAACTGATTGTAGCTGCGGTTTCTTAAATAAAAGTGAAGCGTCGTCGTCTCTTACCGTTTTCTGAACATCGGAGGCTAGACTGATGTCGATCAAGAGATGGCGAAAGGGGAAATCGGCATGGCAACGGCAAGTTCAGAGGCAGGCCTCGGGGAGATCAAAGTCCCGCGCATTACGATTTATTTCTGGCTCATTAAAATAATGGCGACTACCGTCGGCGAGACGGCCGCAGATTTTCTGAACGGAGGACTTGGGCTTGGTCTGGCCCATACGACCTTGGTCACGGCAGCGATCCTGATTGCAGCGCTGGTCCTTCAATTCCGGAGCAGCCGGTACGTTCCCTGGACGTATTGGCTCGCGGTCGTGCTGATCAGCGTGACCGGCACGCTGATCACGGATAATCTGACCGATGGCTTGGGCGTGCCGCTGGAGCTCTCCAGCCTCTTGTTCGCCGTGCTGCTCGCGATCGTTTTCTTCCTCTGGCATGCCTCGGAAAAAACGCTTTCCATCCATTCCGTGCGAACGCCGAGAAGGGAAGCTTTCTATTGGCTGACGATCCTGTTCACCTTCGCCTTCGGAACGGCTGCCGGAGACCTGCTGTCGGAAGGGCTTGGCCTCGGCTACCTGGAGGCCGCTGCTATCGTCGCCGCCTTGACCGCCCTCACCTACCTGGCCAGCAGGATCCACCCGTCCGCGGCCGTGCCGGCGTTCTGGGCGGCCTATATCCTGACTCGTCCGCTGGGCGCTTCCCTCGGCGACTATCTTACTCAGCCGAGCGATGAGGGCGGCTTGGGATGGGGGACAAGCGGCATCAGCTTCTTCTTTTTGCTGGCGATCATCGCCCTGGTCGTCTATTTGACGAAAACCCGCCGCGACGACTTCGGAGCCTCTTCTTCCCTGGAACAGAAATCTTGATTCTGAACCCGAGCAGCCGAGGCCTCAAGGAAGGAGGACAGCCGATGTCCAGCCGTTCATCGTCGCCCGTCAAGCAAATCGTCCGAAACGTCTTTCTGCTCGCGCTCCTCTGCGCGGTCATGGCTTGCCTGATCCGTTCGGGGGAGACGAAAGCGCTCCTGCTCCACTTCCGCCAGTTCGGATGGATGGGAGCGCTGGCCGGCCTGCTCATTCAGACCGCCGTCAACATCGCGCCTGTGCCGGGAGAATTCACGTCGGTCCTGCTGATGGAAATGTATGGAGCCGTCCGGGGCGGCGTGCTCTCGTATGCCGGCGGCGTGCTCGGCGCGGCCGGCTCCTATTGGCTCGCCAGCATGCTGGCGGCGCCGCTGCGCCAAAGCGTCGGCTCGGGCCGCCTGTATGCCAAGGCAGAGGAGCTGCTCACGCGGGGAAACGGGGTCAGCCTGCTGATCGCGCGGCTGCTGCCTTACCATCTGGTGAATTATGCTTGCGGGATGATGAGAGTCCGTTTCGGCACCTTCTTTTGGACTTCACTGGTCGGGCTGATTCCGTTCCATCTCGCCATGATCCTGCTGTATGCGGGAGTGAAGAAAGGATCGCCCGCGGGGATGGCTGCCTCCGCCGTCCTGCTCCTCCTGCTGGCCGCCGCCGGCTGGCTCTATTCCAGATATGGACGACGGGCCGGAAAAGAGAGGGCGGCGCCCGCTCCGAAGGGAGGAAACGATTCGCAGCGGGCGGCTTGTCCGTCTGCCGGGTCTGAGGTAGAATGAGACCCATCATGCCACGGCCGGCATCCGCCGGTACGGCAGGCTGACGGGAGGAAACGGGATTTGACTCATATCCTGAAGATGGATAGGCTCGCGAAGAGCCTCCCCGCGAAGAAGGCTGACGGAGGCAGGCGCATGCTGTTCCAGGAAGTCAGCGGGTCGGTATCCAGCGGGGAAACCGTCGTCGTGCTGGGACGCTCGGGACAGGGGAAGAGCACGCTGCTGCGGATTCTTTCGCTGCTTGAGCAGGCGGATTCCGGCTCCGTCGAGCTCGACGGGAAGTCCTGCGCCGACATGGAGGCGCGGCTATGGCGCAGGCAGGTCGCGTACGTGTCCCAGACCCCGGTGATGCTGCCGGGCAGCGTCGAAGCGAATCTGGCCGCACCGAGCGCGCTGCACGGGCTGCCGTTTCAGCGCGAGCAGGCCTATGCCCTGCTGGATGAAGCGGGACTGGGATCGATCGACCCCGGCAAGGACGCATCGGAGCTGTCGGGAGGAGAAAAGCAAAGGCTCTCCTTGATCCGCTCGCTTCTGCTCAAGCCGCATTTCCTGCTGCTGGATGAGATCACGGCCTCTCTCGATCCGGGCAGCGCGATGTCCATCGAGAAGCTGCTGTCGGGTTGGAGATCGGAGCATGGAGCCGGCATGCTGTGGATTTCCCACGACCAGGAACAGGCTGCCCGGGTGAGCAGCCGAATCTGGCTCATGGCAAGGAATACGATCTTGGAGAATGCCGACACCGGCCGCTTCTTCTCCCGTCCGGGAACCCCCGAGGGGCTGGAGTATCTGGGCAAGGGGCCATCGCTGGACGAGCCTGGGGAAAGCGGGGCGGAGGAAAGCTGATGTCTTATACGGCGCTGGCCTTTACGGTTCTGTTCATCATGATCACCATGTTCATCTCTTATTGGCAAAAGCTCGGCCTCGAGAAAGGCATCGCCGTCGGAACGATCCGCGCGGCGGTGCAGCTGCTTGCAGTCGGCTATGTGCTTCAGGCTGTATTCGAAAGCCGCAGCCATTGGCTGCTGGCCGCCATCATCGCGGTCATGATCATCGTTGCCGCCCGCAACGCCTCCGCCAAGGGCAAGGGCATTCCCGGCATCTTCTGGAGAATGGCCGCCGCGCTGCTCGCCACGGAGCTGCTGATGATGGGCATTCTGCTGCTGCTCGGCATCATCGAGCCTACTCCCCGCTATATCATTCCGCTGAGCGGGATGACGATCGGCAATGCGATGGTCGCCGGAGGGCTCTTCCTGACGCAGCTGATGCGGGAGTCGGAGTCCTCGCGCGGCGAGATCGAGACGCTGCTCGCTCTCGGCGCATCCCCGCGCCAGGCGGTGCAAGGGACGCTGAAGCGCGCCGTCCGCTACAGCATGATTCCGACAATCGACGGCATGAAGACCGTCGGCCTCGTCCAGCTTCCCGGCATGATGACCGGCATGATCATCGCCGGCGCGGATCCGGTGGAAGCCGTCCGCTACCAGATTCTGATCGTCTTCGCTTTCACGAGCTCGGCCGCGGTCACGAGCATGCTGCTTGGTCTGCTGACCTACCGCAAGCTGTTCTCGGACGGCATCGGCATGCTGGTCCGCTACGGCGGACGAGGGGACTGACGCACCGGAAGACGATCTGTGCAAGAGAACCGGATAGCAGTATATGGGAAGCACCCTGCAACATAATCACCCGTACATCAGACACGCAGCGCAAGACACACGCAGGTCCGGTGCACATGCGACAGGGAGATGCAGATAGACGATTGGGCATGAGATGAAACTACAACGTGCTAGAGACACAATATGCGAGATACACAATATGCGAGATACACAATATGCGAGATACACAACATGCGAGAGACACAGTATGCGAGTGACACCACATGCGAGAGACTCAATGTGCGAGAGACTCAATGTGCAAGAGACACAACATGTGAAAGACACAGTATGCGAGTGACATCACATGCGAGAGACTCAATGTGCGAGAGACGCAACATGCTAGAAAAACAACATGGAAAACACAACGTGCAGACACACAATGTGCCAGACACACAATGTGCCAGACACACAATGTGCCAGAGAGACAACTTCTTCCGTCGGCTGCTTGACTTTCACGCCGGATTCCCGTCAAAAGGGAATCCGGCTTTTTTGCAGGCTCGCCCGCGCTCCGGAAAAGGAAGACCGCTGGCTCCCCCGCCGGCTTGCCCTCCTGAGGAACTTTTTTGAATGAAGCCGTTAAAGGTTACATAGGTGAATAAGAGCTTATCGAAGGGAGAGAGGGGAATGTCGAAGAAACCGTTCCTATGGGTCGCGGCATGCTGCATCGGCATCTCGCTGCTGGGAGGAGGGCGGGCGGCGGCTCGGAACGCCCAGTGGCAAGCTCAAGCGGATGAGCAGGGCTCCTTGCAGGTCGTTGTCGTGGCAGCAGCTTCCTCCGGCTTCAAGGCGAAGCTGTCTTTGTGGGAAAAGCAGGGCGGACGATGGATCCGCACGCTCGGCGAGGCGCCGGCCGTGATCGGCCGCGAAGGCATGGGCAAGCAGAAGGAGGGGGACGGCAAAACTCCCGAAGGCTTGTTCAAGCTGGGCAAAGCCTTCGGCAGTTCCGTAAAGCCGCCCGGGCTGAAGATGCCCTATGCGATTACCGACAGCTCGGACTATTGGATCGACGATCCCGAATCACGGGATTACAACCGCTGGATCCGTTCGGAAGGCGATCCTTCGCGTCTGTGGAATTCCTTCGAACGGCTCAAGCAGCCGCTGTACCGCTACGCCATGGTGATCGAGTACAATACACATCCCGTCGTCGCCGGCAAAGGAAGCGCGATCTTCCTCCATCTATGGAGAAGCTCCTCGAAGCCGACGGCCGGCTGTGTCGCGATATCGGAGTCCACCATGCTGAAGCTCATGGGACGTCTTGATTCCGCGCGCGAACCGATGATTTTCATGTCGAATCGCTAAGGTCCAAGGGACTATTTCCCGGGTAATGCTTGTGTCTGGAGAAAACGCAGGCTTCCGATCCTTCCGTCTTGGTTGTCGTCTGGAAGGAGGGGGCCAAGCGTTCGATACCGAGGACCAGATCAATCGTTCCACAGCTTCACACGCCATTCATTGCAGGTCATGAAGCTCCCTTTGGGATACTCGAATCGACATTCGCCGACGAGATCGAAGCCGGCTTTCCGGCAAATCGCATTGGACGGCAGATTGAGCACGGAGGGGAACGCGCATGCATGGCTGAATTTTCTTTCCGAGGCTGCAAACGCGACGGCGGCTTTGAGCGCAGCCGTTCCGATCCCCTGTCCCTGAAGAGCCGGGAGAGTGAACCAGCCCATCTCATAAACGCTCTGCCCGTTCCATACATGCTCCCAGCAGCCGATGCAGCCTGCCCGGGTGCCATCCGGAAGGAGGATGGTGAACATCCGGTCGGTGGCGTGATGCTGCAAAGCCAAATAGCGCTCATGCCGCGCAACAACCTTCTCCTCGGTCTCCGGTCCTCCGATATAGCGGGTCATGTCGGGGGCGTTGGCAAGCTGAAGCAGGTAGGAATCATCCTTTGCATAGGGTCGCAGAGATACGGAAGGCAATGGTTTCGACATGGAAAATCCTCCTTTGATCGTACATGGATTGCAGTGGGATGAAACTGCATATGGATGGTGCTGATTCCAGCATACATCTTTTTCCTGACAGCCTGTTGTCAGCATTAGGAAAATGCAGTCTCTGAAAGTCATTAGAATGCCGCCCATGATGGGCGAACTTTATTAAAGCGCTGCCTTATGATGGGCTGAATTCCTTTGAGCGCTGCCTTATGATGGGCGGAATTCCTTTGAGTCCTGCCTCTATGATGGGCGGAATTCCTTGAGTGCTGCCTCGATGATGCAACGAAAGTCGGATGAGCGCTGTCTCAAGATGTGTCAGAGCCCTGTCCTGAGGCATGAATGCCGTCCGTGCCGTCCCTTCCAAGAAGACAGCCCCATGTCTGATTTCGAGGGGTTTTTTGAGCGGATTCAGAGGGTACCTCCTGTTCAGGGAGAATGCTACAATCTATTTTGCCTGGATATGATAGCGCTTACAAGTTGGTTATCTCCTTCTTGCACAGTCTAGGCAAAGGTTTTGTGGACGGCGCAGCGTCCAGGTTTCAGCGCGAACCGCCGCGTTGCGCCGAAAGATCCAATCCCCGGAGGTGATGCCTTTAACAAGCGGATTTCCGCCGGCATGTGCGTGTTTTCGTGCTTACCCGTTTTCTGGTCCATCCCAATTCGAAACGGAGGAATAAATCATGAACAGAACGAAACGGCTGCTTTCGTCTGCTGTCATTGCCGCCTTATGCTTCCTTGCTTTTGCATCAGCGGTCTATGCGGCTGCCTGGACTTCATCCGATAAATTCGGCAATTGGAGCAACGGCGGCTATATCGTCTACAACAATGTATGGGGCAGCGGCGCCGGCGCCCAGACGATCTGGGCCAATTCCTACAGCAACTGGGGCGTGACCTCGAACCAGCCGTCCACCGGGGGCGTGAAGTCCTACCCCAACAGCACCAAGGATATCGGCATTGCGATCGGCTCCCTCAAAAGCCTCACCAGCTCGTTCAACGTCACGGTTCCTGGCAGCGGCTCGAGCTATTCGTCCGATTACGACATCTGGACCGGCAACTACGCCCATGAGATCATGCTCTGGATGAACAAATCGGGCGCGGTCGGGCCGATCGCAGGCTCCTGGGACGCCAACGGCAATCCTGTCGCGGCCTATACGAACGTGAGCGTCGGCGGCCATACATGGAACGTCTACAAGGGCAGCAACGGATCCAACGACGTGTTCTCGTTCGTCCGCACCAGCAACACGAATTCCGGCACGGTCGATGTGCTCGCCGTGCTGAACTGGATCAAGGGCAAGGGCTGGATCGGCAATGAAATCGTGAACCGCGTGCAGTTCGGCTTCGAGATCACTTCCTCTCCGAATGCCGCATTCACCTGCAATCAGTTCTCGGTCAGCTATTCCTGAACAGGCTGGAACAAAAACCCGCAGCAACGCCTAAAGGGCGATGCTGCGGGTCCTTTTTATTCCGCTACGGTTTGCGCTGCGCCAATCCCGTACAGACGGTCGTAGTCCTCCGGACGGAAGCTGTACAGCTGCTCGGCCTTGAGGCCGGAAGCGGGCGACAGCTCCTGCGGACTGCGGTAGAGCAGGACGCTCCGAAGCACGCCGTCCAGCTCCGCCTGCAGGCCTCGACGCTTGAGCAGCTGCATGTACTCATAGTCGCGGATGCCGCGCTGCAGCCATTTGTAGCGCAGAGAGAGCAAGGGGGCTCCAAGCTTGCCGGGATAGACGAAGTTGGTGTCTCCCGCCTTCCAGATCGTCGGACGGTAGGACAGCTTGCGCAGCGGATCATCCGGCCAGACCGTATAGTTCCAGCGCAGGAAGCCGTCCAGCTGAAGGCTTTCGGCGAGCCAGGGGATGACTCTGGACTCGATCGCCGGAGAAGAGAGGAACGTGTTGGGCTTCTCGGGACTGCAGCAGACGTAATAAGCGAATGTGCCGCTCCTTTCCCGCTTCAGCCCCAGCAGCTGCTCATGCTCCTCGACCGCGCAGTTCAGCACGGGCACGTAGTCCTCGATGCCGTCGATGTTTTCGGAGATGAACGACGTATGGTTGATGGCGGCCTTGTACCGCAGGGACGGGGCTGTTTTCCGGAGAAAGTCCAGCGACTGGCGGAACACGTCCATGTCCTGGGGCTCGTCGGCGACGATTCGGACCCGATCGGTCCAACCCTTTTCGCTGAAATGCGCCTCCAGCATCTCCACATAATCCGCGAACTCCTCCGCCTTCCTCATGAACCGGAAGCATCCCTCCGCCTCGTCGAAATAGCGGATCCGCACCGCGTCCGGATGGCCTTCGATCAAGCCTCCGTATCCGGCATGGGCGTCGGTCCAAATATTGATGAGTCCGAATATCTCGATCTCCCTCGAGATGCCGTGGCCCTCTCCCAGGGCCACGTAACGGTCCATGGCCGAGAAGTCGCAGTGGAAGCGCCCGTCTGCGCTCTTGCGGACAGGAATGATGCTGTATTCGTTGAGATCCGACGGCTCCGCGTCGATGAAGGAGCTTTGTCCGCTCCACGGCTCCTCGGAGACGACGAGCGTCAGAGCCTTTTGGCCCAGCTGGCCGAGGCTGTGCAGGTAGCGGCCGAGCAGGTCGAAGTGGGCATCCGACCAATAGGGAACCTCGTATTTGCGGGCGATATTGCAGTTATGCTGCCACAGATCGAGATAGAACGAATAGTCGGACGGCTCCGGCAGGGCTTCCTCCGAGATCGCGAGGTTGAAATTCAATGTCTCGACGAGGATTTCATCCTCGAACATGGTGTGCGCATAAAAGCGGATTACGCCGGAATAGGTGCCCGGAGCGGCGCTTTCGGAAGCGTGAAGCTCGATCCAGGCAGGCTGGATGCTCCTTTTCGCCACAAAAACATGGACGTCATCCAGCAGCGTGTCGGCTGTCGGAGTCCCGTTGTCGTCCTCGATAAGCCCGACCCACTTGATCTCCGAACGGACGGGAGCGTCCGTCTCCAGCTCGCAGCGGATGATCTTGAGCGGGCCGCCCTTCCACAGGAGCGCGTCATGGCCGCAAGTCGCGAGGAAATCCTCTTCATCCGAGCTGACGAGCGCCTGGAAGGCCGCGCTGTCCCGGCGGCAGCAGCGCAAATCCAGATGCTTGACCGCTGCATCCTTCCGGCCTTGATCCCACCAGTTCACGGAACGTTTGTATTTGTAGAACATGGACTGCAACCCGATATTCATGAAGCACCTTCTTTCGCGAGAGTAGCGGTTGTTCTTCAAGGCCGACGTCCCGGCTGCGGCACTATTTGTTGATGAGCCTTCCTTCGTAGACACATAGGAATGACCATTCACGCCGGTCTATGTTTGACGAGCTTTGCTGCTTGTTGCATAGTACCCAAGCGCTCATGCTGGTCTAAGGGTAAACGAGCCTCATGGTTGCTTGATACACATCCGAGCCCCTCACGACGGACATCGATTCAACGAGCTTCCATGATCGGGTTTTAGAGTAAACATGCATTCAAGCTGTCTATGCGCCGACAAATTCCTTTTCTCGGGCAGCATAAACTCCTTGCACCGAGCTTCAGGCGCAGCGGCAGGCGCCGATCGGACATACGATCCGCTATTTAGAGGAAAAGCGAGATCAGGGCATAGCTATCGGACATAGGATCCGTTATTCTTTGAATTTCTATTGTCATTTAGATATAAACAACGAAATAGCGGAACGTATGTCCGATAAAGTTGAATATGCCCCCGAAACAGTCAAATAGCGGAACGTATGTCCGATAAAGCTGGAATGCCCCCGATTTTGCTCAAATGCCCCCGGGATATACCTTGTTCAGACCCATCGAGCCTACCTCCGGAGTTCGGCCAGTCGGCTCGTGGCGCTGCTGCTCCCGAATGACGGTCCCATCCTCCAGACGGATCCAGCTTTCGAATTCCCTGCTGCCCTCCCGCATGCGGATGACACGGGCGCCGGGCAGGAACGGACGGTCGAGATAGCCATTGCGCGTCGTCCGTCCGAAGCTAAGCCGGATGCCATGCCAATCTCCCCAGTAATCATGGCCGTGGTCATGCCCGGCGAAAGTGCCGACGACGTCGCCCATCTCGACCATCGCGGCGAACATGCCCGAGTTGATCCAGGGAGCGCAGGAGAAGTCGGCATTGCGCTCGCCGTAGCAGACCGCGAAATCCCAGACGTCGTTGTATTCCGGCAACGGGATGTGGAAGAAAGCCAGCGACGGCAACGGCACGCCGCCGTTGCCGTCGGTCAGCCGCTGCGACTGCGAGGCGTACCAGTCGATCTGGTCGCGGCGGATCCAATCGTAGAAGCCCATCCGGGTGTATTCCAGCGGTGAATAGCTGCCGGAGTCGAGAAAGTACAGCGCGGCCGCCGCCTCGTACTCATTGCCGCGAGCGGCAACCGCCGGCTTGCTCCCGGCGATGCCTGCCCCGGCCGCCGCCTCGTCCTCATTGCCGCCAGCGGCAACCGCCGGCTTGCTCTCCTGCCCGGCTCCCGAGCCCATCACGGTCAGCACATAGTTGCCGCTGCCGTGGATGCCCGGAGGGTCGGGCTTGGCCGCGTTGAGCGGATAAGCCAGCTGCAGAGCATGCAGCTGCTCCCTCGTAACCATTCCCTCCGAGTCGTGGTTGCCGAATACGGCCGCCCACCGCACGCCGGCCTGTTCCGGAACGCGGCATGCCCGGCGGAAAGCCTCGACCGGATCGGGGTGGCCGAGGGAGGCGATGACATCGCCCGTGAACACGGCCAGATCGGCGTCCTCGGTCCTCAGAATCCGTTCCATCATGGCGGCCATGCGCCGCTCTTCTTCGTCGTCGCGGCAAAATTCCGTGTCGGTGAACTGCACGATCGTGAACGTGCCGTCCCCGCGGAACCGCAGCGGCGGCTTGCGGCTCCTCATGTCCCGAACAGCCCTTCCGGAATGCGGGCATCCACGCCGCTCGGCAGCTGGAGTCCGAGCGCGCGAGCGGCTACGGCCGCAGTGTCCTTGATGCTGACCGGAGCGGTGAGCTCACCCGGGGCGATGCCGGGTCCTACGCATCCCCAGAAGACGTTTTTGTCCATCTCATGCTCGCTGCCGTGGCTGAACTTGTCCGCGCCGCCGCCGCCGTGATCCGTGAGCAGGATGATCAGGCTGTCCTCCAGCAGTCCCAGACGGCCGATGGCGTCCACGACGCTTCCGAGCAAACGGTCGCACTCGGAGATGGCTTGCAGGTAAGGGAGCGAGTCGGGACCGTAGCCGTACCGGTGTCCGGAGCCGTCCGGCTCGTCGAGCTGGAGGAAGAGCAGAGCTGCATCCGGGTTCGCCTCCAAGTAGCGGATCAGCTCGGGGACGAGCTCCGCATCGGGGGCGGACAGCTTCTCGACGCCGGCGTTCCTTTCAATAATGCCGTCGTTGATCGGTCCCCAGCCGGTGAAGGAAGCGAGCTTGGCTTGCGGCAGCTGCTCCCGCGCCAGACGGAACAGGGAAGGATAGGGAGATTCGGCCGGAAAAGGCTCGGTCGCCGCGATCTCATTGGTCAGCCCATGCCGGGCCGGAACGACTCCATGCAGCACGGAGCCCCAGCATTCCGCGCTGATCGTCGGAGACTCCGCCTGCGCCGCGTACGTGTAGGCGCCTTGCGGAAGGAATGCGTCCAGGAAAGGCGTCTGCGCCTGCTGCACGAAGTTCCCGGCTCCGTCCATGCCCAAAATAAACACCCTCTTGATGATTGCTTCTTTCTTTGCCATTATGTCACCTTCCTAGGAATGGATAGGAGGCGGCATCCGCCGCCGGTTCCCTTGCTCACCGCTAGCATAAAGAGGGCGGAGAGCACCGTCAATACGATCCGGCGCCGCCGGAACAACAAGTCACGAGCGTGGCAACGGGAAGTCATGATCCTAGTAGCTGGCCCGTCCGGCGAATCCCTATAATGAGTCCATAAGCCGCCGCGGCAGAGAACGGCTGCGGCAGCATACAAGACAACATTGGGAGGCGGATAGAGTTGGAGACGGCTGTCAAGCAAGCGGCTGAAGTCCGGCGCGACACGAGAACGAGCGCCTTTCTGCGCAAGCTGAAGAAATACCGGGCCCTGCTGATCATGACGGTTCCCGGACTGATCTACCTCATCATCAACAACTATATTCCGATGTACGGCGTCATTCTTGCCTTCAAGACGCTCAGCTACGACAAGGGCATCTGGAACAGTCCCTGGTCGGGCCTCGACAACTTCAAGTTTCTGTTCAACTCGCCGGACGCCTTCATCATCACGCGCAATACCGTGCTGTACAACGTCGTCTTCATCGTCGTGAATACGGTGTTCGCCCTGCTGGTGGCGATCCTGATCAACGAGATCAAGGGCAAGGCCATCTCCCGCTTCTACCAGAGCACATTCCTGCTCCCGCATATCGTCTCCATGGTCGTGGTTGCCTATCTCGTCTACGGCTTCCTCAATCAGGACAGCGGTCTCGTGAACACGGTCCTGACGAAATACTTCCACAAGGATTCCATCGCGTGGTACAGCGAGGCCGGCTACTGGCCTTACATCCTGGTCATCGTGAACGCGTGGAAAAACGCAGGCTACTTGTCGATCATCTACTTTGCCGCCATCATCGGCATCGACAAGGAATACTACGAAGCCGCCAGGATCGACGGCGCGACCCGCTGGAAGCAGATGACGGCGATCACGCTGCCGCTCATCATGCCGGTCATCCTCATCATGACGCTCATGGCCGTCAGCAGCATTCTGCGCTCGGACTTCGGCCTCTTCTATCAGGTGACGATGGCTTCCGGTCCGCTCATTCCGACGACAAATACGATCGACACCTTCGTCTACCGCGCCATGGTGCAGCTGGGCGACATCGGAATGTCTTCGGCCGCTGGCCTGTACCAATCCGTCGTCTGCTTCTTCCTGATCCTCGGCGCCAACCTCGCCGTAAGACGTTACGACAAGAACAGCTCGCTCTTCTGAGAAAGGAGGCTTTCCGCAACATGACCGGAGCCATGAATTCCCGACACCCGTTCATCCATCTGTTCTTCTGGCTGTTCGTGCTCTTCTCGCTCGTGCCGTTCCTGCTGGTGTTCATGGTATCGATATCCGGCGAGGAGTCGATTCTGAAGCACGGCTACTCGCTCTTCCCGAGCGAATTCAGCACCGGAGCGTATTCGTTCCTCTTCAACGACTTCTCCACCATCGCCAAGGCGTACGGAGTGACGATCGCCGTAACGCTCATCGGCACCGTGGTCAGCCTTCTGATCACTTGCTTGTATGCGTATCCGCTGTCGCGGCCGGATATGCCCTTCCGCCGCACGCTCAGCTTCTTCCTCTTCTTCACGATGCTGTTCGGAGGCGGGATGGCGCCTTGGTACCTGACCTACGTCAACATGTTCGGGATCAAAAACACGCTGCTGTCGATGATCATCCCGAACCTGCTGCTGAGCGCCTTCAACGTGCTGCTCATGCGCAGCTTCTTCTCCACTTCGATTCCCGACTCCATCCTGGAGTCCGCCACGATCGACGGAGCGAGCGAATGGACGATCTTCAAAAGCATCGTCATCCCGCTCTCTCTTCCCATCGTCGCCACGATCGGATTGTTCAACGTCCTCGCCTACTGGAACGACTGGTATAATTGCATGCTGTTCATCGACAAGCAGGAATTGTACAATATCCAGTATTTGATGACGAAGACGCTCAACAACGTGCAGTATCTGATCATGAAGGCGGGATCGAACGCTCAGGCAGGCGAGCAGCTGGCCAAAATGCCCCGCGAGACGGTCCGGATGGCTTTCGCGGTCGTCGGCGTGGCGCCTCTGCTGGCGGCGTATCCGTTCTTCCAGCGCTTCTATATCAGCGGCATCACGAGCGGCGCCGTCAAAGGTTAAGCCGGACGCTCTCCTTCCATACAAGCATCTGATTGCGACGAAAGGGGTTCAGTACATGAAAAAGTCCATTTACACGCTGTCCATGCTGGCGCTCGGAGGCATGCTGGCGCTCGCCGGCTGCGGGAACGGCAACAACGGAGGGAATGCGGACAACTCCGCTTCCGGCACAGCCAATGCGGGAGCCGAAGGCGCCGCAGCGGCCGGCGGCCTCAAGCCTTACAAGATCACCCTCGTCTACCCGGGCTCGGCGCCGAAGGATCTGCAGATGGTGCAGGATGCCATGAGCAAGTATCTGACCGAGAAGATCAACGCGACGATCGAGCTCAAGCCGATCGAGTGGGGCTCCTGGGACGACAAGACGAACCTGATGAAGCTGTCCAACGAACCGTTCGACCTCATGTTCACGGCCAGCTGGTTCAACTACGCGAAGGACGTGTCCAAGGGACAGTTCCTGCCGCTAGAAGACCTGATGGCCAAGAACGGCAAGGACATTCAGGGCGTGCTCGGCGATGACTTCATCAACGGAGCCAAGATCAGCGGCAAGCTGTACGGCCTGCCGACGCACAAGGAATTCGCCCAAGGCTTCGGCCTCGTGCTCGACAAGAAGCTGGTCGACAAGTATCACTTCAACACCGACGGCATCAAGACGCTCGACGACCTGGAGACGATGTTCGACACGGTCAAGAAAAACGAGCCCGGCGTCACCCCGATCGTCAGCCTGAAGCTGAGCAACATCTGGTCGGCGGCGAACTCGGACTTCCTCGTCACGGGTCTGGGCATCCCGCGCGGAAGCACGGAGCTGAAGGCGGTCGATTCGCTCGGCGACGAGCCGAGCGAGTTCGACAAGAAGATGGACAAATGGGTCAAGGCCGGTTATTTCGACAAGGATTACCTGACCTCGGACGCCGATCAGGGCCTGAACCTCATCAAGGCCGGCAAAGCCTTCTCCGTCGCCCAATCGCTCAAGCCGGGCAAGGACAAGGAGCTGAGCGTGACGTCGGGAGTGGATCTCGTGCAGGTGGAGATCGCCAAGCCCTTCACGGTCACCGGCGACGCGCAAGGAGCGATGCTCGCGATCTCGCGGACATCCAAGGATCCGGACCGCACGATGATGTTCCTCAACATGCTCTATACGGATAAGGAACTGCTGAACATGCTCGTCTGGGGCATCGAAGGCGTCCACTACGTGAAGAAATCGGACAACATCATCGGCTATCCGGATGGCGTCACCGCGGAAACGACCGGTTATCCGAATCCGGGCGGCTGGATGTTCGGCGATCAGTTCAAGGATTACCTGTGGGAGAACGAAGATCCGCAGAAATGGGAGAAGTTCGAGGAGTTCAACAAAAGCGCGGACCATTCCATCGCACTCGGCTTCACCTTCGATCAGGAGCCGGTGAAGGCGGAGCTCGCCTCCATCGCCAACGTCGACAAGGAGTTCCAGCCGCTGCTCAACGGGGCCACGCTGGAGAACCGCCCGAAAATCATCGAGAAATACCGCAAGAAACGCGATGCGGCAGGCTTCGCGAAGGTCAAGACGGAGCTTCAGCGTCAGCTTGACGAATGGGCGAAAACCCAGAAATAAGCGATAGGCACGGAAGGAACGGCGAAAAAAATTCGCCGCTTCCTTCCTTTTTGGGTTTTACCCGGAATGGATGGAATTTCCGGCCTCGGCAGCATGAACGGGCGAGCCGGAAAGCGGAGAGTATGCGATAATAGCCAAAAGCCAGAAAGCTTGAGAGCTAAAAGCTAGAACGCTAAAAAGCTAAAAAGCTAAAAAGCTAAAAAGCTAAAAAGCTAAAAAGCTAAAAAGCTAAAAAGCTAGAAAGCTAGAAAGCTAGAAAGCTAGAAAGCCAAGCCAAAAGGCGCTGTGAATGCGCTTTATTGCCATCATTTCCTCACTCTGATCCGGAGGCGGTACTCTTTGTCCAGCAAACGCTCCCTTCGCTTCAAGCTCGCCATCGGCTTCGCTCTGCTGGCGGTTCCGCTGCTGTTCATCCTGATCTACAACAACCTGGCCGCGACGAGCGTCGTCCGGGAGCAGGTGGCCGAATCCAACAAGAACATGGTGACGCTGTATTCCAATCAGATCCAAACCTCGCTCAGCCGGGAGTCGAACTTCCTCTACAATCTGGCGATGGACGATCCCAACATTCTCGCGCTCTCGGACACCCGCAAGAGCAACGACAAGATCGAATACGAGCTGGCCAAAAACCGGATCCTGATCAGCCTGTCCCGCTATCACCGGTACGACAGCAGCGTGGACGTGCAGTTCGTCTATTCCACGGAGACCAAGGAAATGTTCAACACCGTCATCCGGACGCTGTATCTGGAGGAGATGGATCTCATCAAGCAGTCCATCTATGAGGTCGTATCGAAAGCAAAGCCGGACAGCCCCTACCTGAGGGAGTGGAAGCTGGTCAGCTACGGGGACAAGCATGCCCTGATCCGGCTCGTGGACTCGGGCTACGGCTATTATCTGGGGGCTTTCGTGAAGCTGGAGAGCCTGAGCGTGCCGCTGGAGCTGATCCAGCTCGGGCAGCACGGCTTTTCCGCCTTCTCCGACAGCGGCGGCAGCCTCGTGCTCGCCTCTCCGCTGACCCGCTCGGAAGCGGGCTCGCTGCGTGTCGCCCCCGAGCGGGATTACCAGACGCTGAGCCTGAAGCAGGAGGATTATCTGGTCGTGAGCAACCGGGTCAAGGATACCGACATGACGCTGAGCGCCTTCATTCCGGAGCAGCGGCTCCTGCAGAAGCTGTCCAAATACCGGACCTACATCAGCCTGATGCCGTTCCTGGCGGGATTCCTGCTGCTGCTGTGCGTCCTCTATCTCAATCATGTCATCATCAAGCCGATGAACAGCCTCATCCGCGGAATGCGCACCATCAAGCGCGGCGATTGGAAATACCGGCTTAGCCCCGCCCGTTCGACCGAATTCGCCATAATTAACGAAACCTTTAACGATATGGTGCAGGAAATCGAGGAGCTGAAGATCAATGTGTACGAGGAGCAGATCCGGGTGCACAAGGCGGAGCTCAAGCAGCTCCAGCTGCAGATCAATCCCCATTTCCTGCTGAACAGCATCAATGTCGTGTACAGCCTGGCCCAGATCCGCAATTTCGGCCTGATCCAGTCTATGTGCCTCAACCTGGTCAAATATTTCCGCTTCACCACCCGCATATCGGGCTCGCTCGTAGCGGTCGGAGAAGAGATGGAGCATATGGACAGCTACCTGCGCATCCAGCAGCTGCGGTTCCCGGGAAGAATCGACTTTGATATCGATATCGACGAGGAGCTGGAGCAGCAGCTGCTGCCGCCGCTGCTCGTGCAGCCTTTCATCGAGAATGCCGTCAAGCATGGGTTCGATTTCATGGACGAGCCTTTCCGCATCAGCATCTCGGTGCATGATCCCGGAGCGGCGGCAGCCGGAGCGGAGGGAGCGGAAGGAAGCAGAGACAACGGCGGAACGGACGGATATGGAACCGGATTCAAGGATAGCGCGGGAACGGACCGAGGCGGCCGGAGCTTCCAGGTCGTCGTCGAAGACAACGGAGGCGGATTTCCGGAAGAGGTGCTCAAGGAGCTTCAGAGCGGCAGGCGCTTCGAGGCTTCGGGAGACGAGCATCTCGGCATTTGGAATGTGCATCATCGCCTGAAGCTTCTGTACGGAAGCTCCGCCAGCCTGCAATTCTCGAACAGGGAAGCTGGAGGCGCCCGGATCGTCATCGTTCTGCCTTTGGACGGAGCGCATAGGAACCAATCTAACGGAGGTGGCATCGATGTATCGCGTGTTGATCGTGGATGATGAGATGTATGCCGTCATGGGACTGAAGGACGGAGTCCAGTGGAGCCGTCTGGGAGTCAGCGATGTGCGGGAGGCCTACAACATGAGAGGGGCCATCGCCGTCTTCGGCGAATGCCGCATTGATGTGATGATCTGCGATATCGAGATGCCGAAGGGAACCGGAATCGAGCTGCTGGAGTGGGTGCGGGAGCACCATCCCGACACCGAGGTCATTTTCCTCACGGCCCATGCGGACTTCCGGTTCATGAAGCGGGCGATCCAGCTCAGCAGCTTCGATTACATGATGAAGCCGATCGGCTACGAGGTGCTGGAGGAGACGCTTGGCAGAGCGCTCGAGCGGGCTGGCCAGACCCGCAAGGAAAGGGAGATCCGCGATCGGTTCCAGCCTTATCAGGAGCTGTGGCCGAGACAGAAGACGCTGCTCAGCGAGCGCTTCTGGTACGATCTGCTCGCCAAGAGGATCACCGTATCCCGCGACCATGAGCGCTCCTTGATGGAGGCGCACGGCGTCGAGCTGGCGCCGGGCGAGAGGCTGCTGCCGGTGCTGATCAGCGTGGAGAGCTGGAACCGCGAGCTCAGAGCCGGCGATGAGGAGATTCTGGAGTATGCGATCCGGCAGTCGGCCAAGGAGTTCCTGCTGGAGGGAGGAAGAGGAGAGGTGATCCAGAGCAAGCAGGGAGCGATCGTCGCGATCCTCTACGGCGGCGGGGAAGCTCCCGCCTCCCTGCTGGCGCAGGCGGGACAGCTGTGCGTCCGGTATGCGGCCTATTGCATGGATCATTTGAACTGCCGCATTTCGTGTTATCTCGGAGAGCCGGCCGAGCTCAAGGAGCTGGCTTCCATGTACAGGAGGCTGCTGCTTCAGGAATACGACAACCTGAGCCGCTCCGAGCCGGTGAACTGGCTGCGGGAGGAAGCGGAGCCGCAGCATCACCGCCCAGGCCGGCGGCAGACGAGGCTGCCGGAATTCAATGCTTGGGCGATGCTGCTTGAGGAAGGCCGGATCGGAGAGGTCGAGGCGCTCCTGCGCTCCTCGCTCGCGGAGATGGCGGCGGACCGGAGCATGGGCGGCGCGGAGCTTCAGGCCTATTATCTCGGCTTCCTTCAGGTGATGCTCTACGTGCTGCAGAAAAAAGGGCTGTCCGCCCATGAGCTGGGCTCCGACCAGCCGCTGGAAGGGCCGCCGCGTTCCCTGCCCCAGCTGGAGGCCTGGGCGCTGGACATGCTCCGCCGCTTCAACGAGACGCTGGACCATGGCGAGTCGGTCATCGGACGTCTGCAGGCCTACATCGCCGGGCATCTGGGCGAGAACATCACCCGCGAGATGCTGGCGGAATACTGCTTCCTGAATCCCGCCTACCTCTCGCGGCTGTTCAAGAAGGAGACGGGCCTCTCCATCACCGACTATCTGCTTCAGGAGCGGATGCGGATCGCCGGCGAGATCATCGCGCATTCCTCCGTGCCGATCTCCGAGGTCGCACGCCGGATGGGCTACAACAATTTTTCGTATTTCTCCAAGATGTTCAAGAAAATATACGGCGTCGGACCCCAGCAGCACCGCAAGCTGGCGATAGGCGGAGACGGATTCGCTGCGGAGGAGTGAGGAACTCGCACGCGGAAGGATAGGGTGATCTTAGCTGGCCGGGCGCTCCGGTTGACCTCCGATCGGGGCCGAACGGATTTTGGATGGTACAGGGCCGAGCGATCGATTATGATAGACGATAGTCTCTATCGGACTCATTATCTGCAAAGCGCGGTGTTCAACCATGAATCGCATTCAGATCTTTATGCGCTCCTACCATCCCATTGTCCTGTCGCTCCTCGTCGGGCAGATGATTTCCCGCATCGCGACCTCGATGAGCATGCCGTTCCTCGCCCTTTATCTCGCCAGGAATACCGATATGAGCGCGGCCATGATCGGCTTCGTCGCGGGTGCGGGAGCGCTCGCCGGCACGTTCGGAGGGTTCGTCGGCGGGGCGCTGTCGGATCGCTACAGCCGCAGGCTCATCATGTTCATCTCGCTGTTCGCCTGGAGCGCCGTGTTCGCGGGGTTCGCCTTCACGAAGCAGCCGGTGCTGCTGCTCCTGCTCAGCATGCTCAACGGCCTCTGCCGCTCCTGGTTCGAGCCGGTCGCGCAGGCGCTGATGGGAGATCTGACGGAACCGGAGCGCCGGTTCAACGTATTTTCGATGCGCTATCTGATGGGGAATGTCGGCGTTTCGGTCGGTCCGCTTCTCGGCGTTTATCTCGGCGTCGGCAGCGGCCCGCTCCCCTTTCTCGTCACCGGCCTCATCTATTTGCTGTACGGCCTTGTCTTGTTCGCGATGATGAACGCTTTCGGCATCAAGGATATCGAGGGGGCCAAAAAGGAGAGGGCGACGATCGGCTCGGCTTGGCATGCCGTCCGCCGCGATCGGGTGCTGCAGCTGTACATCGCCGGCGCGGTTCTCGTGGGCATCGGCTACAGCCAGCATGCCGTGACGCTCTCTCAGCACTTGCAGGGAAATTTCGAGCAGGGAGCCCAAATATTCGGCTGGCTCTTGACCTCCAACGCCATGACTGTCATCCTGCTGCAGCTTCCGCTCTCCAAGCTCGCGGAGAAATTCAGCACCATCGCATCGATCCATGCGGGCAACGCGCTGTTCGCGGTCGGCCTCGTCGGCTTCGGCCTGTCGCCGAATGTCCCTCTGTTATTCGTTTCGATGATCCTCTTCACGATCGGGGAAATTCTGAATTATCCGGCTGCGAGCATGCTGGTGGACAGACTGGCTCCCGAGCATCTGCGCGGGGCGTACTTCGGCGCCCAGACCTTCGGCAACTTCGGCGCTTTCCTGGGGCCGCTGCTGGGAGGCTGGCTGATCGATACAACGACCGGAGCCGCTGCATTCAGCCTCATCGCGGCTATCCTTCTCTGCTCCTCGTTCTTTTATGGATCGGGGGGCCGCCAAGCGGCGGTCCGGGGAAGCGACAGTCCTGCCTTCCGTGCCGCCGCTCCCTAGAGCGGAGAGGACGAGGTCCCATAGGTTTGCCGCACTTGAGGACTCCCTGCAATTCAGGGCCTTATGCAAACCGCCATGCGGGTCTGGACGGATGCGATGCGGGTAGTGCTCGCCGCCGCGGGGCTTGACGCAGCAAAAGGCAGCTCTTCTCCTCGAAGGGCTGCCTTTTTGTTGGTTGTCATCCGCTTGCTGACGGGCAGACAGACAGCGATCCGTTATCCTTCATCGTTCAGCTTCCGGCAAGGCCATCGGGTTGATCGGGCTGCCGATTGCGGCTCCGTCCACAGCGCTGTCCAAGGAGGAGGGCGCTGACGATGACCGGCAGACTTCCCTTCCGTTCGGCCATCCTGCCTCCGTACCGGCCGAGCAGCGCGGCGCTCATCGCCGCGGGGAACAGGATGAGGCCGATCCTGGCGGTGCTTGTTCCGCTGACCGCGTAGACGATGGAATAGCCGGTGACGACCCAGCCGGCTTCCGACGGAAGAAGGGCGAACGCGCGCGAGATTTCCGGCAGCGCCATATTGAACATCGTGACGTTCGTCACGGAGAAGAGGAGAATGACGCACAGCAGACGGACGAGCTTGCCGGCATTGCCGTCATCTGCTGAGGAAGCGTCCCGTTCTGCTAGGCCAGCTTCACCCTGAGCGGCTCGTCGGGAAGCCGATTCGTTTTCCATGCGAGTATCCTTCCTTCTTTCGTTAAATGGGAGTGGTTGTTAGCATTCACTAACATCGAGGCCTAAAAAGTGCGCGCGCTCGGCGAAGCCCGGAATCTGCTTGCCTTCCTTCATGACGATTCAGGATCTTGCGGTTGCGGTTCATGATCTCATGATAGGAGGCGCCGACGAGCAGAAGGTCGGCATAGTGATCGCCCTTCAACTGTTCCGCGAAGCGAAGATCGAGCGCATCTGCCCGGCATAGTGGAAGCGGTCCAGCGCTTCTTCAAGCAGACTCTGCTTGCTGCGAAGTGGCGGAACAGCGTCATCTCGCTCATGCCGGCGGCAGCCGCGATCACCTTTGTCGTAATGCCCTTGTATCCCTGTTCGGCGATCAGGTCGACGGCTGCGTACAGCAGCCTTTCCTTGGTGCTGCGCAGGTCCCCGCGTGCATGATCCGTCTCCATGCGGCTCCTCCTTTCTTTTGTCAGCCCTGAATGGTAGTGAATGCCAACTTGCGAATTGATCCTCATTCAGCATGGCTGCGGGAAATTGTAAATCCCCAGGCCAACCCCGCTTCTCCATAAGTAGTCATGCGGCTGTCAGCATAAAGTCACGATCGAGGTAGAGGGCGGCGCCCCGTCCTTCCTACAATGTAGATGCGGCTTTCAAGGCCGCATGCACAAGCTCGCATCGCATAATCTGCAATCTACCAATTCAATGGAAGGCGGTAGGAATGATGAGAGAACGGTGGAGGAAAAAGGCGGGGAGAACGGCTTTGGCGGCCGTAGTCGCCGGCACGCTGCTGATGGGGACGGCTGGGCCGAGAGCGGAGGCGGCGGCCAGCGCCTCGATCAACTGGACCGACGTCAAACAGTCGATCGACGGAATCGGAGCCTCGCAGGCGGGATGGTCCAATGCGGTCTATGACCTGCCGGAGCCCCAGCGCAGCCAAGTGATGGATCTGCTGTTCCGGCAGGACAGCGGCATCGGGCTGTCGATCTTGCGCGGAGCGGTATTCTCCGACTACAGCACGGCGCCGGGCCAGTACAACTTCGGCCTGCATCAGGATCAGGTATGGGTCATGCAGCAGGCCAAGGCGCGGGGAGTGGACAAGATCGTCGCCAGCACCTGGAGCCCTCCGGCCTATATGAAGACCAACGGACAGACGACGAACGGCGGTTACCTCAAGCAGGAGAATTACGGCGACTTCGCCGCGCTGCTCTCGCAGTTCGTTAAGCAGTACAAGGCTCTGTACAACATCGACATGTATGGAGTATCCGTGGCCAATGAACCGAACTCCATGACCTTCCTCAGCTGGGACTCCAGCCAGTGGAACTCCACCAACTTCCAGGTGTTTCTCAAGGATCATCTCAAGCAGGCGATGGTCGCGGCAGGCGTGCAGAACACCAAGGTCATCGTGGGCGAGTCTTCCTGGTGGTCCGAGGATCTCGTCAAGGATTCGCTGAACGATCCGCTGTCGGCCGAGAGGCTGGACATCGTGGCCGGACACAACTATCCCGTTCCGGTCGTGAACGCCGAGCTGCCTTCCGATCCGTTCGCCACCGCCCAGTCCAAAGGGAAAAAGGTATGGATGACGGAGGTGTCCAAGGTCGACGGCTACGATCCCGGAATGGGCTCGGGACTGAAGTTCGCCAAGCAGCTCCACACCTTCATGACGAAGACGGGCGTCAACGCCTGGCTGTACTGGACGGGAGCGATTCCAGGCGACAACGACGAGGGGCTCATCAACGTCGACCTCGCCGCCGGCACCTACAAGCTGACCAAGCGCTTTTATACGATCGGCAACTACAGCAAGTTCATCCGTCCGGGCTACGTCCGCATCGGCATGCCGGACAGCCCGCAGTCGGGCTTGTACACATCGGCCTACAAGGATCCCGCCACAGGCAAATTCGTCATCGTGGCCGTCAACGACAGCGACGCCACGGCGGAGCTGAACCTGTCTCCGACCGGCTTCAGCGCAGGCTCCATTACGCCTTATACGACCAATGACAGCCTCAGCCTCGCGCAAGGGCAAGCGATCCCGCTCTCGGGAGGACAATACCAGACCCGCATCCCGGCGAAGAGCGTCGTCACGTTCACCGGCCAGAACGGGTCGCCTGCTCCCGCCGTCACGACGGTGGCCGACGAGCTGAACGACTGGTCGAAGACGTTCTCGCATACGGCCGGCCTGGCCTTCGATTCGGCCAACACAATCTATTACAACGGAGACGCCTCGCGCGTCAAGCGCACGGCCGGCACGACGGAAAGCCTCGTCTACAAGCTGCCGGGAATGACGGGCTTCAACGCATCCCTTTATCAGTTCAGCATCTGGGACGGAGTCGCGTTCTACTCCTCTCCCGACGGCGTCAGCTGGACTCCGGTCGTCCATGTCAGCACGGCAGGAGTGTATACGGGCAGCAAGTGGTACGGCAAGCAGTACAGCGCCCAGAGCCTTCTCCCCGCCGGCACCCAATATCTGAAGGTGGAGCTGAGCGGCTCCGACAGCTGGGAGAAGCAGATTTCCCGCATCGTATTGACGGCGTCCAGCTGACAGCCGCCGGAAGGCATCCGGGAGCCCGGCAAGACGGCTTGCTGCAAGGCCAGGCAGAATGCCCCGAACCGTTTTTTCAAGAGCCGGATAGACAGCTCCGTACATCCGTCTATTCAAGAGAGGGACATAGACAGCCCTTTTCCTGGACAGATCTATTCAAGAGCCAGGCATAGAAAGCCTGTGATCATCGATTGTATTCAAGAGCCAGGCATAGAAAGCCTGATCATCGGTCGTACTCAAGAGCCAGGCATAGAAAGCCTGAACATCGGTCGTATTCAAGAGCCAGGCATGGAAAGCCTGAACATCGGTCGTATTCAAGAGCCAGGCATGGAAAGCCTGAACATCGGTCGTATTCAAGAGCCAGGCATAGAAAGCCTGAACATCGGTCGTATTCAAGAGCCAGGCATGGAAAGCCTGATCATCGGTCGTATTCAAGATTCAGGCATCAACCCTTTTCAAGGAGCAAGCAGGCTGAGGCGGAAGTCTACTTCCGTCTTGGCCTTACCTATTTTCGGCTGGGAGGCCATCCACCATGAAGCAGGTTCGTATCGGCATGATCGGCGTAGGAGGAAGAGGATATCTGGCGGGCTATTGGCATCAGCCGGACGGGCGGTCCGTCGTGACGGCTGGAGCGGATATCAGCATGGAGCGTCTGGAGGAGTTCAGGAGCAAGGTCAATCCGGACGCGTTCGTGACGACCGATTACCGCGAGCTGCTGGCGCGGGAGGATGTCGACGCTATCGCCGTCACGGCTCCTGACCGGTATCACGAGGAGTTCGCCATAGCCGCGCTGAAGGCGGGCAAGCATGTGTTCTGCGAGAAGCCGCTGGCCATCACTACGGAGGGCTGCGACCGGATTCTGAAGGCGGCCCGGGAAGCGGGCAAGCGACTCATGGCCGGCCACAACATGCGCTACATGAACATGTTCCGCACGATGAAGGGAATCGCCGATTCCGGCGTGCTGGGCGATATCAAGGCGGTCTGGGTGCGGCATTTCGTCGGGCGGGGCGGCAGCTATTACTATCACGACTGGCACGGCAGCTCGGCCAATACAACGTCGCTGCTGCTGCAAAAAGGTTCCCATGACATCGACATCATCCATTGGATCACCGGCAGGTATACGAAGCGGGTATCCGCCATGGGCGGGCTTGATTATTACGGCGGCTCCTATCCGGATACGCTGACCTGCCCGCAGTGCGAGCTGAAGCAGACCTGTCCGGAGGCGCAGTTCATTCCCGGCATGGACCGCTGCGCGTTCCGCAAGGAAATCGATGTCGAGGACAACAGCATGGTCATGCTGGAGCTGGAGGGCGGCATCAAGGCCTCCTACCTGCAATGCCACTTCACGCCTGATTATCAGCGCAACTATGTCTTCATCGGGACCAAGGGAAGGATGGAGAATTCCGAGCCGGACAACAAGGTGTACGTCCAGACCCGGAAATCCGGAGAGTGGCAGGAGCATTCCGATATCGTCTATGAAATCAAGGAGGCGACCGGCGGACACGGCGGGGCCGATCCGGAGATCTGCCGCGATTTCGTGGACATGATTCTGGACGGCCGTGAGCCTGTCGCCACGCCGGAGGCGGGACGCATGAGCGTGGCTGCCGGCGTCGCCGCTGCCGCCTCGATGCGCGGCGGAGGATTTCCGGTAGAGGTTTCTCCGATCAGGCAGGACTGAGCCGGGGCGTCCCGAATGACCTATTCAGGCTCTTTAAGCGGAGCAATGCAAGCTCGATGGTCTGGAACTCCCCTAGGCTGCACCGATTGGCCGGAACCTGTCCGTTATCGACAACGCCGCTTCCAGAAAGGACTCCGATCGGACATCAGATCCGTTATTCGTGGATATCAGCTCCAGATAGGACTCCGATCGGACATCAGATCCGTTATTCGTGGAATCAGCTCCATTGTGGACTCCGATCGGACATCAGATCCGTTATTCGTGGATATCAGCTCCATTGTGGACTCTGATCGGACATCAGATCCGTTATTCGTGGAAATCAGCTCCATTGTGGACTCTATCGGACATCAGATCCGTTATTTCCTCAAAAACCTGTCATCCATGGCCATTTTCTTAGGAATAACGGATCGTATGTCCGATAAAATGAGAAATCGCTCTAAATGGACCCAATAACGGATCGTATGTCCGATAGGTTGCGCAGGCCACCGCCGTTTTTGCCAAAATCAAAGTCAGGATCGAGATTAGCAATCAAACCGCGAAGCCGGCTGACAGTCTAGGTAGGTTCCATGTTCCGCTCGAGTGATTTTCCGCTTAAAGAAGAGGTCTATATATCGCTCTTCAAATGCATTCTTGCGCTCTTCGCAGCCAAGCTCCCTGCGGGAACAGCGAACGGGATGCGTCACTACCGGATAAAGGAGTCCCTGAAATCATGACGACGGAACAAGTGCAAGGCAAGACAGCAGTTCGGACAAATGGAGAGAAGCTGGAGCCCGCCTCGCGGGATGCGCTCTGGTATGAAGCCCCTGCGGGCGCTTGGACCGAAGCTCTTCCGATCGGCAGCGGCCGGCTTGGAGCGATGGTGTTCGGCCGGCTCGGCGAGGAGCGGATCCAGCTCAACGAGGATTCCCTCTGGTACGGCGGCCCTGGAATCGGATCGAGCCCGGATGCGGCGGAGCAGCTGCCGCGCATCCGCCAGCTGCTGCTCGCCGGCGAGCCGGAGCAGGCGGAGGAGCTGGCGATGACGGCCGTGATGACGCAGTCCGGCCATCTCGCTCCCTACCAGACTCTGGGCGAGCTGCTTATCCGCTTCCCCGGCGAGCCTGCTGCTGCGGAGCGATATATTCGCGAGCTGCGCCTCGATGAGGCGGCGGCTGTGACCCGCTTCGGCTGGGGAGCCGTGGAGCGCACCCGGACCGTCTTCGCGAGCGAGCCGCATGCCGTGATCGCGGTCCGGATCGAGGGCAGCGAGCCAGGCGGCTTGTCGTTGCGGGCAGGCATGACGCGCCGTCCGTTCGAAGGCCGCATGACGCAGCTGGAGCGGGGCGTCGCCATGGAGGGGCAGTGCGGACCGGATGGCGTCCGCTACGCCGCCGTGCTGCGGGCTGAAGCGGAGGGCGGCAGCTGCCGACTGCTCGGCGATGCGATCCTCATCGACGGGGCGGATTCGGCGACGCTGTACATCGCCGCGGCCACGACCTTCCGCAGCGGGGATCCGCTGGCGGAGAGCCTGGCGCGGGTGCAGGCGGCGCTGGACGCGGGCTACGACGAGATCCGGGAGCGGCATCTGCTCGCTCATCGCGCCTTGTACGACCGCGTGACGCTGGAGCTGGGAGCAGGAGCGGATGCGGGACAGGGACCGGGACAGGGACCGGGCAGGGAGCATGAGCCTGCTCGCGGGCAGGAGTCCGTTCAGGGACGGCAAACCGTACCGGGACAGGAATCCGCATCAGGACAGGAATCCGCATCAGGACAGGAATCCGCATCAGGACAAGAATCCGTACCGGGACAGGAATCCGGCCCGACGCTTGACTGTCTGCCGACCGATGTGCGGCTGCGGCTGCTGCGGGAAGGAGGAAGCGATCCCGGATTGGTCCGCCTCTTTTTCCTCTACGGCCGATACCTGCTGCTCTCGAGCTCGCGCCCGGGATCGCTGCCGGCGAACCTGCAGGGCATCTGGAACGAAAGCTTCACCCCGCCGTGGGAAAGCGACTATCACCTCAACATCAATCTGCAGATGAACTATTGGCCGGCCGAGGTTTGCAATCTGGCGGAAACCCACGAGCCCGTATTCGATCTGCTCGACCGCCTGCGCGAAAACGGCGTCGTCACGGCACGGGAAATGTACGGAGCCGAGGGCTTCGTCGCCCATCACGCGACCAATATGTGGGGAGATACCGGCATTGTCGGAGTCTGGGTGCCCGCGGTCATCTGGCCGACGGGAGGCGCCTGGCTTTCCCTGCATCTGTGGGAGCATTACCGCTATCAGCCGGATCGCCGGTTCCTTGAGGATCGGGCTTACCCGATGCTGAAGGACGCGGCGCGATTCTTCCTCGACACCCTGCTTGAGGACAGCAGAGGAAGGCTCGTCACCGGACCTTCCGTGTCGCCGGAAAATACGTACGAGCTCCCTAACGGCAAGCGTGGCGCGCTGTGCATCGGTCCGTCCATGGACTCGCAGATCCTCCATGCGCTGTTCTCGGCCTGCGGGGAAGCGGCGGCGGAGCTCGGCGTGGACGCGGAGCTTGCCGGGAAGCTGGAGGCGGCGCGCCGCCGGCTGCCCGAGCCGGAGATCGGCAGCCGCGGACAGCTGCTGGAATGGTCGGAGGAATACGGGGAGCCTGAGCCCGGACACCGGCATATCTCCCATCTGTTCGCGCTGCATCCCGGCGAGCAGATTACGCCGGAGCGGACGCCGCAGCTCGCCCAAGCGGCCCGAAAGACGCTGGAGAGCCGGCTCGCCCATGGCGGGGGCCATACCGGCTGGAGCCGGGCGTGGATTCTCAACTTCTGGGCCCGGCTGGGCGAAGGCGGCGAGGCGCATGAGCATCTGATGGAGCTGCTGCGCCATGCGGTCCATCCCAATCTGTTCGGCGATCACCCGCCGTTCCAGATCGACGCCAACTTCGGCGGCACGGCAGGCGTCGCCGAGATGCTCCTGCAGTCCCATGGCGGCGAGCTGAAGCTGCTGCCGGCGCTGCCGCCGGAGTGGCCCGAGGGACGAGTGACGGGACTGCGCGCCAGAGGCGGAGCGGAATGCGACCTGTCATGGGCGGGAGGAAGGCTGACCGAGGCCGAGCTGCGCTTCACGCATGGCGGAAGCTTCTTCATCCGGCATGGCGGGGAGCTGACGGCCGTGGACGGCGCCGGCCTGCTCAAGCAATTCATTTTCGAGGACGGACGGTACCGATTCGATGCCAGAGCGGGGGACGTGCTCAGGCTTGCGGCCGTTCGGGCATGATGCGGCAACAGCTGAAACGAGCTTGGGCGGCCGGCACCGCGATGGAACCGCTGGAACGGAACTCAACCGCTGGAGCGGAATTCAACCGCTGGAACGGAACTCAACCGCTGGAGCGGAATTCAACCGCTGGAGCAGTGCCGCCGGAGCTATACGGCCTGTTTCGCGGGCGGACCCAGCTTATATCGGCTCCGACCGAACGGGCGGAGCCAGGACGAAGGAGACCAGAACATGAACGAGACCTACACGGGGGCTGTGCCCTCGAAGCATCAGCTGATCTGGCAGGACATGGAGATGGGGATGTTCATCCACTTCGGCATGAATACGTTTTGCGACCAGGAATGGGGAGAAGGCGGGGATTCGGCTCTACTGTTCCATCCTGAGGAGCTCGATGCCCGGCAATGGGCGCGCGAAGCGCGGCAAGCGGGAATGAAATATCTCATTCTCACCGCCAAGCATCATGACGGCTTCTGCCTTTGGCCGAGCGCGCAGACGGATTATTCCGTCGCCTCCAGCCCTTGGAGGGACGGCCAAGGAGATGTCGTGCGGGAATGCGCGGACGCATGCCGCGAGGAGGGCATCGGCTTCGGGCTCTATCTGTCCCCATGGGATCGGCACGAGCCGAAATATGGAGATAAGGAAGCCTATGACGATTTCTACTGCGCCCAGCTGACGGAGCTGCTCACCGGCTACGGCGAGCTGATGGAAGTATGGTTCGACGGCGCGGGCTCGGAGGGACGCGTCTATGACTGGCCGCGCATCATCGAGCTCGTCCGCCGGCATCAGCCCGGCGCGATGGTGTTCAACATGGGCGAGCCGACGATCCGCTGGGTCGGCAACGAGGACGGAGTCGCGCCATATCCTTGCTGGAATACGGCCGAGTCGGCTCCTCTCAGCATGTTTGCCGCCGAGAGCGCGACCTGGCTGCCGTCCACGCCCAAGTGGGTGCCGGCCGAATGCGACGTGCCGATCCGCCGCCATCAATGGTTCTGGCATCCGGATTCCGAGGATCGCCTGCATGATCTCGACCATCTGATGGACATCTACTACCGCTCCGTCGGCCATGGCTGCAATCTGCTGCTGAATCTGTCGCCGGACCGAAGGGGATTGCTGCCGGAGCTCGATGCGGCCCGCCTTCAGGAGCTTGGCGCAGAGATCCGCCGCAGGCTGGGGACGCCGGCCGCCGAGACATCCGGCGAAGGCAGCGAGCTGACGCTGGAGCTGGGCGCTCCGACGGAGATCGGCCATCTCGTCATCATGGAGGATATCTCCCGGGGCGAGCGGATCCGCGAGTATGCGGCCGACATCCGGATCGACGGCGAATGGCGCGAGCTGGCATCGGGCTTCTCGGTAGGCCACAAGCGGATCGAGGCGTTGACTCCCGTCGCCGCGGAAGCCGTGCGGCTGAGAGTGTTGAAGAGCGAAGGCGAGCCGTTGATCCGCTCGCTGCAGGCTTACGCCGCCGTCTGACGGCAGCGGGACGCCCGTCCCTGAGCCTATGACTGTCCGACGCAGCGGGGGGCCATGCAGCCAGGCGGATTGGCTGATCGGTCCCTGAGCCTAGACAGTCTGCGGCAGCAGGCTTTTTAAGCTTGACAAGCCGATGGCAACATCCTACATTCAATCGGAGAGCAGGGGTTCAGCTCCTGCCGGCCGAAGCTGCGCCCGATGACCAGCGAACCGGGATCGACGGCTCCCGGCCCGTTCCTTTCCACTCTGCCGCCATATTCTACAAAGTGGTGATCCTGTGACATCTTTGGCAATCCTGCTCGTAACCGCATCGGGTCTGGCTCATTCGGTGTGGAATCTCCTGGCCAAAAAAAGCCGGGACAAAGCCGTCTTTCTCTGGCTCATCTTCAGTTTCACGACCATTCCTCTGCTGCCCTACCTCGTATGGGAGCTCATCCACCTCCACGGGGGCTGGGTTACGCTTGTCCTGTCCTTCGCCTTTCAGGCCGCGTACGGCCTGCTCCTCTCCCTCAGCTATAAGGAAGGGGACATGTCGCAGGTTTATCCCATCATGAGAGGAACCGGCATGTTCCTCGTGCCGCTGCTGGGGATGCTGATCTGGCATGAATCGCTCAGCATCTGGGGCTGGCTGGCGCTGCTCATCATGCTGCTCTGCTTCTTCTCGCTCAGCGGGTGGCCCGCTCCAGGCAAGCGGGTCGCCATGCGGCCCGTCCTGCTTGCGCTCGGCGTCGGCCTGTGCACGGCGGGCTACGTAACGATGGACAAATTCAATCTGCAGCATCTGTCCGCGCTGTCGCTGCTTGCGCTCGGCAATCTTGGCGTCATGGCTGCGCTCACTCCTGCCGCGATGCGCAAAGGCAAGCTGCGCGCAGAGTGGAGCGGACGCTGGAAGCAGACGCTGGCCGGCGCCGTGCTGAGCCCGGGCTCCTATCTGCTGTTCCTGCTCGCGATTCCTTACGCGCCGATCGGACTCATTTCGCCGATTCGCGAATGCGGCACCGTCTTCGCCGCCATCTTCGGCGTGCTGCTGCTCAAGGAAAGCCAAGGCTTCCGCCGGATCGTATCATCTGCGGTCATGGCCGCGGCGATCGTGACCGTGGCTTTGTGGGGCTGAGGCGCGGGCGCAATGAACAAGGGCGGTCTCCCAAGGCCGCCATGACAAAAGGCGATTTCCCCGCAGGCCGCGGCCTGGAGGAAATCGCCTTTTTCATTTGAACCAGCCTTTCTCCTTGAACCTGGAGATGGCCTCGATCCGGTTGCTGACGCCGAGCTTGTCGAGAATGACGGAGATGTAGTTGCGCACCGTGCCGCTGGACAGGAAGAGCTCCTTGGCGATGTCCTTGGTGTTCTTCCCTACGGCGACGAGCTCCATCACTTCGCGTTCGCGTTCGGTGAGGGGATTCTCCTCCACGTTGTACACCTCGTCGACCAGCTCGGGAGCATACAGCCGCCTGCCGGTCATGACGCTGCGGATGGAGTCGGCGAGCTCGTCGCTGGAGCTGTCCTTGAGCAGATAGCCCTGGACGCCTGCCTTGAGCGCCCGCTCAAAAAATCCCGAACGGGCGAAGGTGGTCAGAATGATCACTTTGCAGCCGTCGCCCTTCAGCAGCTCGGCGGCTTCGAGCCCGTTCATGACGGGCATCTCGATATCCATGATGCAGACGTCGGGCTTATGCTGGCGCACCAGCTCGACCGCGATCTGGCCGTTGCCGGCCTGGCCGACGACCTGCATGTCTTCCTCGAGGTCGATCAGCGATCCCAGCGCGCCGAGCAGCAGCCGCTGATCCTCGGCGATGACGATCCGTATCATGCTTCCACCTCCTTCTCCACCCGGCTGACGTTATGGGGAACGGTCATCGTAATTTCCGTCCCCGGCGCGCCGGATATTTCCAATGTTCCGTTGAGGAATTCCAGCCGCTCCTTCATTCCCTGCAATCCATTGCCGCGCTCGAGCTTCCGCACGTTCCGGATCCCGTTGCCGTCATCCTTGACCTTGACGATGAGCAGCTCCGGAAGCTGGGTGATGGAGAGGGAGCAGGAGGCGGCGTGGCTGTGCTTGACGACATTGGTGACAGCTTCCTTGATGCACATGCTCAGCACGTTCTCCGTGAGCCTCGATGTATGAGCCAAGCGGGGGTCTCCCTCCATCTCGAAGGAAATCTCCGCGGCGCCGAGAATCTGCCGGATCCTCTGGATCTCGTCCTCCAGCCGCGCGCCGCGCATATGGGAGACCATTTCCCTGACTTCCTGCAGGGCGATCCTCGCCGTCTGATGCACATCGGCCATCTCGCCGCGAGCCCGCTCCGGGTCCTTGTCCAGCAGCTTGCCGGCGAGATCGCTTTTGAGGCGGATCAGCGACAGCTGCTGGCCGAGAGTGTCGTGCAGGTCGAGCGCGATGCGCTGCCTCTCCTCATGGACGAGCAGATCCGCGATCCGGCGGTTGGCATCCTCCAGCTGCCCCTGCAGCTTGACCTGCTTGAGCGTATTGTAGCGGTTGAACGGAAGCACCGCCACGCCGATCAGGCAGACAAGGACGAAGGGCCACTGGGAGATGAAAAATTCGTTCCCGATCGCGAACCCCGTATAGACGGCTCCGAGCGTGACGACCAGGTGGACGATATACAGGCTGAGAAAACCCGCCCAGCTTCTCGTATTGCCGATGAATACGGCCAGAAAGAAGCTGAAGTACGGGTAATGGAAGTAGATCGTCATCGCAGCCGACACGGCCATCTGGATGGAGATGCCCGTATAGAGCCTCCAGCCTCTGTCGGAAGAGGTCAGCCGGAAGCACAGGAAGAACAGAGCGACGAGAAACCCGCCGAACAGCATATGGCGGGTCTCGGGGAACCGGAAGATGAAATAGAAAGGCAAGATGATGAATGCCAGCCATACATATAAGCTGAATCCGCTGCTGCGGGGAAAGATCCGGTACCATTTCTGCATCGATGCCGCTCCTTGCGTGAAGTCCTGATGCTACCAGTGTAGCATAATGGGCTTATTCCCCGCTGGTCCCGGTTCTTGCTTTGACCGGCGCCGCAGCGACACGGGCGACGGGGAAGGGGCGTAGCTCCGCCTGATGCTTGCTCTCGAATCCGCCGCCCGGCCGCTGCGCTATCAGCCGCTTGCCGTCCCGGAAGGAGACGAAGCATCTGTTCACGTCGTCCCAGAGGTTGAAGCGCAGCGACTTCAGGCTGGTGCGGAGCGTGATGGTCGTCGCATGCTGCAGCGACGGAGCCGCTTCATGGGCGCCTTGGAGGCGGTAGTTCGGAATCCGCGGGCTGAGATGATGGACATGGTGGAAGCCGATGTTGCCGGTCAGCCATTGCAGCCACGCCGGGAGCTTGTAATACGAGCTGCCGTCGACGGCGGCCTTGAGGTATTCCCATTCCGGATCATGCTCGAAGTAGGAGTCCTCGAACTGATGCTGCACATAGAACAGCCAGATGCCGGCGGCGCCGGAGATCCAGAAGATCGGCAGCTGCACGAGCAGGAACGACTGCCAGCCGGCTGCCCAAGCGAGCAGCGCGTACAGGACGACGATGCCGGCATTGGTCGCGTACGTGTTCAGCCGCTCCTTGCGGCGAGCGCCCTTTTCGTTGAAGCGGTAGGCGAAGAGGATCAGGACGATCGGCCCGAGTCCGAACAGCACGAGCGGATTGCGGTAGATCCGGTAGCTCAGCTTGCGCCACCGGGATGCTTCGGCATACTCCTGCACGGTCAGGATCCACATGTCGCCGATGCCGCGCTTCTCGAGATTGCCGCTGCCCGCATGATGGATATTGTGGGCATGCTTCCATTGTTCATACGGGAACATGGTCAGCACTCCGAGCAGATAACCAAGCAGATTGTTGGCGCGCTTGCTTTTGAAGAACGATCCGTGGCAGCAGTCGTGGAAGATGATGAAGCTGCGGATGACGAAGCCGGCGGCGGCGACGCTGAACAGCAGCGTCAGCGCGTAGGAGACGTTCAGGCTGAGATAGGCGGCGTACCAGAGCAAGGCCAGAGGGGGCAGCGTATTGAGCAGCTGCCAGACGCTGGCGGCGGAATCCGATTTTTCGTAGGGCGCTATCATTTGGCGCAGTTGTTTTAGTGGAGACATCCCGAAACCTCCTGAATGTGGCTGAAGTGGCGCAGTCTTGGAGATTCCATTATATCCGCTGAGGCAATGGGCTTAGCAGTCACAGGCGTAATGACAGAGGGTGACATTTGTCATGGTTCCGCCCAGATAGTTCAAGACGCGGAAGTCGAGGGAGAGGATCGGACGGTTGAACGGACAAGCCTGCTTGGTGTAGCCTTGAGGAAGAAATGCGGCGGGCTTCCGAAGCCTGCAGCGGGGAGAGATGATGATGTCGTTATTCGATAAAATGAAGCAGGGAGCCGCGGAAGCGGCCAAGGCGGCGCAGCAGACGATGGAGATCGCCAGGTTGAAATCGCTGATCGTCCTGAAGCAGCGGGACATCGGCAAGCAGAAAAAAGCGATCGGAGACGCGGTCTACGAGGCTTACCGCAGAGAGGATATCGCCTCCTCGCATGAGGCGGCGTTCCGCTTGTGCCAAGGCATCGTGACGGCGGAGCATGACATCGCCGAGCTGCAGGACAAGATCCGCATGCTGAAGACGGTCAAGGCTTGCCCGTCCTGCGGACGCGAAGTAGAGCTCGGGGCTGGCGTTTGCACCGGCTGCGGGCATGTCTTCCCCCAGGTGGCCGCCGCGGAATCTCTCCAGCTGGAGGGCGAGGTCCGGGTGCTGTGCGGCAGCTGCAAGACCGAGAACGCGCTCGACGCCCGCCGCTGCGTTTCCTGCGGGAAGGAGCTGGGCTCATGGGCGTAGGAGAAGAGGGCGTTCGGAAGGAACAGTCTGCCATGCCCGCATACGAATGTCCGTACCGGGAATTCTCATTTCCCCATGATGCATCCGGAGAACAAGCCATGGACGATCCGCTCCGCAACGCAATGCCGCAGGCCGACTGGTCCGGAGTTCCGGCTGTCCGTCTCCGCGACACGGTGACGGGAGGGACTGTCCGGGAGAAGACGTCGATGCAGGCTTGCTGGAACGACCTGGGGCTGCTCGTGCGCTTCGATTGCGAGGATTGCTATATCCTTTCCGATTTTACCCGGAGGGACGAGCCTCTATACGAGCAGGACGTCGTGGAGCTGTTCATCGACGAAGAAGGCGATGGCAGAGAATACATGGAGCTGGAGATCAGCCCGCGGGGAATCGTATTCGACGCCCGGATCTCCAATAACGGCAGCGGCATGCCGCAAGGGATCCAAGCCGACACCGGCTGGGATGCGGTCGGCCTCGCCGTGAAGGTGGAGACGCCTGCAGAGGGCAGCAGGGCGTACGAGCTGTTTTTGCCGGCTGCCGAATTCCGCTCCCCGCTCCGCAAAGGCTTGAAGTGGAGAGTCAATGCCTACCGAATCGACCATGCGCCCGGAAGAGAGCCCGAGCTGCAGGCGTGGAGCCCGACAGGCAAGCCGTGGTTCCATGTGCCGGGACGGTTCGGGCTATTTGTCCTTGGAGAATGAAGCCTTTTATTCAACCGATTTCTAGGATGGGTTGCGACCGCTTGGCCTGCCTGGCCAGGCGGTCTTTTTGCCGGGCGGGCGAGGATGGGGCGATTGAAAAAGGAAAATTCAGGGTATGCTATCAGCGTTGGAGACGGCATGGACAGCGTTTTGTTTCGACAAAAGAAAGGCCTTGAACAACAATGTTTCTCTAGGCCCACTGGAGCCGGAGCGCGTATTATGGTCGTATCGCGAGGAGAGGGGCAAAACCATTCGTGTCTACCGAACAGCAGTATGCCGATATCCGCAAGGGAGAAAGGGGCGCTTGGGTCAGCATCGCCGCGTATCTCGTTCTGTCCACCGCCAAGATCGTCGCCGGATACTACTTCGCGTCGAAGGCGCTCTCCGCGGACGGCTACAACAACCTGACCGATATCGTGGCTTCCTTCGCCGTGCTGATCGGCCTGCGGATCTCGCAGAAGCCGCCGGACAAGGACCACCCCTACGGCCACTTCCGGGCGGAGACGATCGCCTCGCTGATCGCTTCCTTCATCATGGCGACGGTCGGCCTGCAGGTGCTGATCAATTCGGTCAAGTCCTTGTTCCGAAGCGCTGGAGAGCCGCCTAATGCCTTGTCGGCCGCAGTAGCCGTCGCCTCCGCCGTCATCATGTACGGCGTCTACCTCTACAACCGCAGGCTGTCCCGGCAGATCAACAGCAGCGCCTTGAATGCGGCGGCGAAGGACAATCTGTCCGATGCCCTCGTCAGCATCGGCGCCGCCGTCGGCATCGGGGGAGCGGCGCTGGGCTGGGCATGGCTCGACCCGCTGGCGGCGATCGCCGTCGGCGTCATCATCTGCAAGACGGCATGGGAGATCTTTTACAGCTCGACGCACGCCCTTACGGACGGCTTCGACGACAGCGAGCTGCTGACGCTCCGGTCCTCGATCGAGAAGGTGGACGGCGTGAAGTCGATCAAGGATCTCAAGGCTCGCGTGCATGGCAGCCATGTCCTGGTCGATGTCATTGTGCTGGTGGATTCCCGGCTTACGCTGGTGGAAAGCCATCGGATCAGCGACGAGATCGAGACCCGGATGGAGCGCAAGCACAATATCATGAGCGTTCATGTGCATGTCGAGCCTTACGAGCCGGCATGAACGGCTTCGGTATGGCAAGGATAGACCCCTGAGGAATCCGTTCCTCGGGGGTTTATTTTTGTTTGCGAAGCGTATAGAGCGGGAATCGGGACAGACTGTGCCCGTCTTCGGCGCGGCAAGCTGTTCCTGTAGGCTGTCATGCCGGAAATAGGGATTGGGATGGAGCTTACTGGCGGAGAGGGTGGACTTGCCGGGAATAAGGGTTGAAATGGAGCTTAATGGGCGTGGAGAGGGTGGACTAGCCGGAAATAAGGACCGAAATGGACCTTAATGGGCGTGGAGAGAGTGGATATGCCGGAAATAAGGACCGAAATGGAGCTTAATGGGTGTGGAGAGGGTGGACTAGCCGGAAATAAGGACCGAAATGGAGCTTAATGGGCTTGGAGAGGGTGGATATGCCGGAAATAAGGACCGAAATGGAGCTTAATGGGCGTGGAGAGAGTGGATAGCCGGAAATAAGGTCTGAAATGAACTTTAATGGGCGTGGAGAGAGTGGATATGCCGGAAATAAGTACCGAAATGAACCTTAATGGGCGCGGGGAGGGTGGACTAGCCGGAAATAAGGTCTGAAATGAACCTTAATGGGCGTGGAGAGGGTGGACATGCCGGGAATAAGGCTTGAAATGGAGCTTAATGGGCGTGGAGAGAGTGGATATGCCGGAAATAAGGACCGAAATGAACCTTAATGGGCGTGGAGAGAGTGGATATGCCGGAAATAAGGACCGAAATGGGTCTTATTCGCCGTGTGCGGGAGCTGGTCGAGCTATTTTTGGGAACAAGGTACGATGTTCCTTTTGCGGACAAGAATCTACAATAGATGGCAGAGGCAGCTAAAGTTCCTCCCTTCATTTGCCGATAGATCAGATACAGGTTTGTCTATTTTTGATGTACTGCAGCTGGCGGGATAGGCGGCCGGCTGTTGCAATCCGTTTGGGTTGGCGAGGCCGGGTCCTGATTAGACAATCGACATTTGACAGATGAAGGGAGTCGTGATCGACGCATGAACAAATCATTGGCAGCCGCCGTTTTGGCCGCAAGCTTGGCGCTGGGAATTGCCGCTCCATCCGCCGTGTCGGCGGCGACGCAAAAAGCCCAGACACAAGGCAACGTAAACCTGCGCGCCGAACCGGCTACAGCTGGGAAGGTTCTCCGCACTCTGCCCAAGGGGGAGCAGATATCCGTCCTGCAGCGAGTGGACAACTACTGGCTCAAGGTGCAGGACAAGTCCGGCACGGTCGGATATGTGTCCGCTTCCAGCTCCTATATTACGATGTTGGACGCCGCAGCTGCCGAGACCGTATCCGACGCTTCCGCCGGCAAGCCGGCGGCTTCTGCAGCGAGCAGCAAATTCGCGAGCAACGCGAAAGCCGCTTCGACGGTAGCGCTGCGTGTCGGCCCTTCCACGGCGAGCACCCTGGTCAGGTATTTGAAAAAGGACGAGCAGATCGAGGTCAAATCGATTCCCAGCTCTTACTGGTATCAGATCGTGGATGCCAGCGGCAAGACGGGTTACGTGAGTTCGGATGCCAAATACATAACCGTAACAGGAACGCTGCCTGGCGCTAAGAGCGGCAGCACCGCCGCCGGAGCGGGCAGCGGCAGCACCGCCGCCGGAGTGGGCAGCGGCAGCACCGCCGCCGGAGCGGGCAGCGGCAGCACCGCCGCCGGAGCGGGCAGCGGCAGCACCGCCGCCGGAGCGGGCAGCGTCAGCACCGCCGCCGGAGCAGGCAGCGGCAGCACCGCCGCCGGAGCGGGCAGCGTCAGCACCGCCGCCGGAGCAGGCAGCGTCAGCAGCGCCGCCGTAGCGGGCAGCGTCAGCACCGCCGCCGGAGCGGGCAGCGGCAGCACCGCCGCCGGAGCAGGCAGCGTCAGCACCGCCGCATTCGCTCCGAACGCCGTGGCTGTTGCGGCCGTGACGCTGCGCAAGGGGCCGTCGTCATCCTACGACCAGATCCGCAACCTGAAGAGCGGAGAGTCGATCCAGGTGACAGCGGTGCCGAACAGCTACTGGTACATGGTCAAGGATGCGGCCGGTGTCACGGGCTACGTCAGCTCCGATGCCAAATATATTTCCGTTACGGGAACGCTCCCCGGCGGAGGCGCTCCAAGCCCGCAGCCGTCCGTCCCGACTCCGACTCCAGCGCCGACTCCGCAGCCTTCCCCGCCTTCGGCCGGGACAAGCTTGAGCCCGCAGGCCTCCGAGCAGATCGAGGCTGTCATCAATGCCGGACTGAAGTATCTGGGAACGCCCTATGAGTACGGCTCCAGCCGCAGCGACACGTCTACGTTCGACTGTTCGGACTTTGTCCGGCAAGCCTTCCTGGACGCGCTCAGCCTGCAGCTGCCGGTCGATTCCAGGGGACAAGGGCAATATGTGTTGGATCGAGGCGCCTATACGACGGACTGGAACTCCCTCAAGAGAGGGGATCTCATGTTCTTCGTGTCGTCCGGGACCAAGGTGAACAACTCCGGTCCTTTGGATTCCTCGATCATCACCCATGTAGGCATGTATCTCGGTGACAACAAGATCCTGCAGACTTACTCCAAGGAATCCGGGGGCGTGCAAGTCACGACGGTATCCCCGACATCCAACTGGCAGTTCCGCTTCCTTTTTGGCGGCAGCGCGGTCTAAACGAACAAGGAGGGCGCCATCCCACGGGATGGCGCCCTCCTTGTTTTTATTTATCTCCGCCCGATCGGGAGCCCCCGAGCGGAATAAGCCGAACAATCCGCCTCATTCCGCCCACCGGCCAGCTCCGCCCACCGGCCAGCTCCGCCCACCGGCCAGCTTCGCTGAACCGACGAAGCCCCGCCGGGCTGGACAACCTTCCGTCCGGCCCGGCGGGGCTTCGGTATGGCTTACAGAGCGTCCTTCGGATTCCGGCGGGCGACGCCGCTGGCGCGTGCCGCCTGGACGACGCGGCGGCGGACTTCCTCGACGACCTTGGCGTTGAACACGCTCGGGATGATGTAGCTGCGGCTCAGCTCGTCCTCGCCTACCGTGGAGGCGATCGCTTCGGCTGCGGCAAGCTTCATCTCTTCGTTGATCGTATTGGCGCGGCAATCGAGAGCGCCGCGGAAGATGCCGGGGAAGCACAGGACGTTGTTGATCTGGTTCGGATAGTCGGAGCGGCCCGTCGCGAAGACGGCGACGATGTCCTCCGCTTCCTCCGGACGAATCTCCGGCTCCGGATTGGCCATCGCGAACACGATCGGCTGCTCGTTCATCGTCTGGACCATATGGCGCTTGAGGATGCCGCCGGCCGACAGCCCGATGAACACATCCGCTCCGGCAATCGCTTCGGTCAGTCCGCCGCTCACGCGATCCGGATTGGTGTTGCCCGCGTACCAGTTCCACATCGGATGCGCGTACTCCTTGTCCGCTGTCAGAATGCCCTCGCGGTCGACGCCGAGCACGTTGCGGGCTCCGCCGGCCAGCAGCATCTTGGTGCAGGCCGTTCCTGCCGCGCCGATGCCGCAGACGACGATCTTGGCGTCCTCGATCCGCTTGCCCGTCAGGCGCAGGGCGTTGAGCAGCCCAGCGTACAGGACGACAGCCGTGCCGTGCTGGTCATCGTGGAACACCGGAATGTTCAGCTCTTCGCGCAGCCGCTCTTCGATCTCGAAGCAGCGAGGGGCCGAGATGTCCTCCAGGTTGATGCCGCCGAAGCCTGGAGCGATGGCTTTGACCGCAGCGATGATCTCTTCCGTATCCTGCGTGTCCAGGCAGATCGGGAAGGCGTCGACGTCTGCGAATTGCTTGAACAGCATCGCCTTGCCCTCCATGACCGGCATGGCCGCTTCAGGACCGATGTTGCCGAGGCCGAGCACAGCGCTGCCGTCGGAGACGACGGCGACCGTGTTGCGCTTGATCGTCAGAGAGAACGCTTTGGAAGGATCCTCATGGATAGCCGTGCAGACGCGGGCGACTTCAGGCGTGTACACCCTCGACAGGTCGTCGCGGTTTTGGATCGGCGTCTTCGGCTGGATCGTGATCTTGCCGCCAAGATGGAGCAGGAAGGTGCGGTCGGAGGTGTTGATGACGCGGATTCCGTTGATCAAGCCGAGCGATTTGCCCAGTCTCTCCGTCGTTCCGGTATCTTTGACCTTGACCGTCAAGTCGCGAGTCGTGCTGCCCTTGCTCGTCGAAATGACGTCGATGGCGATCACGTCGCCGCCCGCGGCTTCGATCGCCGATACGACGGAGCTGAAATTGGTACCGCTCTCAATTTCGAGCCTGACAATGACTGTTTTTCCATCCAACGCTTTGTTATCCATGCGCTCATCTCCTCAGGTGAGCCTCTCCGCCGCAGCGGGAGGCGTGTGTTTTGAATGTTTAGGCAGAAGGCCTGAACGGTGTGCAGCTAATGTTCCGCCAGAAAGCCGGAGCCGTCAATGCATCAGCCGCAAGACGGCGGTCGGGCATTCCAGGGGGTCGTACTGCTGATTGCGCTTGCTCATGAGAGTCTGCCTGTACTCTCCGGAGCTGTAGGGCTGCTGGATCATCCGGAACCACTTGTCGATCGTGCCGGACGATTGCAGCAGTTCCCCGAAGCCGCTGCGGATGAAGTACTCCAGATTCTCTTCCTCCTGGCCGGGTATCGGCTTGTGGAAGAGCATCGGGATGCCTTTGCTCATGCCTTCGGTGCAGGTCATGCCTCCCGGCTTGGTCACGAGCAGATCGGAGGCGTCCATGAGCTTGGATATCTCCTTCGTGAAGCCGAGCACGCGGATGTTGGGATGGACGAATCGGGGATCCTCCAGCATGGCTTCGCGGGATTTTCCGTTCGTGCCCGTGCAGAAGATCAGCTGGACCTCCTCGCGCCATCTCGTCATGTACGTGATGAACTCGTCCTCTTCCTCCATCAGGCCCCATCCGCCGCCCATGACCAGGACGGTCGGCATGATCTTGAGTCCAAGCTCCTGCTGCGCTTCCGCTTGGTTCTGGGCTTGCCAGAACTGGGGATGAACCGGTATTCCGGTGACCTCAATTCGGGCCGGCGGGATTCCCCGCTCCATCAGCTTGCGCTTGACGACGGGCGTAGAGACCAGATAATGGTTCACTTCCGGGCTGGCCCAGGTGCCATGGGCGTCGTAATCGGTGATCAGCGTATATAAAGGCACATCGAGTCCGAGCCTTTTGAGCCGTGCGACAGCCGCATTGGGACCCGGATGGGTGCAGACGACGATCTCCGGCTTGAGCTGCTGGATGACCTGCTCGGTCTGCGTATAGAAGATCCGGTGAATGGCCAGCTGCGTGAACCGGTTGAAGGAACGCTTATAATTGGTGCGGTACATCATGCCGACCAGCTTAGGCTGCTTGCCTACGGTTTTGCGGTATGCGGACATGATCAGCGGGGCCAAGACCGGATTAAGGAATTTACCCAGCTCGAGCACCCGTGTCTGGACATCCGGAGACAGCTGCCTGAGTCCGGCAGCGAGCGCGTAAGCCGCTTGCGTATGACCGGATCCGAACCCCTCTGAGAGCAACAGCACCCTTTTCTTGCGCATGCACTCACCTACTTTTCTCTATCCCAATATTACGACGAGCGCGGTAGGAAAGACAAGCATGGGAGTTGGGAGTTGCATCCAGCCCCGCTTCTCCGATATTCTTGGCATGACGGAACGAGCCGCTGAATCCGCCTTTGACGCCATCCAGAAACCCTATATAAGGAAGGATAATTTCAAATGAACGAACAACGACAGCCCGTCTCCGAAGGAGATCTGGTCCGATTCACGTACAAAACGGGAACCTACGCCGGCAGGGTGGCCGAGACCGGATCGCCTCGCTGCGTGGTGGAGACGCTTGCCGTGCTGCGCCATCCCGATCAGGGAGATCTGCATCACCCCTACGATCCGGACGTGCCTATGTTCCATGAGCGCCGCGCCTTGTCGCATCGGGAGAAGGCGCTTGTCCTGCTGCGGGATATGGAGCCGTTCCGGGGAAGCGGAATTCCGGATTACAAGGAATCTCTGGCTGCAGCGGTGCGCCTCTCGCTCGGCGAGCTGGAGCGTCTGGAGCGCTGGTCGGCCCGCGCGCGGGAGACGCTGCAGGATGTGGCGAAGGACTACACTCTTTAGGAAGCGGCCAGCCGATTTCCACGGGAAGGAATATCCTTTTCCCCGAAGCCTTTCGCCTAATGCGGCGGAAGGCTTTTTAAGCTCCATGCACATGCATAAAGCGAATAAAAATGATCTTCTTTCCTGGCTGCGTCAGGGTAGAGCGTTTTCATTTGTCGCAAAAGGGCGCCGATTCGGACAATTTGCATGTCTATACATGTCTTTGTTTACTCGAAGTTAACATGCCAAGTAATCTTATTGGGAGGAAGCGGCTTGCCTCAAAGTTGTTGTACCCAACTGGACCGGCGATGTGATACGATGATTGCAGAATCGACGCTGTACTGTGCCAAAGCGGCCGTCCGGCGCTCCCAAACCCTTGCCTGATAAGGCGTGCGGGCGATAATGAACGATATTAATAATCAGGTTTATAAAAAGAATTACATTGATAAGCCCCGTTCAGGATGATAAAATCAACGAATAACTATCGTTTCCGGAGTGTATTTCCGCTTCCTGAGCTCCATGCCGTGACCGATTATTTCTGCCAAGTTAACAACTGGACAGCCAAGCTTGAATATGAATTCGTATGCATTTTTATACATTTCGGCCGCCTTCATCCGAACCGTATACGGAGGACCTTCTGCCTGCTGTCCGTTCTTATATCTATCCTCCGACAGAAAGGTTGCATCCGATGAACAGGAAAATGACTGGATTGCCGCCGAAACAAGGCCTCTACGATCCGCAGTTCGAAAAAGACGCTTGCGGCATGGGATTTGTGGCGAACATCAAGGGAGTACCATCCCATACCATCATACGCCAGGCGCTCACCGTCCTGGAGAACATGGAACACCGCGGCGGCCAGGGCAGCGAGCCCAACACCGGCGACGGCGCAGGCATCCTTCTGCAGATCCCGCACGGCTTCTTCAAGCGCGAGCTGTCCGCCCAAGGCATCCAGCTCCCGGCTGAAGGCGCTTATGCGGTCGGCATGCTCTTCCTGCCGCAGGACCCGTCCGTGCGGGAACGGCTTGAGAACAAGCTGGAGACGATCATCGCCGAGGAAGGCCAGTCGCTGATCGGCTGGCGCACCGTGCCGACCAACGACGAGAAGCTCGGAGAATCGGCCCGCAAGGCGATGCCGTTCGTCCGCCAGGTGTTCATCGCTCGCAGCGCGGAGCTCTCGGAAGAGCTGGCATTCGAGCGCAAGCTCTATGTGATCCGCAAGCGCGCCGAGCTTGCGATCCGCTATGCCGGCGAAGAAGGCGGAGACATGTTCTATTTCCCGTCCCTCTCCAGCAAGAAGATCGTGTACAAGGGCATGCTGACGACGGAGCAGGTCCGCTCCTTCTATGTGGAGCTCAATGACGAAGCGATGGAGACGGCGCTTGCGCTCGTCCACTCCCGCTTCAGCACGAACACGTTCCCGAGCTGGGAGCGCGCCCACCCGTACCGCTACCTGATCCACAACGGCGAGATCAACACGCTGCGCGGCAACGTCAACTGGATGCATGCCCGCCAGTCGCTGTTCGCCTCCGAGCTGTTCGGAGAGGATCTGGACAAGATCAAGCCGATCATCAATCCGGACGGCTCCGATACGGCCATGTTCGACAATACGCTGGAGTTCCTGTACCTGGCCGGCCGATCCCTGCCGCATGCGGCGATGATGATGGTGCCGGAGCCTTGGTCCAACCACGAGGACATGAGCGACGAGAAAAAAGCGTTCTACGAATACCACAGCTGCCTGATGGAGCCGTGGGACGGCCCAGCCGCGATGGGATTCACGGACGGCACGCAGATCGGAGCGATCCTCGACCGCAACGGCCTTCGCCCGGCGCGCTACTACGTGACCAAGGACGATGTCATCATCCTCGGCTCCGAAGCGGGCACCGTGCACGTCGAGCCGGAGAACATCCTTTATAAGGACCGCCTTCGTCCGGGCCGGATGCTGCTCGTCGACACCAAGGAGGGCCGCATCGTCTCCGACGAAGAGGTCAAGGCGAGCATCATCGCGGAGAACCCTTACCGCGAATGGCTCGACGAGAACCTCATCAGCCTCGCCGATCTGCCGGACGCCCCGGAGCTGCCGGAGCTCGAGCATGCGACGGTGCAGCAGCGCCAGCAATCGTTCGGCTATACGTTCGAGGATCTTCGCAAGGTTCTGGAGCCGATGGCTTCGAGCGGCGTGGAGCCGATCGGCTCGATGGGCTACGACGCACCGCTGGCCGTCCTGTCCGAACGGCCGCAGCGTCTCTACAATTACTTCAAGCAATTGTTCGCCCAGGTCACCAATCCGCCGATCGACGCCATCCGCGAGGAGATCATCACCGCGACCGGCACCTCGCTCGGTCCGGAGCGCAACCTGCTGAAGCCGGAGCCGGAGAGCGCGCGCCAGATCCGTCTGGAGTCGCCTATTCTCTCGAACGAGGACTTCGCCAAGCTGCGCCATGTGCGCCGCCCGGGCTTCAAGTCGATCACGCTGCCGATCTTCTTCCCTGCCGACGGCGGAGAGGAAGGGCTGCGCAAGGCGCTGGACACGATGTGCGAGGCGGCTGACCGCGTCATCGCCAAGGGCCACAACGTCCTCATTCTGTCCGACTTCGGCTCAGATCGCGACAACTGCCCGATTCCGGCGCTGCTCGCGGTGTCTTGCCTGCATCACCATCTCATCCGCAACGAAACGCGGACCCGCGTCAGCCTCCTGCTGGAATCCGGAGAGCCGCGCGAGGTGCATCACTTCGCGCTGCTGCTCGGCTACGGCGTGAGCGCGATCAATCCGTACCTGGCGTTCGAGACGCTCGACGACATGATCCGCCAGGGCATGCTGCGCGGCGTCACGCACGAGAAGGCCGTGAAGAACTTCATCAAGGCCGCCACCAAGGGCGTGCTGAAGATTTTGTCCAAGATGGGCATTTCCACGATCCAATCCTACCGCGGAGCCCAGATCTTCGAAGCGGTCGGCCTGAAGGAAGATCTCGTCGACAAATACTTCACCTGGACGCCGTCGCGCATCGGCGGCATCGGCCTGGACATCATCGCCGAGGAGACGCTGAAGCACCACAACCGCGCCTACGCCGAGCAGGAAGGCGCCGAGAAGGAGCTTGACTCCGGCGGCGAGTACCAGTGGCGCAAGGACGGGGAGGACCATCTGTTCAGCCCGCAGACGATCCATACGCTGCAGATGGCTTCCCGCTCGAACGACTACAAGCTGTACAAGAAGTTCTCGGAGCTCGTTCAGGGCGAGGACCGCAAGTTCCTGACGCTGCGCTCGCTGCTCGACTTCAAGAAGGACCGCACCCCGGTGCCGATCGAGGAAGTCGATTCCGTGGAGAAGATCATGAGCCGCTTCAAATCCGGCGCGATGTCCTTCGGCTCCATCAGCAAGGAAGCGCATGAGAGCCTGGCCATCGCGATGAACCGCATCGGCGGCAAGTCCAATACGGGCGAGGGCGGCGAGGATCCGGCGCGCTTCATACCGGATGCCAACGGCGATTCCCGGCGAAGCGCGATCAAGCAGGTCGCTTCGGGCCGCTTCGGCGTCACGAGCAACTACCTGGTCAACGCCGACGAGATCCAGATCAAGATGGCGCAGGGCGCCAAGCCGGGCGAGGGCGGACAGCTTCCGGGACGCAAGGTCTATCCTTGGGTCGCCGAGGTTCGCGGCTCCACTCCCGGAGTCGGCCTCATCTCGCCGCCGCCGCATCATGACATCTACTCCATCGAGGATCTTGCGGAGCTGATCCATGACCTCAAGAACGCCAATCCGCGCGCCCGCATCAACGTCAAGCTCGTATCCGAGGTCGGCGTCGGCACGATCGCGGCCGGCGTCGCCAAGGGCCGCGCGGACGTCATTCTCGTCAGCGGCTACGACGGAGGCACGGGAGCTTCTCCGATGAACTCCATGCGCCACGCGGGCCTGCCATGGGAGCTCGGCCTTGCCGAGACCCATCAGACGCTCATGCTCAACAACCTGCGCGACCGCGTCGTCGTGGAGACCGACGGCAAGATCATGAACGGCCGCGACCTCGCGATCGCCGCTCTGCTGGGCGCCGAGGAGTTCGGCTTCTCGACCGCTCCGCTCGTCGTGCTCGGCTGCGTCATGATGCGCGTCTGCCAGCTGGATACATGCCCGGTCGGCGTTGCGACGCAGAATCCGGAGCTGCGCAGCAAGTTCATGGGCGATCCGTCCCATGTCGTGAACTACATGACGTTCGTCGCCCAGGAAATGCGCGAGTACATGGCGGAGCTCGGCTTCCGCACGGTCAACGAGATGGTCGGCCGCGTGGATCTGCTGGAGTCCAAGGAACTGATCCATCATTACAAGCTGCGCGGCATCGACTTGACGCCGCTCCTGCATATCCCGGAAGTGCCGCATGGCGCATCCCGCCACAACGTGCAGCAGCAGAACCACGGGCTCGAAGAGACGCTCGACATGCAGAGCCTGCTGCCGGCGGCGGCGCCGGCCCTTGAGCGCGGCGAGCGTGTGGAAGCCTCGTTCCAGGTCGGCAATACGAACCGAGTCATCGGCACGATTCTGGGCAGCGAGGTCACCCGCCGCTACGGAGCCAAGGGACTGCCGGAAGACACGATCAGCCTTCGCTTCACCGGCTCAGCCGGCCAGAGCTTCGGCGCCTTCGTGCCGAAGGGCATTACGCTTACGCTTGAAGGGGACTCCAACGACTACGTCGGCAAAGGCCTCTCGGGCGGCAAGATCATCGTCGCTCCGTCGCCGAAGGCGACCTTCAAGGCGGAGGACAACGTCATTATCGGCAACACCGCCTTCTACGGCGCTACCGGCGGCGAGGCTTACATCCGCGGCATCGCCGGAGAGCGCTTCGCGGTACGGAACAGCGGCGTGAAGGTCGTTATCGAGGGTACAGGCGACCACGGATGCGAATACATGACAGGCGGACGCGTCGTCGTGCTGGGGGGCACGGGACGGAACTTCGCGGCCGGCATGTCAGGCGGCGTGGCGTATGTGCTCGATGAGCAGCGCACCTTCTACAAGCAAGTGAACATGGAGATGGTCCTGCTGGAGAGAGTCGAGGCGGAGGAAGACATCGCGGAGCTCCGCTCCCTGATCGAAGCCCATGTCTCGTACACCGGCAGCGCCGTAGGCGAGCGCCTGCTTGCGGATTGGGAGCAGTCTCTGGACAGCTTCGTCCGCGTCATTCCCAAGGACTACAAGCGCATGCTGGAGCAGATCCGCAAGGCGGAAGAGGAAGACGGCCTGGAGGGCGAGCATGCTCTTCTGGCGGCGTTTGAAGCCAACATGCGCGAGCTTGCCCGTGTAGGCGGCAACTGATCCGAAGCAAAAGCAGGAACCGGCATCCTCCAATTGGAGGATGCCGGTTCTTTTTTTACCCTTTTTTGCAGGTTATGATACCTATTGTAACTATACATGCTGTAACGCTCATATGTATCATTCAGGCCTATTTGGCTCTTTCAGCTGGGGGGCTGGGCTGATGGGAGAGGCTGGGCAAGAAGGGCCGACAGGCGCGGAAGAGCTTGCTATTTGTTCTTCTCCTCTTGCGACGTGGGGGCGGAATGGTCCTTGAAGATGCGCTGAATGGCGAGTTCGCTGTCGATACCGAGCTGTTCCAGAATGAGCCTGACATCCAGCTCTACCCGAGGAGGTAGCTTATTGCCGTCTTGATGATTGGTTACCATATTGTTCAACCCACTCCCATTTCTCTCATTTATTATCTCTACTTGGGAACATAGTAGATAGTATAAATGACGCATGACGCAAAAGCTGTCGGAATCTGAAGGACAAGTTTGGATAATTTTGGTTGATAATTGTCGAAACAGGGACCTTAGGGTCATGGAATTGTCGCTACTTTAAACCTAACGCAGCGGACAACCGGGTCAAATCAAAAAATAAACCCGCCTGCATACAGGCGGGCTTCAGCATTTCAGCGGGCATTTTCACCTCATGGAGCGTTCGGCGCGGATAAAGGCGATGAATCTCTTCGCTTCTTCAGCGGTCAGCTTGCGGCCGTCGATGGAAAAGGCGAATTTCTCCAGCATTTCCTGATCGGACAGCTCCAGGCTGGAGACGAATTCTCCAACCCCCGCATCGAGAACACCGGCGGGATTGTCGGTTCTTCCGACCAGATAGTCGATGGATACATGGTATAAATCCGCAAATTTCGCCAGCGTATCGGTATCCGGCTCCCGCCGGTTTTTTTCATAATGAGACAAGGCCGCGCGGGAAATTCCGAGCGTTACAGAGGTCTGTTCCTGAGTCCAGCCTCGTTCTTCTCTTAGTCTCGCGATCCGAGTTCCAATGTCCATTAGGTACCTCCTAGATCTCTATATAACCCAGTTTAATACGGAAATGAGCGTTATGGATGATTTGCTACGAATAGTCGCATTTTTGAAATCAGGGATGGAAAATCGCTTGACATGTTACGAATTGTATCGTAAAGTTGGAGATGTTAAAGATACATTCTGTATCATATATATGCCATGATTCCCGAATCAAATCCCCTTTATTCATGCTGGCCAGCAGCATTTTGTCGGAGGTGAAGGATGGTCGTCCGTCGTAATTTGGAGCCCGGATCTGACATATTAAGTCAGGCGCGCATGGGCCGCAAGCTTCTTGGGGATATCCGCATCTCCGAAGTTCGGGGAAGGGCGGTTCAATCCCGATCGCGCAAAGTCTTGTTACATACTATGAGCCCGGATCGGATGGAATTCTCCACCACGCTGCTGTTCCCCGTCCAGAACGGTTACCGGCTCACCCTCACCCTCATGCTCAACCGGCAAATGTACCTCATCACCGGCACGGTTGGATCCAGAGCCAAGTCCGGCAATCTGTATCATTACGAGCTGGACATTACCGGCCGATCCGTCAGCCGTCTCGAATGGATCCGCGGATTGAATGATTGGCTGCTGCGCGGCCAGCCGGCCCGGCATCCTTATAAAGTCCACTATATTTATCGGAAGTGAACCATTTCTATATGACGGAGGCTCGACAACGTGGAACTTAAAGAATACTTGACAATCATGGGCAAGCGCAAGTGGCTGATCACCGCCATCGTCCTCGTCGCCTGCCTGGCGACAGGATTCAAAAGCTTCTTCTATACAACTCCAGTCTATTCCGCATCCGCCAAGCTGATCGTCAATCAGGCATTCGAATACCAGGGAATGTCGATGCTGGATCTCAGCACGATGCAGACCAATATCACCGTCATCAACTCCTACAAGGAAATCATTCAGTCTGCGGCCATACTCGACAAAGTCGTGGAGAAGTACCCCGATCTCAAGATGTCGGCAGATGAACTGAGAGGCGGGCTTGGCGTAGGCTCCTCGGCAGAATCGCAAGTCATGGATCTTTCCTTCACCGGCACTTCCTATCCTCAGGCGGCCAAGGCCGTCAACGCCATCGCCCAAACCTTCAAAGAAACGAATCCTTCCATCATGAAAGTCGACAACGTGAACATTCTCAACAAGGCCAATCCGGATGCGGCGGCCATGAGCATCAACACCAGTCCCATCGTGCTGATCTTCATCAGCTTCGTCGTCTCGTTCATGCTGTCGGTCGGACTTGTCTTCCTGATCCATTACCTGGACGACACGATCAAGACGGAGAAGGATGTAGAGACTCAGCTCGAGCTGCCGATGCTGACCCAGATTACGAAGATCGACAAGTACGGCTCGAAGTCCCGCAAGCCGTCTTCATCCAAGCCAAGTCCGGTCAAGGAGGGCTCCTATGCCACGCTCAACCAGTGAATCCAGCCTCATCACCTATTACGAGCCGAAATCTCCGATCTCGGAAGCCTACCGCACCTTGCGCACGAACATTCAATTCTCTTCCTTCGATGAACCGATCAAGGTCATCATGGTCGCTTCGGCCAATCCCGGCGAGGGCAAGAGCACGACGGCTTCCAACCTCGCGGTCACTTATGCCCAAGAAGGCAAAAAAACGCTGCTGATCGATGCCGATCTTCGCAAGCCATCGGTGTTCCAGGTATTCTCGGTATCCAACCGGGTCGGATTGTCGACGGTCGTGTCCGGCCAATGCCGCTGGGCCGATGCGATCCAGGACACCCATGTCGAGCAGCTCGATGTGCTGCCATCCGGACCGATCCCTCCCAACCCATCCGAGCTGCTGGCCTCCCATAGCATGAAGTCTCTCCTGCAGGAGCTGCAGGCTCAATACGACGTCATCATCTTTGATACGCCGCCCGTGCTCGCAGTGACGGATTCGCTAATTATCTCCTCTCTCTGCCAAGGCGTCATCCTCGTCGTCCAAGCCGGCAAGGTCAAGAGCGAGCTTGTCCGCAAAGCCAAAAGCAACCTGGAGCATGTGCAGGCCCGGATTCTCGGTGTCGTCCTCAACAACATGAAGAGCCGGAAGGGCGACAAGTACACCTATTACTACTACGGAACCAAAGAAGCAAAGTAACGCGGATTCCTTCCAATTCCAAATTTCAGGTAAGGCCTGCTGCACCTTTATCACTGCAGGCACTCGGCCGTGCTGTGGGCTCATGAGTGGGCCTTAGACGTGAATCGTCGATGGTACGGTGTGAGGAGGGGTTTAATGCCCCGGTTTTACAAACTAAATGGCAGAAAAACGGGTTATGTTTCCGCTTACAACGAGAACATGACCCGTTTTTTTGGCATTTTCCCAAGGATAGGACTAGAAGAGCCAGAGAGAAAAAGGATAAGGATAGGTGACGGTATGAAAAAAGTTCGAAAAGCGATTATTCCGGCTGCGGGTCTGGGAACCCGGTTCCTGCCCGCGACCAAGGCGATGCCGAAGGAAATGCTGCCGATCGTCGACAAGCCGACCATCCAGTACATTGTGGAGGAGGCGGTTCAATCCGGCATCGAAGACATCATCATCGTCACGGGCAAGGGCAAGAGAGCGATAGAAGACCACTTCGATATCGCCTTCGAGCTGGAGCACAGCTTGATGGAGAAGGGCAAGCTCGGCCTGCTCAGCGAGGTGCAGAAATCTTCCAACGTGGATATCCATTACATAAGGCAAAAAGAAGCGAAGGGACTCGGCCATGCGGTCTGGTGCGCGCGCAACTTCATCGGCAACGAGCCGTTCGCCGTCCTGCTCGGCGATGACATCGTACAGGGTGAGGTTCCCTGCACGAGACAGCTGATGCAGCAATACGAAGAAACAGGCCGTTCCGTCATCGGCGTGCAGACAGTGGGCATCGACCAGACGGACCGGTACGGCATCGTGGATCCGCTCGAAACGATGGGCCGCCTCGTTCAAGTCAAGAGATTCGTGGAGAAGCCTGCCAAGGGGCAAGCGCCTTCCAATCTGGCTATCATGGGCCGGTATGTATTTACACCTGAAATCTTCGATTATCTTGGCGAACACAACATCGGAGCCGGCGGAGAGATCCAGCTGACCGATGCGATCCAGAAGCTGAACGAGTCTCAAGGCGTATATGCCTTCGATTTTGACGGGAAACGGTATGACGTCGGAGAGAAGCTCGGGTTTATCCTGACGACGATCGATTTCGCGCTGCGCAATGATGAGCTGAAGCATCCGCTGCTGACCGCCCTTGAAGAGCTCATTGAAGAGTACTCCAATAAAACCAATCCAATCAAGCTGGGGTGATCGAAGATGAGTTTGAACCCGAACCGCAAGGAAGCGGAAGCTGTCTTGGAATCGAGTGCCTACTACTCCTCCTACGCAGCGGAAAACAAAAGGAATTTGACGGGTTATCTGATGATGAAGCGTGCGATGGACATCGTGGCCGCTTCGATTGGCTTGATCTTCCTGACTCCGGTCTTTCTTCTGCTCGCCATCGCGATCAAGATCGAGGATCCCAAGGGGCCGGTATTCTTCTCCCAGAAGCGGGTCGGCAAGGGAGAGCGGCCATTCCATATGTATAAATTCCGTTCGATGGTATCCAATGCGGAGGAACTGCTGGTTGATCTGCTGGAGAAGAACGAAATTCAAGGCGCCATGTTCAAGATGAAGGATGATCCGCGAATTACGAGAATCGGCAGATTCATCCGGAAGACCAGCATCGATGAACTTCCGCAATTGTGGAATGTCGTGCGCGGGGATATGTCGCTCGTAGGGCCGCGGCCGCCTCTTCCAAGGGAAGTTGCCGAGTATACGGCTTATGACAAGCAGCGGCTGAAGGTCACGCCTGGCTGCACAGGGCTGTGGCAGGTGAGCGGACGGAACCAGCTGAGCTTTAAAGAGATGGTGGAACTGGATATTCGGTACATACAGGAAAGAAGCAGCAAATTTGATATACAAATTCTCTTGCGTACAGTAAGGTTGCTTTTTGGTTCAAAGGATGCTTATTGAGGTAGGTGGAAACCAATGTTGTCTGAAAAATCAACATATAGAAGAATATCAACATTTCTAAGTGTTATCGTCATTCTATTCTTAACAAATTTCCCTAATATAAAAGTGCTTAAATTTCAATATGGAGAGCTATCCGTAAATAGAACACTTGTAATAATTGTTTTTATAATCCTCATTGCTATGAGTATCATTAAAAGTCGGAGAATTAGTATAAAGAGAATTGATATTATCTTTTATTTATTTATACTATTTTCAATGTTAAATTTCTTTTCCATTTCGTGGTTAGCAAATTTAGTTATTATTATTATAATACCTTATATTATGGGCTCATATTTGTTTAATGAAGTGAAAACTGAAACCATAAAAAATACAATAATGATATCAGGACTGATTCAATCTTTGTTCATATTATACTCAACTTTTATTAATCCATTTCAATTGGACATTTCTGGATTTAAGGAAATTAAAACAAGCTCTAATGGTCTTAATGAAGCTTTATTAGATGGGCGAGTAAGTGGAAGTATAGGGCATCCCGTAGTATTGGGAGCATTATTGTTGATTTGTCTAGTTTGTGGTTTTTTTAATATCTTAAGACAAGAAAAAATAGTGTTGAGTTTGTTGAGTTTTATTTTAACAGCTATTTCATTAACCCTTACTTACTCAAGAGGCTCATGGATTTCTGCTGCAATTGTCATTTTAATAATGCTCTTATTTGTTAAAACAAAAAAAGTGTTTACTAAAGAAGTTACAGCAGCTCTACTGATTTTTATTTTAGTCGTTTCCCCGATAGGAAATGATATTATAAATAGGTTTTCTGAGACCTCGTCGTCTGACTTTTCGGTCAGTCATAGATCATACATGGTTAATTGGACCATTGATAATTCTACAAATGATTTAAAAAGTTTTGTATTTGGATATGGATTTGGTGGATCACTAGATTTATTAGATAAAAATTCCCCTAAAGATGGCTTCCCCGTTATAGATAATGTTTTCTTATCTAATCTAATTGATTTTGGATTAGTAGGCTTATTGTTGTTCTTTATACTTCTAGGCTATTCAATAATCATTAATTTTAAAGAAAAGAATAAATGGATTCACTTTGTTTTAATGGCAATAATTTTTAATGGACTAACATTTGATTTTCTTTACTGGGAGCAAATGGGGATGATTACATTTATGATTTTGGGATTAGCTATGAACGGAAAGAAAAAAAATTTTTATGAAAAGAAACCTAAAGTGATTTCATATTACGGCCCTAATAATCTTGCAATACTCTTTAAAGGAAGTGAAGTTAAATGAAAGTGGCAATCATCCATGATTGGCTTGTAACATATGCGGGGGCAGAAAAAGTTTTAGAACAATTCGTGGAACTTTTTCCGAACTCCGATATATTTAGTACGATTGATTTTCTTGGTGAGAATAGAACTTTTATTAAAAATAAAATTGTAACTACCACTTTCATTCAAAAGCTACCATTCTCGAAAAAATATTACCGAAGTTATATAGGGCTTATGCCTATTGCTATCGAGCAATTAGATCTATCTGGATATGATTTAATCATCTCTAGTTCTTACGCAGTTTCTAAAGGAGTAATTACAGGGCCTGATCAACTGCATATCTCATATGTCCATTCGCCTATAAGATACGCATGGGATTTACAACATCAATACTTGAAAGAGTCTGGAAATAATAAAGGATTCAAGTCAATTGTTATTAAATATTTGTTGCACAAAATTAGATTATGGGACAATCGCACCTCTAATGGTGTCGATTTTTTTATTTCTAACTCTCGATTTATTTCAAGAAGAATAAAGAAAGTATATAACCGTGAATCACAAGTTGTATATCCACCAGTTAATGTTGAGGATTTTGAGTTGTGTTTGGAGAAAAGCGATTTTTATCTGACAGCTTCCAGAATGGTTCCTTATAAAAGAATGGATTTGATTGCACAGGCTTTTACTGAGATGGCTGATAAAAAGTTAATCATTATTGGTGATGGACCAGATTTTAAAAAAATTGCTCGAATTGTTAATGGATATTCCAATATAAAAATGTTGGGTTATCAAAGCTTTGAAATATTACGAGAGCACATGCAAAGAGCTAAAGCTTTTATTTTTGCAGCAGAAGAAGATTTTGGGATTACTCCAGTTGAAGCACAAGCTTGTGGAACTCCTGTTATTGCATTTGGGAAAGGCGGTTCTACAGAAACAGTTATTGAATTAGGGAAAAAGAATCCTACTGGAATATTTTTTGATTCTCACGATACAGAATCAATAATCCAAGCAGTGAGGGTTTTTGAAAAGAATATAACAAAATTTAATCCAATTAATTGCAGAGTTAATGCAGAGAGATTCTCTGTCGAGAGATTTAAAGAAGAATTCTACAATATTATTACGAAGGAATATAAAGAACATCAATTAAATATTAACCCTTCTTTCGAAAAGGATGAAGTGTATGCAAGATAATGTAGCAATAATTCTGCTTAATTGGAACAGCTTTAAGGATACTTATGACTGTGTAGAATCACTTAAAAAGATGATACACTCACAATTTCATATATTTTTAATTGATAATGATTCTATGGATAACTCTTGGAGTTTGCTCAATGATGTTTTTACTGCAGATTCAAAAATTACATTAATTAAGTCCCCTGAAAATCTTGGTTTTGCTGGTGGAAACAACATCGGAATTAATGCTGCACTAAAGATGGGATATGATTATTTTTGGTTACTTAACGTTGATACTGTCGTAAAGGAAGATGCATTAAGCGAATTACTTTTAGCATTAAAAAAAGACGATAAAATAGGTATTACTGGTTCGAAAATATTATATTACGGGACTAATAAAATATGGTTTGCCGGAGGTAAGGTAAACCTCTTTACCGGAAAAGTTGGGCATGTTGGAATGGGAAGAGAAGATATATATAATCAATTCAACATTGAAAAAGACAGTCAGTATATTACAGGATGTAGTCTATTAGTACAAAGAAAAGTATTAGATACAGTAGGGTTAATGAAAGAAGACTACTTCTTATATTACGAAGAAACTGATTGGAACATTAGAATTAAAAAAGCAGGTTGGAAAACGGTATATATTCCTAAATCGGTGGTCTTTCATAAGGTGTCGGCATCATCTGGAGGAGAAAAAAATCCATCACCTTTCATATCATATTACACTGTTAGAAATGCATTTGCTTTAATAAAGAATACCCAACCTTCTTATAGAGTTTTTACAGCTTTTTTCTTCTTACTCTTAAAGTTTCTATACAAATTAGTATTAGTTTTTATAAAGAGGCAAAATCGAAAAAAAGAAAGAGTTTGGTACATATTTAAAGCCTTAAAAGATAGTTTTGAATTCAAAATGGGTAAACATCCGATTTATAATAAGTCAAATTTTTAGTATTAGGGACGGGTTTATAAAATGAATAAAAAGCTATATATATTGCATGAATTTGGTGCTCCAAGACATTTTGATTCATTATATTATATGAACAAAGAAAATAAAATGTTTGATCAAATTATATCGATTGAATTCTCAGTGTTTAATATGATGTACAAAGCTATTAGAAATAAAAATATCGAAAATGTAATAAGGACATTTAGGAACATGATGTTCTTATTTTATTTGTCTTTCACAAGAAATAAGGATGTGATAATTGGCGCAGCTCCTTATCATATTTCAATCTATTTCTTACTCTTAATAAAGTTTAATCATAATGTAATTTACTATTCTTCTTGGCCATATTGGGATTTATCTAGATATCCAAGGAAAATTTATTTAAAAAACCAATTAAAAGCTTGGCGAATCTTTTTATCAAATATAAATGCTGTAGCTGTAACCGAAGAAGTGAAAAAAGGATTACAGCAGTATACCAATAATATTACCGTTATTCCGCACTGTATTAATCCTGAGTGTTTCAATATTACAGACAGATTAAAAAGAGAAGAGAATAAACTGAATATTCTTTATGTAGGTCGGTTGATACCAGAAAAAGGAATTCGCATTATTCTAGATCTAGCAAATCGTTACAAAGTTTATAATGGAATGCAAATTAATTGGAATATAATTGGAGAGGGAGAATTAAGAGATGAAGTTATAAATCAGTCTCTTGGAAATAGTAACATTAAATACTTTGGTCAATTTAGCAATCAAAATGAATTGGCAAAAATGTATAAGATGAATGATATACTTATTTTACCATCTCAAATTAATAATCCTAAGTGGGAAGAACTATTTGGAATTGTACTAATTGAAGCAATGGCTTGTGGTTGTGTGCCTATCGCATCTCGATCAGTAGGTCCAAGCATGATTATCTCTCATAATGTAGATGGAATACTAATCGAGCCTGTAGACGATAGTGAAGCATATATTATTGAGTTGAAGAAGTTAATAGTAAATCCAGAGCTAATTGAGTTGTTTGCAGAAAGATCTTTTCAAAAAACCAAGAGTATTTATACTGATGAGATTAATGCAGAGCTTTGGCTTAAAGTAATAAACCGTGAGAGCAGCATGGGGTTATTCTTGAATAAGGTGATGTGATGAGTTTAAAAAGTGAAGGAATGAAAGGTTCCAAATGGACATCACTATCTACTTTGACTGTTTCAGCAATTCAAATTCTTCAGCTAGTCATATTGTCAAGAATATTAAGTCCAGTTGATTTTGGGATAATGGGGATCATTCAAGTTGTTCTTGGTTTTGCCAATATTTACAGCGATGCAGGTATATCAAACGTCATTTTAGCACGCGATGACCTAAATTCCAAAAATCTATCTAGCTTATATTTTGCCAATCTTTTTTCGGGATTAATCGTAACCATTATTCTTATAGCTGCTGCTCCTATAATTTCATTCTTTTATAATGAGACGCGGTTGACGTTCCCGTTGATTATGATTTCGATAGTTTTTTTGATTATTCCGTTTGGCCAGCAATTCCAAGTCCTCTTTCAAAAAAATCTTCATTTTAATTTCTTAGCGAAAATAGACATGATTAGTAACTTCTCCGGTTTCTTTGTTGCAATTATTACTGCTGTTATTAATCCTAATGTTATGTCTTTAGTCTATGGGCAAATGACCATTTCGGTCATAAAAGCACTTTTACTTTGCTTTTATGGAGGGAGAAAATGGAGACATGCGTTCTATTTTAATTTTAATGATATAAAAGAAAATCTTGCTTTTGGAGCCTTTCAGATCGGAGAAAAAACAGTACATTTCTTTAGTACTAATATTGATAAAATGATTATAGGAAAGATATATGGTACAGAAGTTCTAGGTTTTTATAGTTTCGCTTATCAATTAATAATAATACCTGTTCTAAAAATAAATCCAATAGTTACAAATATTGCTGTTTCACTATTTTCGAGAGTTAGAAATGACAAAGATAAATTGAAGAAAGGATATTTAAGTATTGTTAATTATTTGAGCGTAATTAACTTTCCTATATACTTTGGCTTTATACTTGTGGCACCTCTTTTTATCCCTCTTTTCTTTGGAGAAAAATGGTCTCCAGCTATTGAAATCATACAGATCTTAAGTTTAATGGGGCTGTTGCGCTCAACCATAAGTCCTAATACTACACTGACTGTTTCTAATGGGAGAGCAGATTTAGGATTTTATTGGACGTTAATCACAATGTGTTCACTTGTGCCTTCTTTGTATATCGGATCTTCCGTTAATGGAATTATCGGTATGTGCTGGTCATTGGTAATTGGACAAGGGCTATTATTTATTTTAAATTACTTTTTCATTGTAAAACGATTAATTGGCGATTGTTTAAAGGAATATATTTATTCTGTATTAAAGCCTTTTTTAATTTCAATATGTATGTTTTTGGTGGGATACTTTTTTGATAATATTGTAATCGATCAAACTTTGAATTTATTTATTACAATTTGCATTTCAGGAGTCTTCTACTTTTTCCTTAATTTAATATTTAACAGAAAAATATCAATGGAATTTTATGAATTGCTACTAAATAAGAAGAATAAGAAGCAAGTGAATTTCTAGGAGGGATTTCTATGAAAGGCATCATCCTAGCAGGCGGAACAGGATCCAGGCTTTACCCCTTAACCAAGGTGACCAACAAGCATTTGTTGCCGGTTGGCCAATATCCGATGATCTACCACTCGATCTACAAACTGAAAGAAGCTGGAATCGACGACATCCTCATTGTCACGGGACGTGACCATATGGGCGATGTCGTTAATCTTTTGGGGAGCGGATATGAATTCGGCGTCAGCTTCTCCTACAAAGTGCAGGATCAGGCTGGAGGCATCGCGCAAGCTCTCGGACTGGCGCGCAGCTTTATTGGAAGCGAGCCGATGGCGGTTATTCTTGGCGACAATGTCTTCCAGGATGACATGAAGCCATTTGTGGAGAACTTCAAGCGTCAAGGCAGAGGGGCCAAGATTCTCCTCAAGGAAGTTCACGATCCGGAGCGTTATGGCGTTGCTGAGCTGGACGGAACCTTGATACGGTCTATCGAAGAAAAGCCGAAGCAGCCGAAGAGCTCGATGGCAGTAACCGGCATCTACATGTACGACAATGATGTATTTGAGATCGTAAAAGGTCTTCAACCATCCGGACGCGGCGAGCTGGAGATCACGGATGTCAACAATGCTTATATCCAGCAAGGCTCGCTCACCTACGATGTACTGGATGGATGGTGGACGGATGCGGGTACGCATGAGTCCTGGGCCCATGCCAATGAGCTTGTCCGCAACCATACCTTCGATCTGAACTTCGGCCGCAAGCTGGCATCCGTGTAGAGAGGATCGGACCCAAGATGAAAATCATACCAAGCAAGCTCGAGGGAGTCCTGATTGTCGAGACCGATGTGTTCGGTGACAATCGGGGCTTTTTTACGGAAAGCTACAATGAAGAGAAATTCAGGGCAGCGGGAATCGAGCATAACTTCATCCAAGACAACCATTCCTTATCCCAAGAGGCGGGAACGCTTCGCGGGCTTCATTATCAGCTGAATCCAAAGGCCCAAACCAAGCTGGTGCGTGCGATCAGCGGAGCCATCTATGATGTGGTGGTGGATCTGAGGAAGAGTTCGGCTACGTATGGGCAATGGCAAGGGTTCATTCTCAGCGAAGCGAATAAGCGTCAGCTTCTCGTGCCGCGCGGATTTGCTCATGGCTTCTGTACCCTCGTCTCCAATACACAGGTTGTATATAAGGTGGATGAATACTACTCCAAGGAGCATGACCGCGGCATTCTGTGGAATGACCCGGCTCTTGGAATCGATTGGCCTACCGATCGAGTCGTACTCTCGGATAAGGATAAGATCCATCCTGGAATTCACGAAGCTGAACATAACTTTTAGGGAGTTGTAGAGAGATGAACCTACTGGTCACAGGCGGCGCTGGTTTTATCGGCAGCAATTTCATCCGCCATATGCATGAAGAACATCCTGAGTACAGGATCGTGAATATCGACAAGCTTACTTACGCAGGCAATCTGGATAACTTGTCGGATCTCGATGAGAGCGGAAATTATTATTTTGTGAAAGGCGATATCTGCAATGAAGCCCTTGTCCGGCATCTGCTGCGAGAACACCGCATCGACGCAATTGTCAATTTTGCAGCCGAGTCTCACGTGGACAGGAGCATAAGCGATCCCGGAATTTTCGTGACGACCAATATTTCCGGGACACAGGTTCTGTTGGAGGCCGCAAGAGCGTACGGAATAAGCAAGTATATTCAGATCTCTACGGATGAAGTGTACGGTTCCCTGGGGGAAACAGGATACTTCACGGAGGAGACGCCGCTCGCTCCGAACAGTCCTTACTCCTCCAGCAAGGCAGGGGCCGATCTGCTTGTCCGCGCCTACCATGAAACGTATGGCTTGAATGTCAATATTACGCGCTGCTCCAACAATTATGGGCCATATCATTTCCCGGAGAAGCTGATTCCGCTTATGATTACCCGCGCTCTCGACAACATGCAGCTTCCTGTCTACGGGGATGGGCTCAATATCCGGGATTGGCTGCATGTGAGGGATCACGCGGCAGCTATCGATCTGGTTCTGCACCAGGGCGTTCCAGGCGAGGTCTACAATATTGGCGGCCATAACGAGCGGACCAACCTCCAGATCGTGGAGCTGATTTTGGAGCGCCTGGGCAAATCCAAGGATCTGATCGCTTACGTGGAAGACCGTCTAGGCCACGACCGCCGTTATGCCATCGATCCGGAGAAGCTGGAAACGAAGCTTGGCTGGAAACCTAAGTACACCTTTGAGACCGGAATTGTGGAAACGATCGACTGGTACTTGGCTAACGAGAAATGGTGGAGGGATATCCAATCGGGTCAATATCTCAAAAGCTACGATATCCGGTATAGGCAGCCCGTTGCGCATGGTTGAGACCAGGGTGATCGTAACAGGCGCCAGAGGCCAGTTGGGTACGGATATGGCCTCTCTCTTGTCGGAAGCGGGATATGAAGTCCACGCCTTCGGCCGAGAGAAGCTGGATTTCACCAATCGCGGGGAAGTTCTGGAGGTTGTGGAAGCCTTGCGGCCGGACATTATTGTCCACTGCGGTGCATATACCAAGGTGGATCAAGCCGAGACGGAGCGTGAGCTGGCTGAGCAAGTGAATGGCCGCGGATCCGGATATCTGGCGGAAGCGGCTGAACTCGTTGGGGCGAAGCTGGTGTACGTGAGTACGGATTATGTGTTCGACGGAACTGCCGACGAGCCGATTCCCGAATCTGCGGCGACGAACCCGATCAACGTATACGGCGCTTCTAAGCTGTTAGGGGAAACGCTTGTGAAGGCTGCGACGAAACGTTATTTTATTGTCCGCACCTCATGGGTATACGGCCTTCACGGCTCTAACTTTGTCAAGACAATGCTGACTCTGGGCCGTCAAGGGAAACCGTTGACCGTCGTTGAGGATCAGTTCGGGAGCCCTACATTTACGGTCGATTTGGCCGAGAGTATCTGGAGATTGATTCAAACCGATCGCTATGGAACCTATCATGTGTCTAATTCCGGTTCTTGTTCATGGTATGAATTCGCCCAAGTGATCTTTGAGGAAGCCGGCTTGAAGGTAGAGCTTGCTCCGGTAGACAGCAGTCGATTCGTTCGTCCCGCTCAGCGGCCGGCCTATTCCGTTCTGCGGCACCAATCCTTGTCGGAGAACGGGTTCCCGGCCATGAGGAACTGGAGAGAAGGCTTGAAGGAATTCCTGGCGCTGGAATCAAAGGAGGTCAACGATGAAAACGGTACTGCTGTCGGGCGGATCGGGTAAGCGGTTATGGCCGCTCTCCAATGATCTGCGCTCCAAGCAATTTCTCCCTCTCCTCAAGCGGGAGGACGGAGCGAATGAGTCTATGGTGCAGCGGGTGTGGAGGCAATTGGCACAAGCAGGCCTGGCCGGAGACAGCTATATCGCAACCAGCCGCTCTCAAGTCGAAGTGCTGCAGAGCCAATTGGGAGCCGCCGTTCCGATCATTGTGGAACCGGAGCGAAGGGATACTTTCCCGGCTATCGCGTTGGCTGCTGTCTACCTGTATTCGGTCGTGGGCGTATCTCTGCATGAAGTCGTCACGGTGATGCCGGTCGATCCCTATGTGGATGACTCCTTTTACGCATCCATACGGAAGCTGGAAGAGGCGATTCAGGAAACGGATGCCGAGCTCGCCTTGATCGGTGTCGTACCGGATCACCCTTCCGAAAACTTCGGTTATATCGTTCCTCGTGAATCCGGAAATGCCGAGCATAAATATCAACAGGTGAACAGCTTCAAGGAAAAACCCCTAAGGGAAGAAGCCGCTGCTCTGATCGGGCAGGGAGCGCTTTGGAACTGCGGGGTTTTTGCATTTCGGCTGGACCGGATCATCAACCTGCTTATCTCGCTGAATCTCCCGATCTCTTACGACGAGATGGTGAAGCAGTACCGCAAGCTGCCCAAGAACAGCTTTGACTATGAAGTGGTGGAGAAGCTGGACCGCATGGTCGTGACGCCTTATCAAGGCGTGTGGAGGGATTTGGGTACCTGGAACACCTTGACCGACGAGATGGAAGATCGCGTAATCGGCAAGGGCATCGTCACGCAGGATTGCAAGGATACCCATCTCATCAACGAGCTGGACATTCCCATCACGGTCATGGGCCTTTCCGGCATCGTAGTGGCGGCCAGCCCGGACGGCATTCTCGTATCGGAGAAGTCTGTGAGCTCGCGGATCAAGGACGTCAACGGAGGCCAGGATCAGCGTCCCATGTTCGAAGAGCGGCGATGGGGCTTGTACAAGGTGGTCGACTACGTCAAGTACGACGACGGCCGCGAGGTGCTGACCAAGCGGATCCGCATAGCGGAAGGGAAGAATCTCAGCTATCAGTATCATACCCGGCGCAGCGAAGTGTGGACGATTACCTCCGGCCGCGGCGAGCTCATCCTGGACGGCAAGCATCGGGAGCTTCTTCCGGGTGATGTGGTGCTCGTTCCGGCAGGAATGATGCATAGCGTCAGAGCCGTCACGAATCTGGAGATGATCGAAGTCCAGAGCGGCCAGGAGCTGGTCGAGGAGGATATCGTCCGGCTGTGCATGAGCTGGGAAGACATTTTGCAGTATGTGCAGCATATCGGATAAGGAGCGGATAAAGAGATGAAACTGGCTGTCATTGGAACGGGCTATGTCGGCCTCGTATCGGGAGTATGCTTCTCCGAGCTCGGCAACGAAGTGGTCTGCGTCGATAAGATCGAGGCCAAAATCGAGATGCTGAAGCAGGGCGAGGTGCCGATCTACGAGCCGGGGCTGAAGCAGCTGATCGAACGGAACACCGAGGCAGGGAGGCTCAGCTTCACGACGAATCTGGTCGCTGCCGTCCAGCAGTCGGATATCGTGATACTGGCTGTAGGCACGCCGTCTCTTCCGAACGGCGAGGCGAATCTAAGCTATATCAAGCAAGCCGCGCAAGAAATCGCGATGGCGATGAACGGCTACAAAATCGTGGTCACGAAGAGCACGGTTCCGGTAGGGACGAATGAAAAAATCGGTTCCATTTTGGCTGAATACTCGATCCATCACTTCGATATCGCCTCGGTCCCCGAGTTCCTGCGCGAAGGCTCTGCAGTAAGGGATACGCTCAACCCGGATCGAATCGTCATCGGCGCTGACAGCGTCATGGCGAAGGAGCGGCTCAAGGCTCTTCACCGACCGCTTACGGACAAAATCCTGGTCACGGATATCCGCAGCGCGGAGATGATCAAGTACGCCTCCAATGCCTTCCTGGCGACAAAGATCAGCTTCATCAACGAAATCGCCAACATCTGCGAGAAGGTCGGAGCCGATGTGACGCTGGTGGCGGAAGGCATGGGATACGACAATCGGATCGGGCCGTCCTTCCTCAAGGCCGGCATCGGGTATGGCGGCTCCTGCTTCCCCAAGGATACCGAAGCTCTCATTCAGATCGCCGGACATGTGGATTACGAATTCAAGCTGCTGAAGTCGGTCGTGGATGTGAACCGCGATCAGCGGTTCAACGTCATCCGGAAGCTGGAAGCGACTCTGGGCGATCTGGGCGGCAGAACGGTCGCCATCTGGGGCCTGGCCTTCAAGCCGGAGACGGATGACGTGCGCGATGCGCCGGCCTTCGAAATCATTCAGGCCCTGCTGAACAAAGGGGCAAAAATCCGTGCTTATGATCCTGTCGCTCAAGACAACTTCCGCAGCCTGCTGGATGAACCGGATGTCAGCTACTGCTCCTCGGCGGAAGAAGCCGCTTCCGGAGCGGATGCTCTCTGCTTGCTTACGGAGTGGGCCGAGTTCCGAGAATTCCCGCTCTCGAGACTGGAGACGCTGCTCAAGCGGCCTGTTCTTATCGATGGCAGAAATCAATTCACGGAAGAAGAGCTCGCGGATACTTCCTTCATCTATTATTCCGTCGGCAGGCCGAATCTGAACAAAGGCGTAAAAGAGCAAAGCCCCGCACTTTTATTTTAGGTTAAAAAATCAATATACTCGTTGGAGGCCTCATGCGTAGAAGTGAGATAATCCAAATATTGGATGATATCTATGGAGAACACGCGTTTGAAAGTATTAGTGAAGAGGGTTGGTATTCTGCTTGGATCGACATTAAGAACTCCTTTATAGGTAGTCAAATTTATCATTTGCTACGTACTAGGGGAAGACTGAAAGAAGTACCTGATTGGTTTGTACAGGAGCTTAAAAACGAGGCTGAACGGATTCTTTTTCAGAATATGCTTATTAGAGTTGAACAAAAAAAAATGCTTAAGGCATTTGAAGAAGTTGGAATTGAAGTTATCCCGCTTAAAGGCACTATCTTAGCAGAACGCTTTTTTGGTCATTTTGCTGCAAGGCCAACCACTGATGTTGATATTTTGGTGAGAGAAAATGATATACAAACAGCTACAGATCTTCTAGTAAATCTATCTTTCATAAAAGATCAAGTACCTGATAATGATCACTTCCATTTAGTATTTAATAAATCTTATGAAAATCCATTATTCCCTTTTTTATCTGTAGAACTTCACTGGAATATACTTCGTTATCACGATTCCAAAACAGTTATGGAACCTTTTTGGGAACGATCAATTGCTATCAATTCCAGAAATTACGTAAAAGAATTGAATTATGAAGATAGTATTTATCATATTTGTATACATGGATTTAATCATCAAATGTTATCACTAAAATATATTATTGATGTAGCACAACTAATCGTTCAATCAAAAGGAAAGTTTAATTATAGTTCATTGTTGAATAAATCGAAGCAAGATGGGAATGAATCAAAACTCATAATAGTTTTAACATTAGTATACAAATTATTTCCATCTTTGAATCTGGTCGAACATCTTCCCACGAAAAAACATTGGCCGTTATGGAATGAACAACTTATGAGAGAAGCAGGATTAGGCATCAAAAGTAAACGCTATTTTTTATTTCGGTTCGTTTCTTTATTTGTAATGTATGACTCGGTATTCAGTATGTTTAAACATCTTCGGTTTCTAGTATTCCCTCCAAAAGATTATGCCCAGACTCAGTTAAGAGAAAAAAAAGAAGGCCATTTGATGGTTTTGTACATGCGAATCTATCGTAATCGGCTTAAGCATCTCTTTAGTTCTGGGGCGCACAAAGCCGGCACAAAGGAGTATGACACCTGATGAGCACCATCCAGAAGAGGGTTTTGATTTCCGTTCTCTCCGTCCTGCTAATTTCAGGGCTTGCCGTCGCAGGCTTCGGCTGGTACCTCTACAACAACTTGAAGGGGACGGCCCACAAGGTCTATGAGCCGACCAGCCGCACGAATTACGTGAGCAAGGATCCGGGTGTGGCCAAAACGGCGCAGACCGTGAGCTCGGATAATCTGCCCTTCACCGTTCTCGTAATGGGGGTGGACCAACGTCCCGGCGATCAAGGCCGCTCCGATACGATGCTGCTGCTCGCGGCTAATCCGCAGAAAAACGACCTGCTCATGGTGAGCATTCCGCGGGACACGAGGACGACCATCGTCGGCCGCGATGTCGAGGACAAGATCAACCACGCTTATGCCTTCGGAGGCGTGAACATGTCCGTGCAGACAGTAGAGAGCTTTCTGGACTTCCCGGTGGACTACTACGTGAAGGTCAACATGGAAGGCTTCGTTAAAGTCGTCGATTTGTTGGGCGGAGTTGAAGTCAATAATCCGTTCAGCTTCACCATTGACGGGCAAAAGTACGACAAGGGCAAATTGAAGCTGGATGGTGAATCCGCGCTGCTATACTCCCGCATGCGCTACGACGATCCTCGAGGCGACTTCGGCCGCACGGCCCGCCAGCGCGATATCATCCAGCAGGTGATGAAGAACGCCCTTACGGTCAGCAGCCTGACGAAGGCCAGCGACATGCTGGAGGAGATCGGCAGCAACGTGAAGACGGACATCTCGTTCGACACGATGAAGGAGATGCTGATCAATTACCGGCCCAAGATCGAGAAGATCCAGCAGCAGGAGATCAGCGGCCAAGGCAAGATGATGAACGGAATCTGGTATTACATCGTTGATCAAGGCGAGAGGGACAAGATCCACGAGCTGCTCAAGAAGCATCAGGAGCAGGAGGCACAGCCTTCGTTGAATTAGGACGTTCACCTGTCGAAAGGGGGATCTCAGCCGATGAAGGGAGCCTACGCGCCAGCGATGGCCAAGAAACCGTCTGCTGCCGGCGCCGCATGGCTGAAGCCGGTGTTATGGTTGTCCTTGGCCGCCTGGATTGCCCTGATCTTCCTGTTCTCTTCGCAGTCCTACCAGACGCAGACGATCAAGCCCGCGCTGGAGAGGAGCTTCACAGCCGAGCAGGCGGCGGCGTTCCTGCCCGACCTCGGGTTCACCTACAACGGGCATGAGTATGACACGGCCGCCGATCCTTACGACGTCCTGGAGTTCATCTTCCGCAAGTCGGCGCATCTGTTCGTCTATGCGGTGCTTGCAGGAATGGCCTGGTCTCTGCAGCGGTCCTACCGCATCTATCCGCCGATTGTTCTGTTCAACGTCGTCGCGCTCACTTTGCTGGTCGCTTGCGGCGACGAGTTGAACCAGCAATTCGCAACCATGCGTACCCCGAACCCCGAGGATGTGCTGATCGATCTGATCGGCGGCAGCCTCGGGGTCTTCATTCTATATAGCATCTCGATCGGCCTCCGCTGGTCTAGATCCCTGTCCGGCCGCATATCCTAAGGCACTTTTGGCGGACAGGGGGTCATGTCGTTGTTCCGGAGAAGAAGGAGATTTCCGGTCTTCAAGCTGCTGCTTGCGGCAGCCGGGCTGCTGATGGCCTGGATGCTGGTCAGGGGCATATCGGGACTGGCGGAGGGGAACGGTTCGGGGGACGCCCGTGAAGTCGTGGAGAGCTTCTATACGATGGAGCGGGAGGGCAACTTCGGAGGGTCCTGGGAGCTGTTCCATTCCCAGATGAAGGAGCATTTCACCAAGGACAGCTACATCCAGAAGCGAGCCCATGTATTCATGCAGGACTTCGGCGTCAAGACCTTCAGCTTCAAGCTCGGAGGCGGCAAGACGGTGAACGGCTGGCAGATGAGCGCGGACAGTCCGGCGCTGCCGGAGGTCTATGCCGTGCCGGTGACGATGCTGTACGAGAGCAGTTTTGGCGTTTTCGATCTCGAGCAGACGGTCTACGCGGCGAAGGAAGGCGATGAATGGAAGATCCTCTGGTCATATCAAGGGAATTCCTTGAAGGAATCCTCTTGACGTGATACAAAATGTATCGTAAATTGGAGAAAGGAGGTGGAGAATCATGAAGGCGTACAATCCTCCTAAGGTCATCCTGCATCAATCCGTTGAATTCGGAACGATCAACATCAGCAACAACTTTTTCTACAAGTGGTGCAAGCAGTTCAACTTCCGTCCGTTTATTTGCAGACTGTTCTACGGCAGCGGAAGCATCGGCGGAGCGAACGGCATCCATACACCGTTTGACGGTGTGAAGGGAACGCCTAAGTGAGCCGAACCAATAGGAGTGGGACGCGAGGTGGGTGTCATGAAGTCGTATCAGTCTCCCCGGATCATCATGCATCAGGCGGTTGAGTTCGGCACCGTCAATATCAGCAATAATTTCTTTTATGAATGGTGCAAGTGCTACAACTTCAAGCCGTTCATTTGCAGGCTGTTTTATGGCAATATCGGCCCCAAAGGAGCATCAGGCATCTCGACTCCGCTTGATTTCCCAGAAGGCTGGATTCCGAAAAAATAGGTTGATCAGCTTTCTGGATGAGGTGGATGTCGATGAAGCCGTATATGGCTCCAGCTGTACTTATGCATCAGACGGTCGAGTTCGGAACCGTCAATATCAGCAACAACTGGTTCTACAAATGGTGTGTCAGCCAAGGAATGAAGCCGTTCATCTGCAAGCTGTTCTACGGCTCGAACCCGGGCAGTCCTTGCGGCTGCAGCAAGCCGCTCGGGTATCTGGACCGTTACGACGGTCCGAAGTAATCCACCGCACCGGCAATCCTGAGGGGGAACGGGCTTCTAGCCGCCGTTCCCCTCTCTCGGAGCATCGATGCGGCGAATTGTCACATATGGGGTGATACAATATGTATCTGTATACGTCGAGAATCAGGGATCACCGGCTTGTTTTCACCGTCCAGACCGAGCATCTGAAGGAATGGATCGCCAGCCGGTTCCCGGAAGAAACGGATGAGCCGACGGACGGCAGCGGCCAAGCCGTCGAATCGATCCATCTGTACATAACGGATTTCTACGGCTCCATGTACGATGACGGTCCCGTGGAGATCGAAGACAACGGCGAGACGGTGACGTACAAGCGGATCGACTACCGGATGGAAGTCTCGGCCGATTACGGCAGCGTCGATCTGAAGGTATTCGACGATCTGGCGCTCAAGCATGCGCTCATCGCCTGGTACAGCGCCTGGCTGATCCACCGTCGCAAAGGCTTGCTGATCCATTCCTCCTGCGTCGTGGAGAACGGCAAGGCATGGATCTTCGTCGGCCACTCCGGCGCCGGCAAGTCCACGGTCGCCGAGCTGTCGGCGCCGCGGCCGATCTTGTCCGACGAGGCGACTCTGCTGCTGTTCGACGGCGAGGGCGGCATCGTCATTCAGGACTCGCCGCTGCGCAGCGAGAACGAGGAGCGGGGCGAGGCGAGCAGCTGCCCGCTTGGCGGCATCCATTTCCTCATCCAGTCGCCGGATGTGCAAAGAGTCCGGCTGGGCAAGGTGGACACCTTGATCGGCCTTATGGACAAGGTGTTCTATTGGAAGCACAGCAAGCTGGAGACGGGCAAGATGATCGCGGCATGCCGCGAGGTCGTCGAGAAGGTGCCTGCGTACAATCTCTATTTTCAAAAAAACGATGCGTTCTGGGGGCAGATTTCATGACGATATCGGCAGGCCGGATCCTGCGCCGGCAGGAATCCGTCGAGTCGGCGGAGATGGACGGGGAATGGGTGCTGCTTGATCTCGACAGCCATTCCATTACCAAGGTCAACGAGCTGGGCGGTTATATCTGGGAGCAGCTGGAGCATCACAACACGATTGAGCGGCTCATCGACAGGATCGCCTCCGAGTACGATGTGGACCGCGAGGTCGCCAGGAGGGATGCGGAGGCGTTCATCGCGGAGCTGATCAAAGTGGGACTGGTCACGCATGGATAGCAGGGGAGAGGATATGGCTCCGATCGTTGCCGCCTTGCTGCGCAAGCGCGGCAGCATCGAGCTGCCGTCCTTCGGGATGAGCATGTATCCCCTAATCCAGGAAGGCGATGTCAGCCGGTTCGTCACGACGGATGTCGCGGATCTGGCCGTAGGGGATGTATGCTTGTTCGTCAACGCCTATGGAATCATGACCGGACACAGGCTGGTCGCCATAGGAAGCGAAGACGGAGACGATGTTTTTCTGTTCCGGGGGGATACGAGCTTCATCCCGGATGATCCCGTGCCTGCCGGAGCGATTCTGGCGAAGTGGACGGGAGTCAGGAGCGGCTCGGGATGGAAGCTGGATAGCGGGTTCCGCTCCCGGGCGCTGCGCCTGCTCGTGCTTCGCATCCCGCTGACGCGCAAGGTGCTGCGCAGGCTGGGCAATTGGAGCATGTCCAGGAAGCCTCTCTACCGCTCCACATCTTAGTGCGCCGGAGCTGAGCGCGGAAAGGCCGGTAGCAATATGGCAAGGACACCGAAGCAGCAGAAGGCTTCACTCGAAGGCGAGGCGCCGGGAGCGGCCTCCGCTCTCAGGCAGAGGCTTGATGGAGCCTGGCTCAAGCTGAGCGGGGACATCAACGAGGCGCGCCAATTCGAGTCTTATCTCATCCTGTTCACCGACCGGGAGGTCGCGGTTCTGAACGACAGGGGGCAGCTGCAGCGCAGATACCCCAAAGGGACGATCGACGATATCGAATTCCGCCAGGCTTTGTCTGGCGGCGCTTTGATCCTGATGACGAGGGACGGCATGCGGGAGGCGGGCCGCTTCTCCTCCGGCCATGCGGAGGCATGCGCCAAGGCGATGCCGGCCATCCGGGCCTGGCTCGACGAGCCGGTGCCTGTTCCGGGCTTCTCCGCGTTGCTGGAGACGTCCGCGCCACCGCCCGTCAGCGGGCGGCATGGCCACGGCGGCGAAGCCGAGCGCGAGCCTGGCGCGGACGCCCGTCAGCGGGAGGGCAGAGCCTGCGCCGTCTGCGGCAGGCGCCTGCTGCACCGGCGGACCAAGTGCCTGCGCTGCAGCAACAAGGCCAAGATGTTCCGGCGCATACTCGCTTATGCATCGCCTCACCGCAAGCTGATGAAGGCCAGCGGCATCCTGCTGCTGCTGAGCATTCTCCTCGAACTGCTCCCCACCTATCTCATGAAGCTCCTGATCGACAACTTCACCTTGGGCGGAAACGCATCGGCGCTTCTCCTGCTCATCGGCGCGATGGCCGGCGCCCATCTGGCCGGAACCGGCTTGTCCATGGCCAGAAGCTATATCGGCCTGCGCTTCGGCGGCAAGCTGATGGGCGATATCCGCAAGGATGCGTTCGCCTCGCTGATGCGGCTGTCGCTCGGATTTTTCGACCGGAGGCAGGTATCCCAGTTCATCGGGCGCGTCCAGAACGATACGGAGGAGCTCAAGCAGTTCCTGACGGAGGGATTCATCCAGATCCTGTCGCAGGTTCTGATGGCGGTCGGGGTGCTTGGCCTGCTGTTCTACCTCAACGCGCCTCTGACCTGGATGATCCTGATTCCGCTTCCCTTCCTCGCTCTCGGGATGCTCTGGCTGTGGCCGCGCGTGCAGGTCATGTGGTACTCGCAGTGGATGGGCACGATGGGAGTCAACAATGTCATCGGGGAAACGCTCCAAGGCATCCGGGTCATCAAGGCGTTCGCCCAGGAGAAGAGGGAGAAGGAGCGCTTCGGCAAAGCCAACGATCTGCTCGTCAAGAAGATGATTTCCATGGGCAATATGTGGATCGGCATCTCGCCCGTCTTCTCTCTCGTCATTGCGGCCTTCGGGCTGCTCGTCTGGTATATGGGCGGCAGGCATGTCCTCGACGGCAGCATGTCGCTGGGATCGCTGACGGCCTATGCTTCCTACCTCGTCATGTTCTTCGGCCCGCTGCAGTTCATGGGCGCTTCGCTCGGGATGATCAACCGCGTCATGGGATCGGCGGAGCGGATCTTCGAGATCATGGACGCGCCGAGCGACACTCCGGACAGCGAGCATGCTTCCCCGCTGCCGGCCGTCCAGGGCGAGATCCGGTTCGAGGGCGTGAGGTACGGCTACGACAAGCAGCGGACGGTCCTCAAGGGAATCGATCTCGCCATCCGGCCCGGCGAGATGGTCGGCCTGGTGGGCCATTCCGGAGCGGGCAAGACGACGCTGATCAACATGGTCTGCCGCTTCTACGATCCCGATGACGGCCGCATCTGCCTGGACGGGGTCGATCTGCGGGATATCCGGCAGGAGAGCCTGCGCTCCCATATCGGGGTCGTGCTGCAGGAAACCTTTCTGTTCGACGGCACGATCGCCCAGAATATCGCCTACGGCATGAAGGACGCGACTCCCGAGCGGATCATCGAGGCGGCTCGGATCGCCAACGCCCATTCCTTCATCTGCGGCTTTCCCGAAGGCTACGAGACGAGGGTCGGGGAGCGCGGGCACCGGCTGTCGGGCGGGGAGAAGCAGCGGATCGCAATCGCGCGGGCCGTGCTGCTCGATCCGGCGATCCTTATCCTCGACGAGGCGACAGCTTCGGTCGATACCGAGACGGAGCGCGAGATTCAGGAAGCTCTTGCCCGCTTGATCCGCGGCAGGACGACGATCGCGATCGCGCACAGGCTGTCCACGCTCCGCGGGGCGGACCGGCTCATCGTGCTGGATAACGGCCGCATAGCCGAGACAGGCACGCATGACGAGCTGTACAAGAGCAAAGGAACCTATTACAGGCTGGTCGAGTCGCAGAAGCAGATGACCGAGTCGCCTTCGGAGGTGGGATAGGAATGACGAACAATCTCGTTTATATGAACCGCTCCAAGCCGGACGACGTGCTGCTGTACCACAACCGCGAAGGCTATCTGAAGGCGGTGCGCGGCGGCGAGCAGATGGGAAGGGTGAAGCTGGTCCGCTGCTTCCCCTACTCCTTGCCGGATCGGCTCATCTCCATCCGATCCTGCGAGGACAACATGGAGATCGCTTTGCTGGCCGAGCTGGATCTGCTGGAGGAGGAGAGCCGCCAGGCCGCCGTCCTGGAGCTGGAGCGAAGCTACATCATTCCCAGGATCGAGCGGATCGTGGCCATCCGCAAAAAAGGCTCCGAGTGGATCTGGTCGGTCGAGACGGATTATGGACCGAGCACGCTGCGCATGAGCATCCTCCATGAAGGCATCCATGAGCTGTCCGAAGACAGATGGATCGTGACGGACGACGACGAGCGGCGGTACGAGCTGTCCGGGCTGGAGCGGATGGATCGGAACAGCCGGGAGCAGTGGGGCAAGATCAGCTGAGGACGAGAATGGAGCCTGTAGAAATGAACCGCAGAGCCTCGTATGCAATGCCTAACGGTATTGCATACGGGGCTTTTTGATATATTATTATCCCGAGAAGGAATCCGGCTATTTTCGTCAAATATGTAAGCGTATTCATCCAATAGAGGCATTCGACAAAAAAATGAGTTTTAGCCCTTGACGGGAATCGAGATTTGTCATAAATTATAGAAGGAGCTATGATACAAATCGTAACAATGAATGAGATTGATTACGAGCCGTATACAGCTGTCCGTCATGCAGCAAAATCCTGTCGTTGATGTCGTCGGATGAGGTCATAGTCATGGCGGGGTTACAGCCGAGAAGAAGCAGTCGCCCGCGAATCCTGAGCTATTGGCCCAGGAATCAGATACATTTCGTAACCCAAGCCGTCCTATTTTTACTCCAAGGAGAGATGCAGCTTGACTGAGCAATTCCACTGCGTATGCTGCGAGAAGTTGATGTCCCGCCAGGAAGCGGAGATGCTGTTCAAAACCGGTTTCTACCGCCGTTCCTACCGTCTCGGTTACTGCCGTTCCTGCGCCTTGAGCCAGGATGCGGATGATTCGGACAGCGGCGTTGCCCATATCGAGATCGTGGCCTTGCCTGCGGAGCGCAGGACGAGAGAGGGAAGCGGATTTATCGGGCGCGGCAAGATTCTGACTGCCTGACTTTACTCAGAGGCTGATCCTGCCTGAGCAAGGCAGGTTTTTTTTTGCCCGGATCCGCTCCTGCATGCGTGCGGCAGCCTGGGGAATGCTTTCCCGACCAAGGTCCAGGTTCCACTTACCCTGCTTGATGGTCTATAATACAACAGGATATGTAAACGGCTGGAAGGTCGATGAGGAGGTGCAAGTTTGGAGACGAGCGCGATCGTTCAATTCAGGAACGTGACCAAGAAAATAGGCGGCAAGACCATTATCGACGGCCTCACTCTGGATTTGCCGCGGGGTGAAGTATTCGGCTTTCTCGGTCCGAACGGATCGGGCAAGACGACGACGATCCGGATGATGGTGGGCCTGATGAGAATGACGGAAGGCGAGATCCGCATCGGCGGAGCCAGCATCGCCACGGACTATGAGAAGGCGATCCGCCATGTAGGGGCCATCGTCGAGAACCCGGAGATGTACAAATACTTGACGGGGTACCAGAACCTGCTTCACTTCGCTCGGATGATTCCGGGAGTCGGGCGGAACCGCATCGACGAAGTCATTCGTCTTGCGGGGCTGGACAAGCGGATCCACGACAAGGTGAAGACCTACTCGCTGGGCATGAGGCAGAGGCTCGGCGTCGCCCAGGCGCTGCTGCACAAGCCGTCGCTGCTGATCCTGGACGAGCCGACCAACGGCCTTGATCCCGCCGGCATCCGGGAGCTGAGGGATTACCTGCGGAGGCTCGCCGAAGAGGAAGGGATTACGGTGTTCGTCTCGAGCCATCTGCTCTCCGAGATGGAGCTGATGTGCGATCAGGTCGCCATCATCCAGGCAGGCAAGCTGATCGATATCCGCTCTCTGCGCAGCGGCGGGGGGACTCAGGAAGCGGTGCCCGTACCGGTCCAGTTCGAGCTCGACCGTCCGGACGATGCGCTGGCGGTCATCCGCCAGTCGATCCGTCCTGCCGGAGATGACGGGGGCAGGGAGATCCACGCAACGGTAAGGGACGGCCTGCTGGTCATCGACGCGTTGCGCGAGGATATAGCGGAGCTCAACGCTCTTCTGGTGAAGGCAGGCATCCGGGTATACGGAATCAGGTCCAAGGCGAAGTCGCTCGAGGATCAATTCCTGGAAGTCACGGGAGGTGAGTCGGTTGTTTGATTTCGGGAATCTCGTGCTCAACGAGAACATGAAGATCTACCGGCGCGCCCGGGTATGGATCATGTGGGGACTCATGATACTTGCGGTTGCCGCCGTATCGGGAATCGCCTATGCATCCAGTACGAATACGCCTTCCATGTGGCAGATGCTCAGCATCGAGACGATCGTGATGATGCCGCTGGTCAGCATTTTCGCCGTCATTGTCGCCGCTGACATCGTCGCGGGAGAATTCACGGCGGGAACGATCAAGCTGCTGCTGATCCGCCCATGGTCCCGTTCGAAGATTCTGCTGTCCAAGTACGCGGCGACGCTTCTGTTCGGATTTTTCAGCATGGCGCTGCTGTATGCCGCGCTGCTGCTGGTCAATATCATCTTCTTCGGCTACGAGAAAGGCGTCAAGGCGGCGGAAGTGTTCGGAGCTACGGACCCTGCGATGTCGGCCTGGTCGTATTTCAATCAGTCCTTCATCATGCAGTTCATCTCCCTGATCGTGACCGTCACGCTGGCATTCATGATTTCCTCGGTGTTCCGCAGCGGCGCCCTGGCGATCGGACTTTCCTTGTTCGTCGTGCTGATGGGCAAGACGCTCGGCCAGCTGTTCGGGCTGATCGACCGCAAATGGGTCGATTACGTGCTGTTCCAGCATCTCGATCTGACCCGATACATCGGCATGGGCTCCAGCGGGACGAGCGACGGCATGACGCTGGGCTTCTCTCTCGCCGTCCTTGCCGGCTATTATGTCATCTTCATGGCGTTGTCATGGTTCGTGTTCACGAGACGGGATGTCGCCGCTTGACGGCTTTGTTTAACCGATAAACTTAAGTAATTTTATGGAAAAAAATAAGTGAGCCTCCGGATATGTCGGTTTCTCCTGTTAAGGAGGGGCGGACATCGTCCTGGAGGCTTTTTTCGGTGCTTTAAAGAAGTAATGAATGAAATTTTCAATTCCTTAAAAAACATGAATTAATGTTAAATAATCAATCTGAAAATGTTGAAATCCTAAAAATATAGATTAATTTATATAATAATTATTTGTATTTAATGATTCGAACGAATGCGAAAAATAGGAGAATTCGACCATACAAATATTGAAATAAACATAATAACATAGCGATATATAGGCGTTAATCCCTAGTTGTCTGACTCGTTTTAGGACTTAAGAAATATAATAAATCGGGATTTTTCCTTGACCATTGTCTAAATATGGTGCTAGTATGGCCTAAGATTAATTTTCCATATATACAACAAATGGGGTGAAGAGATGAGTAAAAATAAAGTTGGAAAAAATATAATTAAATGTACAGTAGCTGCTACTGTGCTGGCGGGCGGTCTCTCAGGAATTCCTCTTTCTACGAATGGAGTTTCTCAACTGCTCGGTGTCCCGGTTGTCCGTGCAGCGAGCAGTACGACACAGACGGATGTGCTGGGGAAAATCAAGCAATTGCACGAGGCTCTCGATGCTGCGGGGAAAGAAAATCTTGAGGCCGCGTTAAAGGCTATCCAAGCGGTTCCAGACGACAGCAAGCATGATCTGATCCGGCCGGTAATGGGGAAATTCAATCTTACGGAAGATCAGAAGCATGTTCTCGGAGATCTGGCAAATGAAATCCTCTACCTGAACTATGATCCAGAAGGCGCATTCCTCGAAAAGCTGCGCAGCAATGAGGCGTACCGAAAGGTTCTTGTTGAACTTTCCTCTGCAGCCGGACTGGATACAAGTGTAAGTGTAGACGCTGTAATCGAATACTTCGTACATATCCAAGACCTCGCTCAGACCAAGCTGCTTGCCTTGAGCGCCGTTGAACTCTCTGCTCTGACCAAGGACGAGTCCAAGCAGGAGGCGTTTTTGGAATCGCTGCTGGCTGACGTTCGAAAAGAAGAAAACAGCCCGGTAAACAAGCTGTTCAATCACTACGGAATCAATTCCGAGGATCTGAAGGCAGTAAAAAACAACATCAGGGATGCAATCGGCGAGCCTGTATATAGCGCTGCCGTCAATTCACTGGTCAAAGCTTATTTCAAAATTCTTGATCTGGATGCTGCAAATCCGGGAGTTCCTGTAGATCCTGTAGATCCCGTAGATCCCGTAAATCCTGTAGATCCACCCGTAAATCCTACCTATCCAACGGTTATCGTCACGCCTCCTGCATCGGATTTGGATTCGACCTTCAACCAGCTTCTCCAAAAGCTGGCCAATGCATCGGATTCCGAGAAGCAGGAGCTTGTGAAGCAAGCCGTCCAGCTGGCCAATGAAGAGCTGAAGAAAGTTCAAACCTTGGATGCATCCAAGCTTGCCGTAGTTGCCGGCAGCGAGGCGTTGGTAGAGCTGGGTCCTGAGCTGAACGATCTGCTGGACAAAGCAAAGGCTATTCTGGACAAGCTTGCTGATTTCCTGAATAAAGCGGGCTCCAAGGAAAGCCTTCCATCCGTCGCATTCAAGATTGATTTAGGGAATGTAGCCCAGGAAACGGTCACGCTCAAGATTCCGGAAGCATCCATGCAGAAGTGGGGAGCGATTCCATTCGGTTCTCTGGATGTAACCGTGAATGGCTTGACCGCATCCTTCCCTCGTGCGGATGAGTTCCAAAAATCGTTTGCCTTCACGATCAAGCAGCAGGATGCTTCTCAGCAAGCCAGTCTGAAAGCGTACAAGGCCGTTTCTCCCGTTTATGACTTCAGCCTTACCCTTGGCGGAGTTGCGACGGAGAGCTTTGATCATCCGATCAGCCTGTGGATTCCGGTTGCAGCTTCGGCTGGAGTGGACAAGGAGCTGCTCAGCGCAGCCCGCATCGATAACGGGAGCTTGAAATTCCAGGGCGGGGAGCTGAACGGGGACTACTTGGTTGAGCCGCGCAATCATTTCTCTTCTTATGTTGTCTTGGAGAACAAAGTCGCTTTCAACGATGTTCTCTCCGTAAAAGCGTGGGCTGGAAGGCAAATCGAGGTTCTTGCCGCCAAAGGCGCGATTGAAGGCAGAGGAAACGGAAGCTTCGATCCTAAGGGCACCGTTACCCGGGCCGAGTTTGCGAAGATGCTGATTCATGCCTTCAATCTGGAGGGCAAATCGGAAGCGGGCTCGTTCAGCGATGTTCCAAGCCAATCCTGGTTTGCTCCGTATGTCGGGTACGCCGTCAACAAAGGAATCATCAATGGCCGGACGGCTTCGCTCTTTGCGCCGAACGCTCCGATCACCCGTGCCGAGATGGCAACGATGGTATCCCGCACGCTGAAAGCAAGCAATAAGATCAGCAAGGAAGCCGCGGCAGGGACGGACACGAATCTGGCTGCGTTCAAAGACGGCGCCAGCATCAACGCTTCCCTCCGAGAAGGCGCTGCTCTGGCAGCCAGCCTCAACATCGTCATCGGGGACAATGGCTACTTCAAGCCGAACGCTAATGCCAGCCGCGCCGAAGCGGCCGTCATGATCTACCGGGCACTGCAAGTCAAATAATGTTCTTCACTTTGGTTGAAGCATAAAATAGTCGCCGTCTTCCTCTTTTGTTTGTTCTCCTAAGAGGAAGACTTTTTAAACTTTAGCTGTCGGCTGGCTATCATTCCGACAGGGAAGGAAAGCCCATGCGAAAAAAGACAAAAGTACTGGTGTGGACGGGAGTCGTTGTTGCAGCTCTCGGTTCCGGCGGTATTGCAACGACAAATTATCTCTTGAATAAGTTTCTTGATTCCATGTCCGAGCAGGTCGTCGCGACTGCCGTCGGCAAATCAGGGGAAACGACTGCGCCAGCGGAAACTTCCGCAGATGAAGGCTCAAAGGAGAAGCAGGCGGACGGAAACGTGCAAAAAGCAGCCCAAGATACCGTTTCGTCGGGGGAAAAAGCTCCTGCAGCGAAAAAAGAAGCGGCCAAAGATCCAAAAGGATATACAGCCAATCTGACCGGAGAAAAAATCAAGGAAATAAAGGAAGATGTCTCGGTTTCGGACAAAATGGACGTCATGGCGATTCTCCTGAAAAAGCTGAGCCTGAGCGACATCCGCAAGCTACAGCAGCTGGCCCAAGGAGGCTTGACCCGCGAGAAGAAACGGGAAGCCCGCGCCATCATTCATGATAAAGTCACCCCGGAGCAGTATGACGAGCTCATCGCAATCGCCAAGAAATATGGCGTCAGCCAAGGCCGGAATTACGAAGAAGTGATCAAGCAGGAAGAACGGCTGCTCAAACAGGAAAACGGCAAGTAAAGGAATGTAAGGTAATGCCTCCTGTACCTTTATCACTGGAGACACTCGGTCATGCTGTGGGTTAGGAGACCTTAGACGTTCATCGTCGAGGGCATGATGTGAGGGCGGGTTGAATGCCCAAATTTTTTTAGTGAAGCCCCAGCTATGTATTCTAACTCGTTTAATCCTAGAATTTATAGCTGGTGCTTCAACGGAGATAACAATTAAAAGGGGGTAGTAGTTGGTGAAAAGAATATTGATCATAACACAAAATTACTACCCGGAAATCGGTAGTGCCGCAAATAGAATGACAAATATCGTAAGCGAGTTGAGGTTGAGTGGACATCATGTAACGGTGTTGACTACTGATCCAAGCTATCCCAATCGAAATATGTATAAGGATTTTAAATATTGGAATAAAAAAAACGGGAATCATGAGGTTATACGAGTTGGAATAAGAGCCAGAAGGTATACTCATAATATTTTTAATCGCTTGCTTCTGTATGCAGAAATGAATTATAAGTTTCAAAGAGAGCTTAAAAGATTAAAACCCGTTGGATATGATTTTGTTCTTGCAACAACGCCAGCGATTTTCGTTGCCTTGGCAGGAATTGCCGCGAAAAAAATGCTTAAATGTCCTCTTATTCTTGATATTCGTGATATTTGGTCAGATTCTATCAAAGGGATTGGTTTATCATCCGTTAAGCCTTTTGCTTCAATTGCTTATTTGATTGAAAAAAAAATGTATCGAGATTCAGAACATATTATTGTAAACAGCGAGGGATTTGTTCCTGATTTGTTGGAACGAGGAGTTTCAAAAGATAAGGTCAGTTTTATGCCTAATTCATTATCGGATTCGGAGTTTCTCCTAGAGAGTGATGAAATAGCTGATGATAACAGCTTCACGGTCGTTTATAGCGGCAACATAGGATTGGCGCAAGATTTGGATATTTTGCTTGAGATCGCTCAACATTTGCAAATGAATAGCGATATCAAATTTAAAATTATTGGCTATGGCTATCGATGTGAAGAGCTAAAGAAAAAGATAGAGGATCTTAAGCTCGACAACGTTCAAATACTCAAGGCTGCTAGCAAAGTTGAAACGATGAAAATCATTAAAGCGGCACATGTTGCTTTTGTGAGCTTAACGGATAATAAAGTGTTTGAAAAAGTGCTGCCTGGAAAGATCATTGATTATATGAGCGCTGGAAAACCGATTATCGGATCAGTAGGCGGCTATGCTGCGAATACGATTAAAGCAGCGGAGTGTGGGTATGTTGCTGAAAAGAGCAGCTCTGATGAACTGGTGAATTATATTCTACAACTAAAAACAAATTCAAATTTAAGGCTTCAGTTAGGGAATAACGGTCTCCGCTACGCAGAAAAAAATTTCAAGTGGAGTCGCAATATTCAGGTACTGACAGAAGTATTGGAGAAGAAGTATGAACAAGAGAGTGTGCATGTTCGTTTGGAACCACTTTACAAATGATGCTCGAGTTATGCGGGAATGCAGTACACTGGCGGAGCTTGGATATGATGTTGATTTAATTGCAATTCATACTCATGGTCTTCCTTACGAAGAAATGCTGCCAGAAGGATTTAAAGTTATTCGCGTTCGAAATCGATTCCTCTATCTAAATCTTATCAGTGGAACGGCTTTTCATTTGAAAAAAATATGGAACAAACACTTCGTGTGTAAATTGCTGATCTGCACAGTTCTCGCTGCAGGTCTTTTCTTTTTTCCACTATGGATGGCTATGCTGTTGCTTATGGGGTTGTTGATGTTTCCACAGAAGCTGAGAACAGCTTATTTAAGGATGCTTATAGCCTTGCAGATGATTGCAAAAGGAATATCACGTAAGTATGATATCTATCATTCCAATGATCTCAATACCTTACCGCAAGGCTATATATGCGCTCGTATTTTGAAAAAGAGAAAGTGGATTTATGATTCCCATGAAGTACAAACGAGCCGTACCGGATATAACAGCCCACTATACGGCATAGCGGAGAAATTCTTTGTAAAGCAAGTTGATGTCATGATAACTGAAAATCACACGAGAGCTCAATATTCTGAGCAATTATATGGGTTCTATCCTAAAGTGCTGCACAACTATCCTATTCCAAGCAAATCAGAAACGAAAAGAAAAATTGATCTGTATTCCATGCTTAATGTGCCTGTAGATGAACCCATTCTGCTGTATCAAGGCGGTATTCAGATAGGAAGAGGGCTGGACAAGCTTATTCAAGCTGTACCGCTAATGGATAGAGGCGTAGTGGTGTTGATAGGGGATGGCCGGCTAAAACCTGATCTAGTGAAAATGGTGGCTAAAATGAACTTAGAAGACCGAGTAAAGTTCTTGCCTAAAGTCCCATTGTCTGATCTCCATCATTATACTCAAAATGCATATTTAGGTTTTCAATTGTTGAACAATATATGCTTTAATCATTACTCAGCTTCTTCCAACAAATTATTTGAATATATCATGAGCACTGTTCCGGTCGTTGCTTGCAGCTTTCCGGAAATTCAGCGTGTTGTCACGGAGGAAGAGGTCGGTGTCTGTGTCGACTCCCATAGCCCGGCATCAATAGCAGAAGGTGTGAACCATCTGTTGAGGAATCCAGATGAACATAAAAAAATGCAACTAAATTGCCTGCAAGCCCGCTCCACATATAATTGGCTTAACGAGAAGGAAAAGCTGATTGAGATTTATGCACTCGTAAGCTAAGCAAATGAACAAGTATCGTGTTTAAAATTAACTGGGGATGAACAGTGTGAATTCTGCAAAACTGAGTATTGTTATTACTAGCTTTAATAAAGGCTCCTACCTGGCAGAGTGTCTTGATTCGGTAATTGAGGGTCTAAATCAAGGGGCAGAGATTATTATCGTAGATGATGGCTCTACGGATACTAGTCTTGAAATTCTCAGACCATATGCGAATTGTTATCCTAGGCTTAAGTATATTCTTCAGCGGAATCGTGGAGTAAGCGCTGCCCGAAATCAAGGGATAAAAGCTGCGAATGGACATTACATCATCTTTTTGGATGCAGATGACAGGATGGACTTAGAAGGTCTCATGCATTTGTATGAGTTGTGCAAGAAAGAAGATGCTGACACTGCGATAGGAAGCATCATTCGTTTCAATGAGGAGGAGTTGCAGGAGACAATTCCTTATTTAAAGCGAATGTTCAGTATGAATAACAAGCAAATTATTAGGCATATCTCAAAGAATCCTGAACTCAACTTGTCGCCATCCGTTTGTAATAAGTTGTTTAAACGTAGTCTGTTGTTGAAACATCAAATCTTTTTTGACGAAAGCATGATGCTCGGTGAAGATTTGCTGTTCAGTCAAAGAGCGCTTTATTTATCTCGTAATACATTAGTCAAAGAGATTATAGTCCTCCATTACCGACGTTTTCAGGATGAGATCACTTTATCCCGAGTGAATGAGACATCGCTATTTGATCGGTTAATTGTATTACAGATGAAAATCAAGCTATTATATGAGGATTTGAATGTAAGTCATCTTCTTTCTACCATTGAACTTCGCCAGTTTAAATATTTTTTGAACTCGATTTTTGAAATGAAAAAGCCAACGATACAGAGGGATCCTCATCACCTTTTTATCTTGACTGAAACTTTTATTCAAGTCCTGAAATTTGGCATGCAAATGAATGAACTGAAACTAGAAGAACAGTTGCTTGTGAAAATTATATTGAATAAGGATATAAGTTCACTAGAAAAACTGTTCATTGTTATGCAAGATAACAAGTTTGAAACAGCTTATATAGCACATGAAGGCGCATACTATCATCCCCTTTATACTTATTTTCAATCATACGAGTCTATTTTGAAAATCTGGAAGCATAAACTCATACATCGAGTTGAAATAGTAAAACAAGATGATATGAAAATATATATCGGAGGCTATGCTTTCATACATCATATTCCAGCAGATGCCTATAAAAGATATCTGGTCATCCGGAACAACGAGGTTCAGAAGAGGATTCCTTTAACGACAGCTCTACGTACCGATGTAACTTTTCTACATGCGGAAAATCGAGTCGACTATAATGAGGCAGGCTTTGAAACCCTGGAAATCAACGTGAAGGATCTTGGGTATGGAGAGTGGGATTTTTTCATTGGAGTACAGATGCATGATCAATGGATAGAATCTCCGGTATACATCCCTTTGTCTCAGCTTAGGAATTCCCTAAAACCCGTTATAGCAAATGAATTTCTTATCTCCCCTAAATATAAGATGGGGAGCTTTTTGTGTCTTGAAATTCAGCGAGTAAACAAATGGACGAATATCAGGCAGCTCATAAACGGTTTCAAGAAAGACTTTCGATATGATATAAGCTTTCTGAAAAAAAGGGATTTCCACACATTTTTCAGCATTGCTCTAATAAAATTATTAGGCCGTTTATTAAGAGGCCAACGGATATGGCTGATCGGTGAGAGAAGAGATACTGCTCAGGATAATTCCTTCCACTTGTTTAGTTATATAAGGAAATACAAAAAGGAAATCAATATTTATTATGTCATTGATAAAAGATCGAAAGATTATCAAAAAATAAAAGAATTCGGCAATATCATTCATTTCGGCTCACTTAAGCATACTTTATATTTGCTAGCCTGTACGATGACTCTTAACAGTTATATTGAATCAGCCAATATGTATACTGCAGCCTACAAAAACATTTTGAAATACTATCCTCATTGGCAGAAAAATAAAAAGGTGTTTTTGCAGCATGGAGTAATTGGAGTTAGCAGGGTCAACCACTCCCTGCATAAAAACCGTACCGGCTATTCTTTGTTTGTAACCTCTTCAGAAAACGAACGAGATCATATCTTAAGTGAATTTGGATATCAAGACAAGGAAGTAGTTGTAACAGGTTTGCCTAGATGGGACGCGCTTGAGGATGTAAGCCAAGGAAATGAGATCTTGTTAATGCCTACCTGGCGTAATTGGATCAAAACAGGGAGCCAACTTAAGGCATCCAATTATTTTCAGACCTATATGGCCTTTTTAAAAAGCAAAGAGCTTCATGAGCTTTTGGAACGAAGGAACCTTGTCATGACCTTCTATCCCCATTACAAAGTCCAGCAGCTCTTAGGAGATATCCCATTCATTCATGAGCGGATTAGAATCGTCAGGCAGGGTCAGGAAACGGTTCAACAACTCCTTAAAAGCCATCGGCTGTTGATAACGGACTATTCAACGGTATCCTATGATTTTGCTTATATGAATAAGCAAGTTTTGTTTTATCAATTTGATTACGATGAGTTTTTCTCGAGACATTACAATAAAGGTATAATTGAGATTGAATCGAAACAAGTCTGTAAAAATGAAGCTGAGTTAATAAATAAGATTAAAGAATCTCTCGAAAACAATGTTGCTAGGTATAGTATTAAAAATGAACATGATATATCAAAAAAAATAATTCTAGAACTTAGTGGTTTATGAATTTAGAAGGATGGTCAAAATGAATATCATTACAATAGGTTATGAGTCAGGGTCGATATTTCAAAATATAAATATAGATCGAATATACACTAATATAGACTACAGTCTAAATTCTATTGTTAGTGCAACTTCTCCGAAAACAGATCTAATATTAAATAAACATGATTACAAAAATTATTCAAAGAGCATATTATTGAAAAATGAAATAAACAAAACATTTTTAGATAGCATTGAACAACTTTCTTCCGAAAACGATTATCTATTAATAGATTTGTTAGATGAACGATATGATTTGATTTCAATTAATAATACATTTTTATTAGACAGCTGGTTATTAAAGGATACACATTTCAAAGTAGAAAATAATTTTTCATTTTTTAAACGAGAAGATATTGATTTTGATTTTTGGAAAAATTGTGCGGATAAATTTATTGAAAAAGCTAAAATTAATTTCGGGAAAAATATTATTCTTCATGAGATGTATTTATCCGAGCGTATATTAAGGAATAATAAACTTGAGACTCCTAAGAATATATCTGATATAAAAAAGAAAAATAGACTATTAAAAACTTGCTATGAATATATAAAAGGAAAATTGGAATATTATCAACATATTAAAATCAAAGAGGATAATTATACAGACTTTGATGAGATAGAAACATTGAATCCAGCAAAGAAAAATAAGAGTTACATATCTCGTTTTATTAAAGAATTAGAAATGATAAGAGATGAAGAGTCGAAAAATAAATATGATATTGCTATAATAATTGTTTCGTATAATGTAGAGGAATATATTAATGAAGCAGTATTATCTGTTATAAATCAAAAAAATTTTTCTGGAAGTTTTCAAATTATAATTGTGGATGATGGTTCATTAGATAATACTCAAAAAATAGTTAAAAGTTTATCTCGGAAATATAGTAACATCACTTATAAATTCATTAAAAATAGCGGTACTCCTTCAATTCCAAGAAACATAGGATTAGAATTAGCTGACTCGGAATATATCTTATTTTTAGATGGGGATGATACTCTATCAGAGAATGCATTGAATTTGCTTCATTTATATGCTACAAATTATTCAGCAGATCAAGTTATTGGAAAAATGTTGTCATTTAAAAATAACCAATTTACTGACTCATCTAAAGTCGCTGCTAAATATAAGGAAAGATATGAGTTCGAACAATCTATAAGCGATACCAAACAAATTCATATAACCACACATCCAATTTTATATCACTATCCCAGTGCTTGTGGTAAATTATTTAAATCAGAATTGATAAGGAATATAAAGTTTGAAAAAATAAAATATGGAGAAGATCGATTATTTGCTGTAGATGCTTCATTTAAATCTAAAAAAACTATCTTTGTAAATGACTTTGTTTATAACTATAGAACTAGGCAGAACTTAAATAATTTGTCAACTACACAAGAAAAATCTCTTAAAAATATTACAGGATTGCATACCTCAATATTACGGATATATGATATTATCGATCTAAATAGATTTAGGATTAATAATTATGAAGCTTATTTATTGAAAATTGTGAAATCAAACATAGCGGATGTTATACTGCGTATTAATCAAATTATGGAATATCCAATTGAAGATAGAAGAGGAATATTATTATTATTGAGTAATATCTTGAATAAGAAAATAGATCATTCAAAGAAAATAATACGTGTATATACAATGATTAATTACGTGAAATTAAAGCTTCTGTCGGAAGGTAAAATAGACGAACTCTATTATTTTGTGGAGTATTTTGAATTTAATGCTCGTCGATATGATTATGATTTTGATGGTAACTTTATTTTTAAAACCAAAAATGAGAATATTTATTTAGAATTTATATTTGGAAATAGCGTTCAAAGTATCGATGTTACAGAATACCTATCTAAAAGTAATTTGGTTAATGAAATCACTGATATAAGAATTGATAAAAATATGATGTGTATCGAAGGACTTGCATTCCATAAAAATTTCTCTATTAATTCTAAAAATGATATCAATCATGAAATTGTTATATATCATACAAAAACAAAAAAAGAATACAGATTGAAAGCTCAATATTTCTTTAATAATTTACTATCGACGTCAAATGAAAAATATGGTCATGGAGGATATAAATTTAAATTTGAATTTACAGAACATATGGATGACGGTCATTATAAATTTTCTATTGAAACCACTTTTTTAAATATCAAAAGAAAAACCGATTTGATTTTTAATGGAAAAAAAGTCCTTTATGATTTTAAGAACTCTTATTTTAAAATTAAAAAATTAAATTGCGAGATAATACCGTTATATAAAAAAAGAGCATTAAGTATTATATATAAAAAGGATATAAATTTATTAAAAAGAAAAATAATTTCTAATATTAGAAACAAACAATACTCTTTAAAACAAATAAAAATGAATAATGGAATTGATATTAAAAGAAAATTCAAATTAGGATTTGCTGTACTAACAGAAGAATTCTCGAAATTTCTCTTTAGGAAAAAGAATATTATATTAATTGGTGAGAAGAACTGTAATACTGCAAATGATACCGGATACTGGTTTTTCAAGCATTGTAGAGATCAAGGATATCCAGTGCACTATGTTATCAATAAAAAGAGCCCGGATTTTAAAAAAGTTAAAGGTCTTGGAAACGTAGTTGATTATTATAGTCTGAAGCATATTATATTATCAATGAATGCTAAATTTATTCTTAGTAGTGATAATGTGAATATTTTATTGCCTTCGAATATTAAGCATCTACGGAGAAAGCCTAAAAGAATTTTCATTCAGCATGGGGTTATTTTACAAAGCAAGGTTGATGAAATATATCATTATAAAAAAGATTATGCAGACTATATTATATCCAGTAATAAGATTGAAAAAGATATATTGAAGAATCATTTTGGTTTCAATGAGAGTAATATTTTAAATTTTGGTTTATCAAGATTTGACTCTTTAAAAGATAATAATAGCAATTCTTTTAAAAGAATCATGGTTTCATTTACGTGGAGAAAGAACATCAAAAATGTTACTGATTTAAAAGAAAGTAGATATTTAAAATCAATTATTGAATTGTTAAATAATAATGAGTTTTTATCGGTATTAAAAAAATATAAATTCACTATCGATTTATGCCTCCACCCCAGAACTTGTGATTTGTTAAAAACAGAAATAAATTGGAAGGAGCAATTATCTAGATCTCCCTTGATTAATATCCATAGCTTCAATGATATTGATATACGAGCACATATAGAAGACTGCTGTATGCTCATAACTGATTATTCAAGTATTTCATATGATTTTATTTATTTAAATAAACCTGTTATTAATTATCTTTTTGAAAATAATATGCCGTTGAATCCCAATACATTAGATGAGGTTATACCTGGAAAACCTGTTCAATCTATTACTGAATTAGTAGGTGAAGTTAAAAAAATTATTTTCAATGATGGAAAGCCGGTAAAAAAAATTGATAAGTCTAAATATATTGAAAATGTAAATAAGACTAATTGTGAAATGCTATATGGATTTATAAAGGAAGGGTAAAAATGAAGATATCTGTATATGGATTGGGGTACATCGGGTTACCTACTGCTTTAATGTTTGCAAAAAATAATATTAAAGTAATAGGGATAGATATTCAGGAAGAGCTAATTCAAAACATAAATTCAGGTTCTTTGCTAACAAACGAACCAGGTCTTCAAGAAGCTTATCTCGAAGCTCATAAATCAAGACGTCTTATTGCTTCTGTAATTCCACAAAAAGCGGACGTGTTTATAATCGCAGTTCCAACACCATATATTTCAAATGAGAAAAGATTATTTGATTATAGCTATATTATAAATGCGTTGCAGAGTATTATATCTGTAATGGAAAAAGGAAATACTATAATAATAGAATCAACTATTGCTCCAGGGACAATAAATGAAATAGTAATACCCTTTATGAGGAAATATAATTATGAACCTGGTGTGGATTTCTATTTAGCTCATTGTCCCGAGAGAGTTCTCCCTAGTAATATTTTAGGAGAAATGGTCAATAACAATCGAATCATTGGCGGAGTCACAACTAAATGCTCTCAGAAAGCTACTGAAATTTATAAAATTTTTTGTGAAGGCGAGATACATCAAACTGATGTAAGAACGGCTGAAATGTCTAAGTTAGTTGAAAATACGTTTCGAGATGTAAATATAGCCTTCGCGAATGAACTTGCTAAAATATGCAACTATCTTGATTTAAATGTACTAGAAGTAATTGATCTGGCAAACAAACATCCTAGGGTTAATATTTTAGAGCCAGGACCGGGTGTAGGCGGACATTGCTTGGCGGTTGATCCTTATTTCATCGTCGCCAAGTCGCCGGATCTGGCCAAGATCATTCATCTTTCCAGAGAGACCAATTCATCCATGCCTCACTACGTGGCGGCAAATGCGGAGAAGCTGGTCAGGGGAATCCACAATCCGAAAATAGCGGTGTTGGGAGTTACCTATAAAGCGGATGTGGACGACATCCGGGAAAGTCCTGCTATGGAAATCGTAGAGCTGCTGTCGGAGGCTGGCTTCAGCTTGTCGATTCATGATCCGCATGTAAGGACTATAGATCCGCGGTTTGTTTCGGCCGAGGACGCGATGAGAGATGCCGATCTTATTCTTCTTCTGACAGATCATACCGAATTCCGGGCCATGGACTTCAGTCCGTATGTGAAGGGAATGAGGAACCGGATGCTGTTCGATACGAGAAACAGCGTGAAGGCGGAGAATGCTCAAGGCATGCAAACGATCAATTTCGGAAATTTGTATCAGTATGTAAATCATCTTGAAACCGTGATTGCATGAGTTTTTTGAACATCGTAGCAAAGGAACACTTTAAAAACCGCTATATGATCGTAAGAATCGCCTTGTTTCAGCTGAAGTCCACTTACATGTCCAATCGATTAGGCTTGCTCTGGGTGCTTTTGAATCCGCTCAGCCAATTGGCCGTCTATTGGGTCGTTTTTGGATTGGGGATCCGTGGGGGAGCTTCCGTAGCGGGAGTTCCTTTTGTCCTCTGGCTGAGCTGCGGCCTTGTTCCCTGGTTGTTTATCGGCTCAGGAATCGTGCAGGGAGCGAATTCAGTCAGCTCGCAATTAGGCCATGTATCCAAAATGAAGTTTCCCCTGAGCGTGCTTCCTTCCATCACCATCATTACCCAGCTGATCTCTCATATGATCATGCTGGTTATGGTTTTGATTGCGGTCATCATGAAATACGGCTTTTTCGGATTATCTTATCTGGGAATCTTCTATTATCTGGTCGCATCCGTGTCCCTTTTATCCGCATTGGCGTTGTTTACCTCGACCGTTTCGGCATTTGTCCGCGACTTCAGGTTTGTGATCGGCGCGGTTACTAGAGCTCTGTTCTTCATTACTCCGATCATGTGGACGGTAAACTCCAAGACGCCGGAGCTGCTGAAAAAAGTAATCCGATACAATCCCGTCACTTACTTAGTGGATGGATACCGCAACGCGATGCTTTTCAATCAATTTCATATCGCCACGGCCTACACCGCCGGGTTTTGGCTGGGAGTAGCACTGTTGTTTGTATGGGGAGCATTCATACATGTTCGTTTCCGCAAGCATTTCATGGATTACCAATAGAGGTGTTGACTAAGCGTGCATCAAGTCCGGTTTCAAGAGGTTAGCAAATCTTTTCGTCTGCATTCCAGCATAAATGAAAAGATTCGGGATTTATTTTATATCAAGAAGGATTTCCCTGTTCATCAGGCTCTGCGCAGTCTGACTTTTGCGGTCGACCAGGGCGATGTAGTCGGAATCATAGGGCTGAATGGCGCCGGCAAAAGCACGTTGTCCAACCTTATTGCCGGAGTGACGATTCCCTCCAGCGGTTCGGTTCATATCAACGGGAACGCCGCGCTAATCGCGATATCCTCCGGTCTGAACAACCAGCTCAACGGCCTTGAAAATATCGAGCTGAAAGGGTTGATGATGGGGCTGTCCCATCAGCAGATCAAAGCCATAACGCCGGCCGTGATCGAGTTTGCCGAGCTGGGGAAATTCATTCATCAACCGATCAAAGCCTACTCCAGCGGTATGAAGGCCAGATTGGGATTTGCGATATCCATTCATATCGATCCTGACATTCTCGTCATCGACGAGGCTCTTTCCGTAGGGGACCAGACGTTCAGCGACAAATGTCTGGCCAAAATCAATGAGTTCAAGGAACGGGGCAAAACGATCTTTTTTATCAGCCATTCTCTGTCGCAAGTCAAAAGCTTCTGCGACAAAGGGCTCTGGCTTCATGACGGCGAGCTGAAGAAATACGGAGTTATCGATGAGGTCGCCGCAGAGTATGAGCGCTTCCTGAAGCATTATCAAACGCTCTCTCCAGCAGAGAGGACGGAGCTCAGAGCTTCGCACTGGGGAGAATGACCAAGGATTTGGATTTAATAATAGAAATGGGGATTTATGATGTGGAATCGATTGAAAATCGGAGTTCTGGCGGCATTGCTCGCCTTCATCGCGCAACCGCTCTCTGCGCAAGCCGCCGCGTCTACGGTAAAAACGCAATCTGTTGCTTATGAGACGATTTTTGACGGCAGAACGCTGCAGATGCACAGCGATCAATATCTGTTCACCTACCAGGGCACTTCCTATGTTCCTATCCGGTATATCGCTTACGGACTGCTCCAATCCGTTCAATGGAATGCCTCGACATCCACAGTAACGGTATCCAAGCCTACAGACAAAGAGCTGGTCGTGCTGAGGGAGTATTTTCTGAATGCGATCGGTGCTTCCGGAGCGCCGGCTTCAATCGGAAATCAAAAGCTGTCGATTTCGCCGGCTAAAGCGTCCTTTGTCTTCTACGGAGCCCAAAAACAGCTCCCCGCCGGCCAAACCGCTTATATGCTGAACAACAGCCTGTATGTTCCCATCCGCTTCATGAGCGAGAGCACGGGCATGAATGTGAAATGGGACAGCTCCAGCAAGCGGATCACGATCACTTCCCCGGCACCGGCCGCCGAAAAGCCGGAGGAGCCTAAGCCGGAGGATCCTGCTTCCGGCAATGACGCTGGCAGCGGCAGTTCCGGTTCGACAGGCAACGCTTCGGGAGGGTCGGCAGGCGGCGGCATCGTGATGCCTTCTGCCCCGACTTACGAGGATGTCAAATTCCGGGCGGACGCCAAGCTTCAGACCCTGTATATGAACGCCAAAACGACTTTCCTCAAGCTCGGGCAGCAATACGTGGACACCTCGGACAAAGCGAGGAGAGCCGCTTTGAAGAAGCAGGGCGAAGCATCGCTGGCCAGCTTCAGCTCGCAGTTTGATTCCCTTGTCTCCCAAGTGGAAGCCGAATTGAACAAGTACGGCTACAGCACGACAATCATCCAGGAATACCGCCAGAAATACAACGAGGAATTGGACGCAGGCCGAGACCTGATGAGCGACATGATGAAAGGCTGATTCAAAAAAGCCCAGCATCGGCCGATGAGCCGATGCTGGGCTTTTTTTGTCATCATCCAGCCTGGCGCCGCTCCTTCACGGAGCTTTCCCGGGCGGCCTCGCGCACTTCGCGGATATCGCGCCCGGCCTCGTCCGAAGGCTCGGCAGGATCGCGGACGGCCGGAGCGGCCGGTTCAGCCTGCCGCTCCATGCGGCAGCTGCCGCTGAGAATGCCGCCGTCCTGGACGATGAGCGAGGCGGCTGTCGCGCTGCCGTGGAGCTGGCCGCTGGACATGATCGTCAGTCGTCCGGTCGTCGCGACGTCGCCGTACACTTTGCCGGATATCGTAACGTCCTTGGCCGAAATGTTGGAGCGGACCACGCCGCTTTCTCCGATAATGACATCTTCCTTGCAATTGATGTCTCCGCGGTATTCGCCTTCGATTCTCAGGCTTGCCTGGCAGGATAAGGTGCCTTCCGCACGCGTTCCCTGGCCGATCAACGTGTCCGAAGCCGACCAGCGCTTGTTTTCCTTGAACATCGATATCCGCCTCCCTTGGATGAATTCATGCTATGTAGTATGTATTCCTTTAGGGAGTCCTTCATTCCATTTCCCGAAGAAAGGAGACATCCCCAGCCTTGCATTATCTTGCGCCGAATGCTTGAAAATCCTGCCTGCCGTTGATACTACGTACAATGGATAGTTCATGCGCCATCTATATACTCTGCGATAGAAAAGGGCTCCCTCCATCAGGTAAAATAACGAATGACGGATGAGTCCGATCCGATTCCGCCAATCCGCCAATCCGCAAAAGAGGTGCCTCATGTTCTGGCTCGTGCTTGCCTTGCTCATCTTTCTTTTTCAAATCATGACGATCCTCATTCTCGAGTACCGCCAGCCGAGCAAGACCGTCGCCTGGCTGCTCATCCTGTTCGTGCTGCCCGTCATCGGCTTTGTTATGTACTACTTCGTCGCGCGCGAGTACCAGACGAGGCGGACGGTCCGGCGAAGGGGCGTCATCGCCCATGAGGTCCAGCTCAAGGCGCTGCGGCAGAGCGCTCTCGTCCATCGGCCCGGAGACATGGAGAATCCGGATTTCAAGCATGAGGTGCGGCTGTTCAACCTGCTCGGCAGCTTCTCGATGCTGCCGGTCACCGGCTGCAACCGGACGGAGATCCTCACCAACGCGGAGCCGACCTATGCCTCGATCCTGCAGGCGCTGGATTCGGCCCGCCATCATATTCATCTCGATTATTATACGATCCGCCATGACGAGATCGGCTGCCGGTTCAAGGAGATGCTGCTCCGCAAAGCCGCCGAAGGCGTCGAGGTCAGAGTCATTTACGACGGAATCGGCAGTTTGGAGCTCCGCAACGCCTATGTGCAGGAGCTGCTGGACGGAGGCGTGAAGATGCAATGCTTCCTTGCCCCGCGCATCGCCTTTTTCGACAAGCGCGTCAACTTCCGGAACCACAGGAAGATTGTCGTCGTCGACGGGAAGATCGGGTTCGTAGGAGGAATCAACATCGGGGACGAATATCTCGGCAAAAACCCGAAGCTGGGCTTCTGGCGCGACACGCATGTGCGGATTGAAGGGGACGCGGTCTATTACCTGCAGCTGGTGTTCATGCGGGACTGGTGGTTCACGGCGCGGGAGAAGCTGGAACATCCCGCCTATCTTCCCGAGCATGGCTGCAGCGGCAGCGAGCAGGTCCAGATCGTCGCCAGCGGGCCGAATACGAGCGCGGACTCCATTCTGGAGAGCGTATTCTCCGCCATCAGCGCCGCCAAGGAGAAGCTCTACATCGCAACGCCGTACTTCATTCCCGACCCGAGCGTCCTGATGGGACTGCGGACCGCGGCGCTGAGCGGCGTGGATGTCCGGATCATCCTCCCCCACAAGTCGGATTCCAGGCTGGTGCTCTATTCTTCGCTCTCCTATGTCCAGGACCTGCTTGAGGCGGGCGTCCGCATCTATCGCTACCGCAAAGGCTTCATCCACGCGAAGGTCATGATTGTGGACAGGCTCATGGCGTCGGTCGGAACGGCGAATATGGATATGAGAAGCTTCTTCAGCAATTTCGAGATCAATGCGAATCTGTTCGGAAGCAAGGCGATCGGAAGGCTGGAGGAGGACTTCATGCTTGACTTGAAGGACTGCTACGAGCTGAAGCTCGGCGAATTCGAGGCGCGTCCGTGGACGCAGAAGGCGGCGGAAGTGGCGGCGCATATGCTGTCGCCGCTATTGTAGGATGCCGGCTTAACAACCGGCATAAGCCGTCCCGGGAGGAGCCGGCCGAAAAGAAGGCATGGCGCGGCCGGCAAGCAGGCGGCTCGAAGCTTCAGAGCGCAGGCGGCCGAGGAGCAAGATCCGCTTCTATGATTCTAAACAGCGTGCCGCAGAGGCTGCAGGTGTGGAACAAGGCTTTCCGTTCCAAGCCGGCGGCTATTTGCTCTCTCGAAGCCGGGTCGGATAAGCCGAGCTTGTCCTCAAGGGAAGGGCAAGAATCCGCATTCCCGCAGCTATAGCAGATCACTTTGACGACAGCCAGACTCAAGCCCGTTCACCTCGTATGTTTTCATTAAATGATACATAATGTAGCACATTATAGCATATTTTGGTTATGGTGTCCTGCTTTTCAAAAAATCCAAAATAGGCTGCAGCGCCTGCTTGGGAGCATGCGCCAGAAGATCTCCGCGCTGCTGGAGCCGATCGTGGATATTGAGCAGGTGAAAGTCGCGCGGCTGCGCTCCCTGCCTGATCTCGTCCCATTCCAGCGGAGTGGAGACGGTCGCCCCGGCTCTGGCCCTCGGCGTGTAGGGAGCGGCAATCGTCTTGCCTTGATAATGCTGCAGGTAATCGAAATAGATCAGATCGCCGCGGTTCTTCTTGAGCCGCTCCACCGTGAACAGCTTGGGATGCTTCTGGGTCATATAGCCCCCGACGAACAGCCCGATCGAGCGCAGCTCGTCGAAGCTCAGCCGGTCCGCCAGCGGCACGATGAGCTGCACGCCGGTAGCGCCGCTCGTCTTGGCGATCGATTCGATGCCAAGGCCCCTCAGCTGCTCGCCGACCAACCATGCCGCCTCCATGATTCTCGGCTCCTCTTCCACGGAAGGATCGAGATCGATGACCCATTCGGTCGGATGCTGAGGGTCGTCCGCCAGGTCGAAGGAAGCGTGGAATTCCAGACAAGCCAGATTCCCGAGCCAGATCAAGGTCGGCAGCGAGTCGAGAACGACATAATCGATGCTGCCGTCGGACCGGGTCCGGACGAACTCGGGGCGCGGCTCGGGGCAATTTTTCTGGTAAAAGGACTTGTCATGGATGCCGTGCGGATAACGGATCGTCGTCAAATGACGGTCGCGGCAATGCGAGATCAGGAAGGGAGAGAGCTGAACCAGCTTCTCCAAATACATGAGCTTGGTGATGCCCATCTCCGGCCACAGCGGCTTGGACGGGTTCGTAATCGTCAGCTGGTGGCCGTCAAGCGTGATGCTTCCCTTTTCGCTGCGATAGCCCTTGGATGCTGGCATGACTTCTACTCTCCTCTCCGGCGGCCGAATCCGGCGATCTTGGGATGGCGAAGCTGTCCGGCCTCGGTGATCTCCAGCCCGGTCACTGTGCAAGGAAAGGGATTATGAAGCCAGACGACCCGTTCCTTTTTCAGGTCATCAGGCAGAGCGGCGAAGGGGAGGGCAGCTCCGGCCTGCAGGGAGCCGCCGGCGAATGCGCCTTCCGGCACAAGCTGGCTCGTCAGGAGCGCGCGCATCTCGCCGGTCAGTCCAAGCGATACGCTGCCGAAATACAGCCCGTCGGCGCTCATGACGAGGCTTGCGGCCATTCCATCCCGAATCTTCAGTCCGACGATGTCGACATCGAGCAGCAGGGCGGTTTTTTTCTTGAACCAGTCCTTGTGCTGCTTGCCTTCCTTATAAAGAGAATTCAGGCGTTTGCTGACGACGCCTTCCCAGCCGGCTTCCGCGACCCAATGCCACAGTGCTTCTCCGTCGCGGTATAGCTCCGTGACCAGCATGCCGTCCGGCAGCCCCGGAGAGATGCGATGGAGAACTTCATGCCTTTGCAGGTAGGGCAGGCCTCTGAGATCGCGGTCTCCCGCCGCCAGCACATCGAACAGCACGTAGGCGAGTCCGGCGTGAGGCTGCGCCTGATGTGCGGAATCGGCCTCGCTGCCTAAGTCGGGCTGCTGTCGGGAACGCTGCGGAAGACCGGCATAATCGGCAAGGCTGCCGGAAACCGGCTGCTCTTGCGAAGCCTGCGGCCGCAGCAGACTGCCGCCATCGCCGGACAGGCCGCCGGGGGCGAGCTGCTTGCCGCCATCGCCGCCGGCCATCGCCATTGCCGCTGCCGGCACCTCCGGATTGCGGAGCGGCGTCAGCCGGGTTCCGCCCTGTTTGCCGCGCATGCGCTCGCGCTGCAGCACCCTCTGAAAGCTGGGCCTGCTGCCCGTCCAGGCGATCAGCTCTCCGTCCAGGATGCAGCGGCCGAGAGCGGCCTTCTCTATTAGGACGACAACTTCGGGGTAAATGTTGTTCTTGATCAATCCTTGGCGCGAATACAGCAGAACCTTGCCGTCCGGGCCGATGTCGGCCAGCAGCCTGACGCCGTCCCATTTGATCTGGTAGCCCCAGTCTTCTCCCTGCGGAAGATCGGCTCTCGTTATGGGCGCCATCGGCGCCGTCAGGCCAAGGGGGAGGCCGCCTTTCGCGGCGCGCATCAGGAAGCGCCGGATTCCTTGGTTTTCTTGGCGCGCGGCTTGGCGGGTTTCTTCGCGGGCTTGTCGGCTTCTCCGGAGTCCGCTAGGCCGGCTGCCGGCGTTTTCGCGCCTTTCTTCTTGGGCTTGTCCGCGGCACCGGTATCGAGCACGGGGGCTGCGGCAGGACCTTTCACCGATTCCAGGCTTGCCTGCAGGGCGGCCATCAGATCCAGCACATGTGCGGGCTCCTGCTGCGGCGCGATGCGGACTTCCTCGCCGGCGATCTTGCCTTGGATCAGATCATGCATGGCGCTCCGGTAATCGTCGGTGTATTTTTCGGGCTCGAACGGCGTCGTCAACTGATCGATGAGGAGCTTGGCCATCGACAGCTCCTTGTCATTCAGCGCTACCGCTCCGGGCAGGTTCGGAACCTGCTGGATCGGCCGAATTTCATCGGGATAGAAGATCGTCTCGATCGCGAGGCAGCCGTCGAGCACGCGGATCGCGGCGAGGCTTGACTTGGAGCGGATGGAAATTTTGGCGATGCCGATCTTGCCGGATTCCTTCATCGCTTCCATCAGCAGCGAGTAGGCTCCTCCCCCCGCCTGATCGGGCGAGAGGTAATAGGTTTTCTGGAAATAGATCGGATCGATCTCCTCCAGGGCGACAAAATCGATGATCTGAATCGTTTTGGACTTCTCTCCGCCGAGCTGGTCCAACTCTTCCTTTTCAAAGGTGACAAAGCGGCCCTTCTCGTATTCGTAACCTTTGACGATTTCATTCGTTTCGATCCGCCTGTCGCATACGGGGCATTCCTTCACATAAGCGATGGGACTGCCGCAGACGGAATGCAGCATGCGCAGCGAGATGTCCTTGTCCTCTGTGGCGGAGAACATCTTGACGGGCACATGCACCAGTCCGAAGCTGATCGCGCCCTTCCATACGGTATGCATAGCTGTCGCGCCTCCTTGCAGCCGGAGCTCCGGCATTATTATTTCCTACCAGTGTGCCCATCCGGAGGGGGTTCCCATGCATGAAGCCCGGCTGCTGCGGGCATATTTCTCATTAAGGCTGACGACAGCCCCGGGAAGGAGGCGTGAGGCGAATGGACGAGCAGGAAATACGCCGCCATCTCGAGCGCAGGCTGGACAGCCGCCATATGCTGGCCAGCAGCCGCGACGAGAAGAGCCTTCCGGATCTGGCTGCCGAAATGAGCACGGAGCTGGACGGCTCGCTGGAGGAAGGCGGAGCGCGCACGATGACGGATGCCGGCGTCGGCCGGACGGCCGACCATGGCGGCAGGGTCGATTACGAGATGGATATCGACCGGATGGTGGGCGAAGGTCTTGGTGGCGGTCAGGTCACGATCCACAACGGCCATATCGGAGAATCGACGACGGATACGATGATGCTGAAGGAAGAAGCAGAGGACGGAGAATAGGAGGGAATTCGCGGTGGATGTAAAAAGAGCGATGGAAATCTACGGCTCCAAGGATATGGTGGCCGTCCACTTGGGCGGGCACTCGGTCTGGATCGAGAATGTGGACGAGGCGAACGGCATGGCGACCGTGCAGGTCGGCACGACCCCTCAGAACACGCAGACCGTATCGGTCGACCAGCTTCATGAAGGACAGCCGCACAGAGAAAACTGAGGTCCGCGATGAGTTTGCGGACACAAAAAAACAGCGTCGTTCCCGTTGCCTTTGCGGCACCAGGAGCGGCGCTGTTCTTTTTTGCGGTTCGGCTGCACTTGCGTAGCCGGCTTGCGGGACCAGGTTCCCCTCGCGAGGTCGACCTCGTGCTGGTCGCGAGCCGATGGCGGTGATGACGGCTTGTGACGGTCTGCTGACATGGCTGTTTCCCCTTTCGCCGGAAATGTCCGGCATTCCCAACGATACCAAATGATCGGAATAACGGGAAGGGGCGAAAATACATATAGATAGATGGGGATACAAGCCTTAGACGTTCATGTCAGGGTTAAAATCAAGATAAAGAAAGATAACCATCGATAACCGGAGATAACGAGTCTTTTTGTGGGGAAATACGTTAAAAATTAGCTAAATCCACCCTTTTCCTTTAATTTAGAGCGAAAATACTTTATAATTAGTATAAAGGTCATAAGCAAGACAGATTGAAAGGGTGTGGGGGCATGGTAACAGCGCAGGGGCAGCATCTCAAGCTGCCATTCTTTGAAGTGTTCAAGCGGGTCTTGTTCATCACCGTCGGAGCCGTCCTGATGGGGGTAGGCCTGGAGATTTTCCTGGTGCCGAACAACATCATCGACGGAGGCATCACCGGCATTTCCATCATGCTTTCTTATTTGACGGACGTTCCTCTCGGACTGTTCCTCTTCCTCCTCAACCTTCCGTTCCTCTTCCTGGGGTATAAGCAGATCGGCAAGACCTTCGCGCTGTCGACTCTGTACGGAGTAGCCGTCATGTCGCTGACGACTTACCTGCTGCATGAAGTCGATCCGCTCACGATCGACGAGTTCCTCGCCTCGATCTTCGGAGGCATGGTGCTCGGAGTCGGGGTCGGCCTCGTCATCCGCTTCGGCGGCTCGCTCGACGGGACGGAGATCGTCGCGATCCTCCTCTCCAAGAAGCTGCCTTTCTCGGTCGGCGAGATCGTCATGTTCGCGAATCTGTTCATCCTGTCGAGCGCGGGCTTCGTGTTCTCATGGGACCGGGCGATGTACTCGCTCATCGCCTACTATATCGCCTACAAGATGATCGACATCGTCATCGAGGGCTTCGACGAATCCAAGGCCGTCTGGATCATCAGCGACGAGTACCGCGAGATCGGCGAAGCCATCATGAGCCGTCTGGGCCGCGGCGTCACTTATCTCAACGGCGAAGGCGGCTTCACCGGCGGCGACAAGAAAGTGCTGTTCGTCGTCGTGACGCGCCTCGAGGAAGCCAAGCTCAAGTCGATCGTGACCGACATGGACCCCGGCGCCTTCCTGGCCGTCGGCAATATCCACGACGTCAAGGGCGGCCGCTTCAAGAAGCGCGACATACATTAGCGCGCTCGGCGGCAGGACGCATGCTCCGCAAGGCAGACACTGCCTGCGGAGTTTTTTTCTGCGCGCAGCCGTCATGCAGGCTCAAGCATCGACGGCTCGGGCGCGAAGGACGGCATGCTGCTGTCCGCCATGGCGGTGGGATGTCCGTGCGGGCCCGCCCGGCCGCGGTTGCGGCAGAAGAAGGGGGCCGATATAATGAGAACAAGATTCCGGAAGCGGATGAAAGCGGAACATAAGCAAGGTGGGATACACAGATGACAGAGGCCGCAGCAACAGCCAGTTGGCGCGCGCGGGAGGAGTCGGACACGGTCCGGCTCGCGGAAATGCTGGCCGCATGGGCCGCTCCCGGAACGGTGATCGCGCTGGATGGCGATCTTGGCGCGGGCAAAACCCGGTTCTCGCAGGCGTTCGCCGCCGCGATCGGGGTGCAGGGCGTGGTTAACAGCCCGACCTTTACGATTATAAAAGAGTATGCCAGCGGAACGATGCCGCTGTACCATATGGATGTCTATCGGCTGTCGCAGGAAGAGGCCGACGAGCTCGGATTGGACGAGTATTTCTACGGAAGCGGCGTCTCCCTCGTGGAGTGGGCGAGCCTGATTCCGGAGCTGCTTCCGGAATCCAGGCTGGAGCTGTACATCGAGCATCTGGGAGGCAGCGATCGGCGGATACGGCTGGAAGGCCGCGGACTCCCTTATGCGGAATGGTGCAGGCTAATCGCCGAGAGGGAGGAGCAGGGCAATGAAGGAGCATGATCCGGCCGCAGAGGCCGGCGCGGAGAGCCTTCCGCATGTTGAAGGCGCAGCGGAGACGGGCTTGCAGCAGGCCAAGCCGAGGGAAGAGCTGCTCGTCCTGGCGCTGGACACGTCGACGGCGGTGCTTGCCGCCGCCTTGATGCGGGGCGGCGAAGTGCTCGCCAGCGTCCAGTCGCCGGCCGAGCGCAACCATTCGGCGCATGTCGTGCCGGCCGTGCAGAAGCTGCTCGCCGATGCCGGCATCTCCCCCGGGCAGCTGGACGGCATCGCTGCGGGCATCGGCCCGGGCTCCTATACGGGCGTCCGCATCGCGGCATCCGTCGCGAAGACGCTGGCCTGGGCCTGGAAGCTGCCGATCGTCGGCGTGTCGACGCTGGAGGCGATGGCCGTCGGGGCATGGCGCGAGCATGCCGGCCGACGCTCGGAGGCTGCTGCCAGCCATGGCGATGCGGCGGATGGGGCGATGTCAGCTGTCGCCGGTTCGGCGGAGCCCGCGGAGTCCAGCGTGCAAGCGGGCACCGAGAGAGCGCGGCGCGGCGCTGCTGAGCCGGCTGCGGACAGGAATCGGCACAGCGCAGTGCAGGAGAGCGCAGATGCGGTTGAATCGGCATGGACCGTTCCCCTGATCGACGCCCGGAGAGGACAAGCCTATACGGCTCTGTTTGCCGCTTCCGATAGGGATGGGTGGCTGCGTCTGGAAACGGACGCCATCCGGCTCGCATCGGATTGGGCGCGCAGGCTCTATGAACGGCTGGAGGATACGGATGCCGGCGGGAGACCGGAGCGGATTGTCTTTACGGGAGACCTGGAAAAGCATGAGGAATCCATCTCGATGCTGGAGTCCCTCCTTGCGGGCTTGCCCGGCGGAGCTCCTGCCGTCGCAAGGCAGCCTCATGTCATGGAAGGCCGCAGCGCAGCCTGGCTGGGAAGCAGGCGGTTAGCCGGAGGTGAAGCAGATGACGCGCACGCATTTGTTCCAAACTACACGCAATTGGCTGAAGCGGAAGCTAAATTATTGGAGAAACCCGGGGAGGCGTAAAACGATGGCGGATTACGACGTCATGCAGCTTCACGCTGCATCCGGCGAGGATGACCTGGTGTTCCGGTCGATGAAGCTCGACGACATCCCGTCCATCATCGCCATCGAGCATGAAGCGTTCACTTCTCCGTGGACCTCCGATGCTTTCGTGAACGAGCTTACCCATAACCATTTCGCGCGGTACATGGTCATGACGCTGCATGGTGAAATCATCGGTTACGGCGGCATGTGGCTGATCATGGACGAGGCCCATGTGACCAACATCGCGGTGAGCCGGGAGTTTCGGGGACGCAAGCTGGGGGCGCGGCTGCTGTCCGAGCTGAAGAAGCTCGCGGTCTTTTTCGGAGCCGTCCGGATGACGCTGGAGGTCCGCGTAACCAACGAGGTGGCGCAGTCGCTGTACCGCAAATTCGGCTTCGAACCGTCCGGCATCCGTCCGGGCTATTATTCCGACAACAACGAGGACGCCCTGATCATGTGGGCGGAGCTTGGGCAGCCGCAAGCGGAGGGACAAGCCCAATGAGCGCACAGCGGAACAGGGAAAACGAACTTATTCTAGCCATCGAGACCAGCTGCGACGAGACGTCCGCAGCGGTCATCCGCGGCGGACGCGAGATCCTCTCCAACATCGTCTCCAGCCAGATCGAGACGCATCGCCAGTTCGGCGGCGTCGTGCCGGAGGTCGCCTCCCGCAAGCATGTCGAAGTCATCACGCTGATCATCGAGCAGGCGATCTCCGAAGCCGGCATCGAGGCGAAGGATCTGTCCGCCATTGCCGTCACCCAGGGCCCGGGACTTGTCGGCGCGCTGCTCGTCGGCATCGTGTCCGGAATGAGCCTGGCGATGGCGCTCGACGTGCCGCTGATCGGCACCCACCATATCGCCGGACATATCTACGCCAATGCGCTCGTGCACGAGATCCAATATCCATGCCTGGCGCTTGTCGTATCCGGCGGCCATACCGAGCTCGTGATGCTGGAGGAGGAGGGCGTCTTCCGCATTGTCGGCCGCACGCGGGACGACGCGGTCGGCGAGGCTTACGACAAGGTCGCCCGGGCGTTGAAGTTCCCTTATCCGGGCGGTCCCCATATCGACCGGCAGGCAGCGGCGGCGGAGCATGCAGCCGAGCTGCCGCGCTCCTGGCTGGAGCCGGGCTCCTACGATTTCAGCTTCAGCGGCTTGAAGTCCGCCGTGCTGTCAGCCATCAACCAGTCCAGGATGAAAGGGCTGGAGCTCGACGTGCCTGCGCTTGCGCGCGGCTTCCAGGAATCCGTCATCGAAGTGCTGACGGTGAAGGCGATCCGTGCCGCCAAGGAGTTCGGCGCGCGGCAGCTGCTCTTGTGCGGCGGCGTCGCCGCCAACCGCGGCCTGCGCAGCCGGCTTGAAGAGCTGTGCGCGGCGGAGGGGCTGCCGCTGCTCATTCCTCCGCATTCGCTGTGCACGGACAACGCCGCGATGATCGGCGCCGCCGCCCATCTGAAGTGGACGCGGAGCCAGTTCACCGGCTTCGACCTGAAGGCCGATCCCGGCCTGTCGCTCGAGGAGTGGTCCGTCCGCGAGGCCAGGTCCGCGATGGCGGCCGAATAACTTTCTTTCAAGCAAAGAGGCTGGCGCCATGAAGGCGCCAGCCTCTTTGCTTTCCGGATAAAAGGGGCAGCAACCCAAGCCGGTGGAATGACTTGGCCGGCCGCCCCTTGGCGGTTCAAGAGAAGAAAAGGAAATTCGTCGCAAGCGGACGAAGCTTCTTGTCCGACGGATGGTTGACGATGCGGCCGTTGAATACGAGCGTCGAGGAGCCGCCGCCGTCCAGATTGTAGCCGTCCACGGCCTTGAACCGGGAAAGCAGGATCTGCATCTCGCCGAGCGTCGCCCCGGAGCTGCCGGTTTCGTTGTAGCCGTCCACGACGATGAACAGGAGCTGGTCGTCCTTGTAGTTGGCGACGACGGTTCGGGGCGCCCGCAGCGGGCTCAGCTGCCACTTCAGCGGAATCGGCTGGGCGATGCCGCCTTTCATCAGGACCGGGACGAACGAGACGCCGAAGTCGGGGTTTTCCCGGTCCAGCTGTTCGCGGCTCGAATACTTTCCGCCGATCAGCTTGCGCTCCTTGTTCAGGCCGACGAAGAACAGATCCTTGTAGGACGGCTCGAATCCGCCGATGTATTTGCCTTCCATGACGGTTGTGCTCAGCGGGTACCGGCGGCCGGAGCCGTCGTCGGCGAATCCGCCGGCATTGATGCCGGCGACGGCATTGTAGCGCTTGACGGCTGCGAGCGTCGTTTCCGCCCGGCCCGGCTTGTCTCCGCCGATCGCCAGCTTCATCGCTCCCTCCTGCTTGAGCCTCACTTTGAGCGCGTAGCCGTTGAAGTTCTGGGCTTTGATGAAATACAGCTGTGCGGTAAGCTTGTCCGTCTGGACCGTCTCCGAAGGACTTCCGAGCGGAATGCTGATGCGGCGGTCATAGACGGCGAGCGGACGGCCGCTCTGGGAACGAGCCATGCCCGCAATGGCGTTCATCCTCTGGCTGGTCTGGCTGTACAGCGCAGCGGCTTTCTGGATGGAGCCGGCCGTGTGGACGGCGCTGGTCTTGGCCTGCTCGAAGCCGGTCCCGATGGCCTGGACTTGTCCGGACGTATCCTTGGGCGCTGCGGGAACGGAGGCCGTCGAGCCGGGAAGCCTCACCTCAGGCTGATGCAGAAGCAGGAGCAGAAGCGCGCCAAGGAAAGGGGCGGTCATGAGCAGCATGCGCCGATTGACGACGCGCACGTCGATGCCCCGCATTATTTCAGCACATCCAGGTTTTTCTTCAGCTCGTCGAGCCGTTTTTGGACTTCGCTCAGCTGGGTGAACAGCTTGTTGCTGTTGTCGGTCTTGTCGCTGGCGTTGTCGCGGGTGAAGGCGAGCAGCTCATTGAGGCTCTGCACCTTGCTGTTCAAGGCGGCGAGCTCGGTCTGGTAGCCCGATTCCAGCTTGTCCAGCTTCTCGTCGTACCTGGCTTGGAGCTCGGCGATCTGCATGTCGGTCTGCTGCTGGATCTGCATGGACATCTGCTGCTGCAAGTGCTGCGTATAGAACCAGGCTCCGGCTATGCCTGCAGCCGTGATGAGGAGCCAGGCGATTAGGAACGGAACGGGGGACCTGCGGGCAGTGCGTCGGGGAACGGCCGCTTCCATTCGCGAATAGACGGCCGGCGTGTCTTGGTTCATGCTGGAATCACCTCTTGATCATTGCGGTATTGCTCAACGGAGTCTATGACGGCAAAAGACTGGAACATGTTGCATCCATTTCCGGTGTGGGTCCTATTCTACCATAGCCTCCCTGCCCGGTCACCCCGGACAGGAGGGACGCCATGCTCTTCCGGCGGCGGATCGGGCATGGGGATGCCATGCCGATGCCGGAAATCGAGCGGATCCAAATGATTTCCCGGGCATCTATCAAAGCCGCGAAAAGAACGATGCTGCCCATGTTCCGATCCCAGGCTTGACAGCTGGCGCCGCCGTCGATATACTCAATTTCAACAGTTGGATGCTGCTGCTGAGCAGCCATAGAGTGTAAACGCTGTGAACAGGAACAGTAGGAACGTCCTGGAAGGGCATGCCCGAGAGGGATGCCGGCAGAGAGCTGCGGGTAGGTGCGACGCAGCCGAAGGACTTCCGAAGCTCTCCTGGGAGCGGAATGCCTGAACGGAAACGCAACGTTCGCAAGCCGGACGCCCTCGAGGCGGAGGAGCTTGCGACGCGGCCGCAGGGCATTACGGCTGGCCCCGTCATCGGCTTTGCGATTGAGCGCCGTCCGGACGGCGCTCAATCGCAATCAAGGGGACGCCGTTCATGGCGGCGTCAACGAGAGTGGTACCGCGCGGGCATAGCCTGTCGTCTCTTGCATAGAGGCGGCAGGCTTTTTTTGCATCCATCTGGCAGGGTACAGCTGATCGACAACTTCACTTCATATCCAAACGCTAGGATCAGGAGCAGTAGGACCGGTCCGGAACCTTCAGAGAGCTGCGGCAAGGTGCGACGCAGCCGAAGGGCCGATCCGAACTCGCCTGGGAGCGGAATCGGGGAGGGCAAGGCCGCTGCGGCCGAGCCGGTACCCGGTTACGGCTGTCCCCCGTCATCGGGAAGCCGCCTGCGGCTGCGCTTCGTCATGAAGCCCGGCGCGCGGGCGAGCATGAGCGGGTCCGCTCCTGCCGCCGCGCCTGATCAGGCTGCCTCGGCAAGGACGGACAACAAGAGTGGTACCGCGGCGTGGCCGATTTTTCAGCCCGTCGTCTCTTGCGGAAGACAGAACGTTAAGGTTTTGTCTTCCGCGAGGGACGGCGGGCTTTTTTTCGTTCAACCAAACCAAACTCGGAGGGATTCCAAATGATGAACGCAGCCGGAAACAGAACGATCCACATATTCGACACGACGCTGAGAGACGGGGAGCAATCGCCGGGTGCCGCGATCGCCCCGGAGAAGAAGATCATCATCGCCCGGCAGCTGGCGAAGCTTGGCGTCGATATCATCGAGCCGGGCTTCCCGGTATCCAGTCTCGGCGAATTCGCGGCCGTCCAGCAGATCTCGAGGGAGCTGCAGCAGGTGGAGATCGCAGGCTTCGCGCGCGCGGTGCGCGGCGACATCGATGCGGCCGTCAAGGCGACCGCCGATGCCGCAAGGCGCCGTCTGCATATCTTCATCAGCTCCTCGGACATCCACCTGCAGCATCAGCTGCGGATGACGAGGGAGCAGGTCGTCGCGCGGACCCGGGAGGTGCTGGCGTACGGCAAGCAATTCGTCGAGGAGATCGAATTTTCGGCGATGGATGCGACCCGCACGGACCTGGCTTTTCTGACCGAGCTGGTCGAAGCGGCGATCGAGTCCGGCGCCACCATCATCAATCTGCCGGATACGCTCGGATACGCGCTTCCCGAAGAAATCACCAAGATGTTCACCGTCGTACGGCAGGGAGCAAGGGGCGGAGAAGGCGTCCGCTACAGCGCCCATTGCCATGACGACCTCGGCCTCGCCGCAGCGAACAGCCTGGCGGCGATCCGGGCGGGCGCTTCCCAGGTGGAGGTGACCGTGAACGGAATCGGCGAGCGGGCCGGCAACTGCTCCGTCGAGGAGCTGGCGATGATTTTGGACACGAGGGGTCCGGTCATTGGAGTCGGCACCAACATCAACCGCGCGGAAATTTTCGAGACTTCACGCGTCGTCAGCCGGATGATGCATTTTCCGATCGCGTTCAACAAGCCAATCGTCGGCCGCAACGCCTTCCAGCATGAGTCGGGCATCCACCAGGACGGCCTGCTCAAAAACCGGAACACCTATGAAATCATGGACCCCGAGACGATGGGCATTCCGCGCAGCATGATCGTGCTCGGCAAGCATTCCGGACGGCATGCGATCAAGCATCGGCTCGCGGAGTTCGGCATCGAGCTGGACAGCGGGCAGCTGGAGCAGGTGTACGAAGCGTTCAAGGCCAAGGCCGACGCCCAGAAAATCGTCACCGACGAGCAGCTGATCCGGATCGCCGGGGAGCAGACCGAAACCCAGCCGGATCCCTATGTGCTTGTCGATCTGCAGGTGCTGGCAGGCAGCCAGCGCACGCGCATGGCGACGGTCACGCTGAGGGAGCAGGATGGACGCGAGCATACGTATACGTCGGCCGGAAACGGCCCTCTCGAAGCTGTCATCGCCTGCATCCGCCAAGGCATTCCCGCCGCCTCGGAGCTGGAGGACCTGGAGCTGCATTCCCTCTCTACAGGAGAGGATGCCCATGGAGAAGCCGTCGTGTCGGTCCTGATGGACGGAGAGCGTTATCGCGGCACGGCGGTTCATGACGACATCGTCCTGGCTGCGGCGCAGGCTTACGTCTCGGCATGCAATGCAGCCGTGATGAGCCGGAGCGGAGCGGCGAAAAGGCAAGCGGGCGTGAATTAGCTTCGGAACGATGCGCGGCCAGAAGCGGCTAGAAATGGGGAAGGCAGGATAGGCGGCGGCCTGCCTTCCGGCCGCTGAAAGATGCTGCTGCCCAACTTTATTTTGTGGACAATTGCGCTGCGGCCTGCTGGAACAACGCTGTGCAGAAAATGGGGATATTTTTTTCAATGCTGCCTTGTGGACAATGTGGATAGTGAGGATAATTTCGTTGGGGCTTCGTTCTTCGATGGATGCCGATCTGGAGATCCATGTCCAAAGCGGAGTCTGAATTGAATTTCAAAACAGAATTGCCTGACAACTTATTCAGGGTTGTGGATAACGCTGTGCATAACTGGAAGCGGCAGCCGGAAATGGACGAAGGCCCTCTTCCCGGCCCCTTGCGGGCTCAGGCGGAGGGCCTTCTATTTAAATTGCGTGCGCCTCATGCGGCTTACCGGCATGCCGGTTCCTGATGTACGGAGCTTGCTGCGTCCGTGTCTATGATTGACCCATTCAACCGGGTGATCGGCGCTTGGCCCGGAAGAACGACTGCATTCCTGCTTCTTTTCCATCTGCAACTGCTTGTTTGGTCCTGCTCTCTACGTACTGCGCATTCCAAAACAACGGAAGCCCTACCTCTCTTCCGTCCTTGCGGCTCCAATGACCGCGCCAGCGTGAATCAGAATTTCTTTAAGGCCAGTCTCATCAAAAGGGAAACAAGAAACGGCGGAATCGGGGGTTATGGTCGATTCCTAAAGAAGGGGAATAGGCGGGTTAATCAATAGGACTTATTATACGCCTGAAATGAGCAGATTGCAAGGGCTGGACTGAAACTGTTTTCTGTGCCTGCTGCAAATTCCAGTGCAAAAGAACCCTTCGGCTCCGAGGCGGAAAGGTTCTTTTGCTGATCAGAGCGGAAGGAACCGGCATATCGCCGCCTGGCTTTCGCTCAGGCAAGAAGTCCTTCCCACTCCTCGTATGCGGCCTGCAGGCGGATCCGGACGGCGTCCAGACTGGATTGAACTTCCTGAAGGCGGATGTAGTCCTGATAAACTCCAGGATCCGCCAGCTGTTCCTCGTGGCGTTCGGATTCGGCCTCCAGCGAGGCGATGTCGGCTTCAAGCTGCTCGATCCGGCGCTGCCTCGCCCGCTCGTCGCGGCGAGCTTGCTTGTCGGCCTCGTAAGAGGAGGCGCTGCCGGCCGGAGCCGTCGAGCCGCCTTCGGCAGAGGCGCCGGCTGCGGGGCGCGCGGCCTCGCGAGCTTCAAGCAGGAGCTCCGCGATCTCCTTCTTTTTCTCCATCATGTCGTCGTAATTCCCGAGGTAGTCGACCGTACCGGACGGGCTCATCTCCACCATGCGTTCCGCGATTTTGTTCAGGAAATACCGGTCATGGGAGATGAACAGGAGCGTGCCCTCATAGTCGAGCAGCGCCGATTCCAGCACTTCCTTGCTGAATAGATCCAAATGGTTGGTCGGCTCGTCCAATATAAGGACATTCGCTTGCTGAAGCATCAGCTTGGCGAGCGCGACGCGGGCTTTCTCGCCGCCGCTGAGGGCGCCGACCCGCTTCTTGACATCGTCGCCGCTGAACAGGAAGTTGCCGAGGATCGTCCGGATCCTGGCTTCCTCCACGCCGGGAAAGGCGCTCCATACCTCTTCAAGGACGGTATTGGTCCCGCTCAGCTCCGTCTGCTCCTGATCGTAGTAGCCGAGCTTCACATGGGTGCCCCAACGGACCGTGCCGGAGAGCACCTCCTGCTTGCCTATCAGCGCCTTGAGCAGGGTGGACTTGCCGATGCCGTTCGGGCCGACGAGGGCGACGGTCTCCCCGCGCTCGAGGCGCAGCGTGACGTCGCGGAAGACCGGCTCGACGCTGTCGCCGAAGCCGACGGACAGATCCAGCGCCTCCAGCACGTCGCGGCCTGTCGCGCGCTCGATCTCGAAGCGGAAGCTGGCCCGCTTGAGATCGCCCGCGGGGCGGTCGATCCTCTCCATCCGGTCAAGCGCCTTGCGGCGGCTCTGCGCGCGCTTGGTCGTGGATGCCCGCACGATGTTGCGGCGGACGAATTCTTCCATGCGGGCGATCTCGTCCTGCTGCTTCTCGTACTGCTTCATGGCCGATTCGTATTCCGCCGCCTTGAGATCGACATAGCGGGAGTAATTGCCCGCATAACGGCGGGCTTGGTGCCGCTCGATCTCGATGATCGTGCCGACCGTAGCATCCAGGAAGTAGCGGTCATGGGAGACGATGAGAATGGCGCCCGAATAGCTGCGCAAATAATCCTCCAGCCAGGTCAGAGTCGCGATGTCCAGATGGTTGGTCGGCTCGTCCAGCAGCAGCAGGTCGGGGGCCTGAAGCAGGATCCGGGCAAGCGCGAGACGGGTTTTCTGTCCTCCGCTCAGCGTCGAGACCGGAGTAGCGGGATCCGTGTCCCCGAAACCCATGCCATGGAGCACGCTTTTGATGCGGGTCTCCATCTCGAAGCCGCCCTGGTCCCGGTACCAGTCGGATCTGCGGGCGTAGCGCTCGAGGGTGTCGTTGTATTTTTTTTCATCCCCGTGAAGGGAAGGATCGGCGATTTCATGCTCGAGCCTGCGCAGCTCCTGTTCGGCTTCCACGAGATGGGCGAAAACCAGGCGCATCTCCTCGCCGATGCTCTTGCCCGACTGCAGGCCGCTGTTCTGGGCGAGATAGCCGATGCGGGTTTCCTTGGCGCGGTGAATGACGCCGCTGTCGGCCGATTGGACGCCGGCCAGAATCTGGAGCAGCGTCGACTTGCCGGCGCCGTTCACCCCGACAAGTCCGATGCGCTCGCGCTCCTGGATCTGCAGGGAGATCCGGGTGAGTATGGTTGTGATGCCGTAGCTTTTGGTCAGATCGTTTACTTGCAGCAGCATAGAACCCTAGTTCCTTTCAATCGTTCTTCTTCTATTAAGAATAACGCAATTGATTGCCATAATCGACCCTTATTGGCGAAACAAAGGTCTCAGTGGTAAACTATAGACAATTATGACCAAGAGCCTGCGAGGGGTTACTTCGAACGATGGGCACTAACACAGACGACAAATCATCGGCAAGGGCACGGCTTCTCCACATCCGGGATTCCGCCTCACCCGAAGCAAGAAGCGCCGCATCGGCGGCTGCATGCTTGCGGGCGGCGGAATGGCTGCAGGAACGCAGCTGCACGAGCTTGGCGGCCTATGCGGCTTTCCGCTCCGAGCTGGACCTGTCTCCGCTGATCGAATGGGCTTGGCGAGCCGGAATCGATGTCCTCGTTCCCCGCGTCTCGCGGCCGGATCGGTCGATGACGCTGCATCGCCTTGCTTCCTGGGAGGAGCTGAAGCCCGGAGCCTATGGAATCATGGAGCCCGACCCGGCCGCCGCGCCGGCGCTGCCGGAAGGGTTTCTGCCGGATGCGGTGCTGGTGCCGGGATCCGGCTTCGACGGCAAGGGGGGGCGGCTCGGTTACGGCGGCGGTTATTACGACCGCTACCGAATCAAGCTCGAGCATGCAGCCCGGTCGGCCGGGAGAGAGCCTCCTCCGTGGATCGGCATCGGATTCGCTTTTCAGATCGTCGATGCCGTACCGATGGAGCCGCATGACGCCAGGCTGGACGGCCTCATTACGGAAGAGGGCATTCAATGGTTCGCTTGACGGCGGATATCGGGCAGTTGAAGGGAGCTGGGGAAACGGATGACGACTGCAGATGACAGGCTGCCGGCTGGCGGGGATGGAGGCAGGGCGGACAGCCTGAGCCATTTCAATGGACAGGGACGGGCCCGGATGGTGGACGTGACGGGCAAGGAGACGACGTCAAGAACGGCTGCGGCGCGGACTACCGTGCAGATGGCGGAGGATACGCTCGCCAGGATCAAGTCCGGCGGCATCGCCAAGGGAGATGTGCTGGCCGTGGCTCAGGTGGCCGGAATCATGGCCGCCAAGAACACGTCTTCATGGATTCCGATGTGCCATCCGCTCCCGCTCACGGGCATCGACATCGCCTTCTCGGACAATGGCAGGGACAAGCTCTTCATCGAAGCGACAGTGAAGACCAAGGGCGTGACCGGTGTGGAGATGGAAGCTCTGACGGCGGTATCCGCCGCTGCGCTCACCGTGTACGACATGTGCAAGGCGATGCAGAAGGATATGGCGATCGGTCCGACCGAGCTTGTATCCAAGTCAGGCGGCAAAAACGGGGATTTCATGCGAGGATAAGAACGGCGACAGGGGACGGGAGGAACGTCAGATGCGTTGGAAGGTAGCGGTTCTCACAGCAAGCGACAAGGGCTTCAGGGGAGAGCGGGAGGATACGAGCGCGCAGGTCATCCGCGAGCTGGTCGAGGAGGAGCTGCACGGGGATATCGTGGATTACCGGATCGTGCCCGACGAGCAGGACGAAATCATGGCGGCCATGATCGAAATGACGGATTATTATCAGGCCGACCTGGTGCTTACGACCGGCGGCACGGGGCTCGGACCGCGGGATGTGACGCCGGAGGCGACGCTCAAGGTCGTCGAGAGGCTGGTTCCCGGCCTATCGGAAGTGATGCGCAGCAGCACGATGTCGCGTACCCGCAGGGCGATGCTGTCTCGAGGCGTCAGCGGCATCCGGGGCCGGACGCTGGTCATCAATCTGCCGGGCAACCCCAAAGGCGTCCATGAATGCCTGATGGCGGTCATCGACCAGCTGCCTCATGCTCTCGGCATCGTATCGGGCCGGGAAGGGGAGCATGAAGGATGACCATGAGGACCAAGCTGCGCGAAGTGCCTGTCGAGCAGGCTCTCGGCCTTCGGCTGGCCCATGATCTGACGCGGATCGTTCCCGGAAGCTTCAAGGGCAGGCTGTTCAAGAAAGGCCATGTCATTGAAGCGGAGGATATACCGGCCTTGCTGGATATCGGCAAAGCCCATATCTATGTCATGGAGCTGGCCGAGGACGAGCTGCACGAGGACGATGCGGCGCTGAGGATGGCCAGGGCTCTTCAGGGAGAAGGGACGCGGATCGGCGAGCCGCATGAGGGGAAGGTGGCGGTCAAGTCCTTGGTGCAGGGACTCGCCAAGATCGATTCCGATTATGTGAACGCCGTCAATGCGCTCGGTGAAATCGCCCTCGCCACCATCCGAGGCAACCGCCTTGTCGAAGCGGGCGGGCAGCTCGCGGCGACGCGCGTCATTCCGCTCGTCGTGTCCCAAAGCAGGATCGAGGCCGTGGAAAGCCTCGCCGCCGAATATCGTTCCGCTACCGGCAGGGCTCCGATTGAGGTGAAGCCGCTTCGTCCGATGCGGGCCGGATTGATCACGACGGGCGGAGAAGTGCACAGCGGACGGATTCAGGACCGGTTCGGACCTGCCGTTCGGGCGAAGCTCGAGGCGCTCGGCTCGGCGGTCGCCGAGCAGTCGATCCTGCCGGATGACAAGGACGCCATCGCAAGGAAAATCCTTGAGTACAAAAATAAAGAGTATGATATGATACTGCTTACAGGCGGCATGTCCGTCGACCCCGACGACCGCACGCCGGGCGCCATTAGCTCGGCCGGCACCGACATCGTCAGCTACGGAACGCCGATGCTGCCGGGATCGATGCTGCTCATCGGCTATCTTGGAGATACGCCTGTGCTGGGCCTTCCGGGCTGCGTCATGCACGACCCCTATACATCATTCGATGTGCTGCTTCCCCGGATATTGGCCGGGGAGAAGATCGTCAAGGAAGATATTGCCGCGATGGGCTACGGCGGGCTTTACGGCTGCTGAAGCTTCCGCGGCGCGCAATCCCGACCGTCTTCAGCATCCTTCCCTTCAGGCGTGATGGCTCCTGGAAGGAAGGATGACTGGAGACGCCAGACATCCAGCGAGATTCTCGCGAAATCCAGAGGAGGAATCATTCATCATGTTTAGTGGAATTGGAGCTACAGGCTTCCTGCTGCTCGCCGTTATCGCCCTGCTGCTGTTCGGACCCAACAAGCTCCCGGAGCTCGGCCGCGCTTTCGGCCGCACGCTGAAGGAGTTCAAGGCCGGCGCCCGCGATCTGATGGAAGACGACAACCAGCAGCAGCCTGCGCGCCGCGACGCCGCGTCACGCATCGAAGTGGACGGAGAAGTATCCGGCAGCGAGCCTGTCCGCGCGGATTCGAAGCGTCTTCCGGAATAACCGGCGGACAGCCGGCATGATTCAACATGTACATGTAAGGAGGATCACGTATGGCCAGCCCCACGGGGAATAAGGCAGGGCAGCGCTCGCGGCTGCGGGAAGAAGGCCTGATGTCCCTCATGGACCATCTGGGAGAGCTGCGCAAGCGGATCTTCGTGATTTTGCTGGTGCTCATAGCGGGATTGATGCTGGGCCTCTTTTTCGCCGAACCGATGTACAACTACTTGACGTCCACGGAACAGGCCAAGGAGATCGGAGGCTTCCATACCTTCTCCCTCTGGGACGGCATCGGAATCTACATGAAGTTCGCTTTCATCATCGCGCTCGTTCCTGCGGTACCGGTCGCTTTTTTCCAGCTCTGGTCCTTTGTCAAGCCGGCTCTTCGCGTGCATGAGCAGCGTGCCGCGCTCCGGTACGTTCCCTATGCGCTGTTCATGCTGCTGCTCGGCTTGGCGTTCTCCTATTACGTCGTGTTCCCGATGGCATTCCACTTCACCTCCAAGGTCGCCCGAAGCCTCGGACTCGAAGAAACGTACGGCATCGTGCAGTATCTGACGTTCATGGTGAACATCATCGTGCCGATCTCGCTTCTGTTCGAGCTGCCGCTCCTGCTCATGTTCCTGACCGCGATCCGGATTCTGACGCCGGGCGGTCTGCGGAAGATGAGGAGAGTCGCCTACTTCATCATGGTGTTCATCGGCGTCACGGTCACTCCGCCCGATGTCGTCTCCGATACGCTGGTGGCGATTCCGCTCATCCTGCTCTACGAGCTGAGCATCCTGATGTGCGCCCGGATCTACAAGCGCCAGCAGGAGAAGGACGCGCGGTTCGAACAGGAATACGCTGTCGCTGCAAGCAAATAGAAAGCCTGCATCAAGCCTGCCCATGCGGCAGGCTTTTTTTGTTGCCCGCTTTCCGAAACGTCATCATTCGGACAAGAATCGGACAAGATAAAGAGGGGATAAGGATTGACTTCGAGCTAGTCAAGCCTGATGAATGCGCCTTTCATGCCATATGAGACGAATCGATGTCCAATATTTGATCAAAAAGTGAAAAATATTTGAACATATTTAGGCGGAATGTGGTATAGTATAGATATGAAACCACTTACAACTTTGAACGGGATGTGACATTCATGGCCAAGATGATTTCTGTCAAGCCAATCGAGCAAAGCAAAACCGCGGTCGATCGTCTCTTCCAATTCATGAATATAATGGCTTGGACCTGCTTGTTGATCGGCGTTGTGGCTTGCCTGTGGGACATCACTCACTTCAGCGACACGAATATGACCCTGATGGTCGGCATCGGATTCCTTATCGGCAGCGTCTTCATTTACACCTCCGGAGCGGCGCTTCATCTCGTCACGGAGAAGCTTGAAGCTCTCGAAGATTCCTCCAACAAATGACGTTCATTCCCCTCTGTTAGCCGTCGGCCCAGCCGGCGGCTATTTGTTTGCGTGAAAAGGGAGGTAAACTTCACATAAAATCGATGCCTCCCACTTGAAATCCGGTCCCAAGTTGAGTATCATAAAACATGTTATTAGCACTAAGGGCTTACGAGTGCTAACAAAAAACGACAAATTCTAATTAAGGAGGCTATTTTTTCATGATCAGACCTTTGGGTGAACGCGTATTGGTAGAACCGATCGCTAAAGAAGAGACTACCGCCAGCGGTATCGTGCTGCCGGACACGGCGAAAGAAAAGCCGCAAGAAGGCAAAATCGTTGCTGTAGGAAGCGGAGCGCTGAAGGACGGCGTGCGCGTCGAGCTGGAAGTGAAAGTCGGCGACCGCGTGCTCTTCTCCAAATATGCAGGAACGGAGATCAAATACGAGGGCAAAGAGTATTTGATTATGAAAGAAAGCGACATCCACGCGATCTTCGGCTAAGACCTTCAAGGTTTTGCAGCGAAGCTTCGCTATACATCGGATTTTCATACTTAACGCATTCCATCCACAACTATATACCGGGAGGTAATGGACGATGGCAAAAGAAATCAAGTTCAGCGAAGACGCACGCCGCGGCATGCTGCGCGGAGTCGACGCTCTTGCAAATGCAGTAAAAGTAACGCTCGGTCCTAAAGGCCGCAATGTGGTGCTCGAGAAGAAATTCGGAAGCCCGCTGATCACGAATGACGGCGTATCCATCGCCAAAGAAATCGAACTGGAAGACCCGTTCGAAAATGCCGGCGCCCAGCTGGTCAAAGAAGTCGCAACGAAAACGAACGACGTTGCCGGCGACGGCACGACGACCGCTACGGTTCTGGCTCAAGCGATCATCCGCGAAGGCCTCAAGAACGTAACGGCCGGCGCGAACCCGATCGTTCTTCGCAAAGGCATCGAGAAAGCTGTCCGCGCCGCTGTGGAAGAGCTGAAGAACATCTCTAAGCCGATCGAAGGCAAGCATTCCATCGCACAGGTTGCGGCCATCTCCTCCGGCGACGACGAAGTCGGCCAGCTGATCGCTGAAGCGATGGAAAAAGTCGGCAACGACGGCGTCATCACGGTTGAAGAATCCAAAGGCTTCTACACGGAGCTCGAAGTGGTTGAAGGCATGCAGTTCGACCGCGGCTACGTATCTCCATACATGATCACGGATACGGACAAGATGGAAGCTGTCCTCGACAGCCCGTACATCCTGATCACCGACAAAAAAATCTCCAACATCCAGGAGATCCTGCCTGTACTGGAGAAAGTCGTTCAATCCGGCAAACAGCTGCTGATCATCGCTGAAGACGTTGAAGGCGAAGCTCAAGCTACGCTGATCGTCAACCGCCTGCGCGGCACCTTCACTTGCGTAGCCGTCAAAGCTCCTGGCTTCGGCGACCGCCGCAAGGCGATGCTGGGCGATATCGCCGCTCTGACGGGCGGCCAAGTAATCACCGAAGAGCTCGGTCTGGACCTCAAGTCCACGACGGTCGAGCAGCTCGGTTCCGCTCGCCAAATCCGCGTAACCAAAGAAAACACGATCATCGTTGACGGCGCCGGCGACAAAACCGACATCGATGTGCGCGTGAAGCAGATCCGCACGCAGCTGGAAGAAACGACTTCCGACTTCGACCGCGAGAAGCTGCAAGAGCGCCTGGCCAAGCTGTCCGGCGGCGTTGCTGTCATCAAAGTCGGCGCAGCGACCGAAACGGAACTCAAAGAGCGCAAGCTCCGCATTGAGGACGCCCTGAACTCCACGCGTGCAGCAGTGGAAGAAGGCATCGTATCCGGCGGCGGCACGGCACTCGTGAACGTATACGGAGCTGTTGCAGCTCTGGACGTGACGGGCGAAGAGAAAACCGGCGTCAACATCATCCTGCGCGCTCTGGAAGAGCCGGTCCGCACGATCGCGACCAACGCAGGCGTCGAAGGCTCCGTCATCGTCGAGCGTCTGAAAAAAGAAGCCATCGGCATCGGCTACAACGCCGCTACCGGCGACTGGGTGAACATGTTCGAAGCCGGAATTGTCGACCCGACGAAGGTAACGCGTTCCGCGCTGCAGAACGCCGCTTCCGTTGCGGCTGTCGTTCTGACGACTGAAGCGGTTGTCGTCGACAAACCGGAAAAAGACAAACCGGCCATGCCTGACATGGGCGGAATGGGCGGCATGGGCGGCATGATGTAAGTGCCCGGCCACCAAGCATGATGCGGCAAAAATTGCGGGACCCTTCGGGGTCCCGTTTTTGTTGGGTTGATTGCTAGATGACCACCGTTGTCCGTAGGGTTTGACCGGCGTTTGAGAATCCGTGGCCATTCCTGTACCATTCATAATAAATCCACTTGAATCTGAACAAAAGGAAGATGCCAATGCCTCCCAGAATCGTGAATTCCGTCACCGAGCTGATCGGAGATACCCCGGCAGTCAGGCTGAATCGGCTTGTCGGTCCCGAGGACGCCGAGGTGTACGTGAAGCTGGAAAAGTTCAATCCGAGCGGAAGCGTGAAGGACCGGGCCGCCGCCAATATGGTGCTGCAAGCGGAGAGGGACGGTCTCCTGAAGCCGGGGGGAACGATCATCGAGCCGACCAGCGGCAACACCGGCATCGGCATCGCCATGAATGCGGCGGCAAGAGGATACAAGTCCATTCTCGTCATGCCGGACAATATGAGCAAGGAAAGGATCGGCATTCTGCGCGCTTACGGAGCCGAGGTCGTGCTGACGCCGGCGGCGGAGAGGATGCCGGGAGCGATCTCCAAGGCGAAGGAGCTGGCGCAAGGAATCGAAGGCAGTTACATTCCGCTTCAATTCGAGAATCCCGCGAATCCGGATGCCCATCGGGGGACGACGGCGCTGGAGATCATGGAGCAGATGGAAGGCCGTATGGATGTGTTCGTCGCCTCCAGCGGCACCGGAGGGACGATTACCGGAACGGGAGAAGAGCTTCGCAGGCTGCTGCCGGAATTGCGCATTCTTGTCGTGGAGCCGCAAGGATCTCCCGTCCTCTCTGGAGGCCAGCCCGGACCCCATAAGCTGGTCGGTACGAGTCCAGGCTTCGTGCCTCCGATCCTGAATACAGATGTCTACGACGACATCGTGCAGGTCGGGGACGATGCGGCCATCACCGCATGCAGGGAGCTTGCAGCCAAGGAAGGCATCCTGCTCGGTCCATCGGGTGGAGCCTCCGTCTGGGCGGCGGTTCAGGAGGCGCGCCGGATCGGCAAGGGGAAGCGAATTCTGTGCATGGCCCCCGATAGCGGAGAGAGATACCTCAGCATGGATATATTTTGACGCCGACGACAAAAAGTCTGCCCGTAAAGGCAGACTTTTTCGTCTTTTTCGTAGGGGTTGAAAATCAAGAACCAGTCCGGACGTCTCCCAGCATAGCCGACGGGCGGGTTCTGCGGAGCGGGGAGCGGCTGTAGCGGAATTCGCCGGCGCCGATGACGGTCAGGTTGTCATCGCTGCTCTCGATGGAGGAACCGTCCGCGACATAAGCGCCTTCGCCGATGATAGCGCGGTGGATGCTCACATTGCGGCCGATTCTCGCTCCCGGCATGATGATGCTGTCCGTCACCGTGCTGCCCTCTCCGATCTGGACGCTGTGGAAGAGGATGGACCCTTCCACATCTCCTTGAATCCGGCAGCCCCGCTGGACGATGGAATTGCTCACTTCCCCTTTGCCTTCCACGTAGATGGCTGGGCTGACCGAAAGGGAAGGGGTATACATCGGCCACTCGGGACGATTGAGGTCGATCGTGCCTTGAAGCAGATCCATATGGGCTTCCCACAGGCTGCCCGGCGTACCGACATCTTTCCAGTAGCCTTTGAATGGGAAGGCGATGATTTTTTCCTCCGAGGCCAGGAGGGAAGGGATGATGTCCTTGCCGAAATCATGGGAAGAATCGGCGCGCATGGCATCCAGAATGAGCGCTTCGCGCAGATCGGCCCACCGGAAAATATAAACGCCCATCGAAGCCAGGTTGCTCTGAGGCTTGGCCGGCTTTTCTTCAAAGGACGTAATGTTCAGCCGGTCATCCGTATTCATGAGTCCGAAGCGGGAAGCCTCCGCCCAAGGAACCTCCTTGACGGCGATCGTGGCGGCCGCGCCGCGGGCTTTATGGAAGCTGAGCATTTCCTTATAGTCCATTTGGTAGATATGGTCGCCGGAGATGACGAGCAGATGCTCCGGTTGATGGGAATCGATGAAATCGATGTGCTGGAAAATGGCGTCTGCCGTTCCCTTGTAGCCGGTCTTCTGATCCTCGGAATTGAGGATCGTGATGTCGGTGTTGTCCCAAGCGGAGCCATCGCCGACGTGGCCGCTGATGGATTGCTTCATGTATTGAGCGAGGATGCCCACGCTGCCGATTCCGGAGTTAACGCAATTGCTCAACGGGAAATCGATGATGCGGTAGCGGCCGCCAAAATGAACAGCCGGCTTCGCCAGCCGGTTCGTCAGCGGCGCCAGCCGTTTTCCTTCTCCTCCCGCGAGGAGCATTGCCATGCATTCGTTGTTCACATTCATCTGTGTTACCTCCGTTGTCTCGTTCGAATTCTTTATACGGTATAAGTAAACGGCCAGAAAATCTTTGAAACCAAGATGAGAAAATTCCAATGATATCCTTTTTCTGAGTTTTTCCGCAGGCATTTTAATCTGAAAGGAGTCCGAATGGCCTCCTTGGCGGCGCCAAGCGGAATGTTTCATGTGCATCGGGGCAGGGGTACAAACCTGTAAGCTTGAACGCCCTGCCACGGCGGGGCCGAACCGACAACCATACCATTGGAGGGATAGACACATGAAACCAAGCATTCAAGTTGTAGAGAGCGGAATGGACGCTATGTCGGCAGTACGCGAGCTTAACCGCCGCGGATATGACAAGGACGAGATTTATGTGCTTGCCCATGATAAAGACCAGACGGACCGCCTGGCCGAAAATTCCGATGCGAACAGCATCGGGATGCAGGAGGAAGGCGTATTCGACTCGATGGCGAATATGTTCCGCTCCCGCGGCGACGCGCTGCGCTCCAAGCTGGAGTCGGTAGGCTTGACCGAAATGGAAGCCGAACGTTACGAGGAAGTTCTCGACCAAGGGAAAATCCTGGTCATCGCCAAGCCTCACTGAGCCGCCCGCGAAGCGGGGACGTCCGGCTGGATCGATTCGATCCGGCCGGACGTTTTTTTGTGCCTTCGGAACGGAATCCGGTATACTGGATAGGTTCAAAGACGATTAGCGGAAGAGGATGGGGAAGCGAATGGAAGAACAAGTCACTCCTGTACCGGTCGTCGTTCTGGCCGGATTTCTGGGCAGCGGCAAGACGAGCTTGCTGACACGCCTGCTGGACGGCTGCCGGGAAGCCGGCATCAAGCCGGCCGTCGTTCTGAACGAGCTGGGAGACCTTCATCTGGAGGGAGCGAGATTCGATTCCGGCGTTCCGCTCAAGGAAATGCTGAACGGCTGCATCTGCTGCACGATGAAGGGCGATCTGGCCGGAGAGCTGGTGCTGCTGGCGAGGAAGGAGCGGCCTGATATCATTCTCATCGAAGCTACCGGAGCGGCGAATCCGCTGGAGCTGGTGGAAGGCGTAATGGACGCCGCCTTGCATGAAGCTCTCTACCTGTCCGCTGTCGTGACCGTCGTCGATGGTCCGGGCATGCTTCGCCTCAAGGGGAGCCGGCGCACGATGAAGCTGATGGAGGACGGGATCCGCTGCGCGACAAAGCTGGTGCTGAACAAAGCCGATCTGCTTCATCCCGAGGAGCTGGTCGAGGTTCAGCAGCGGATCGGGGAGCTCAATTTCCATGCTACGCTCGTCACCGTCCGGCATGGCGGGGCAGATGCGGAATGGATCGAGAGCGTGCTGTCGGCTGATCCCGGAGCTGCCCTGAAGCCGGAGGAGGTCGCCACGAGGGCGCATGGAGGCACAGGGGATGCATCCGACGCCAGGAAGGAGCACGGCCGCGAGCATGCCCATGAGCATCTGATGGCAGTGACTTATTATCCGCAGCGGCCCTACGACAGCATGGATTTCGAAAGCATGCTTCTGTCGCTGCCCGACAACGTTTATCGGGCGAAAGGAATCGTCACGTTCGCCGACACCGCCAGCCGGTACCATTTTCAATTCGCGTACAGGGAGACGGATTTCATGCCTCTATCTCCGGCCGAGAGCGCGCGCGACGCCATCGTGTTCATCGGAGAGCATTTCTCGCGCGCCGAAGTGCTGGAGCGGCTTGCCGCCCTGGAGGCGGGACATACAGGAAAAGCCGAGTAAGAGGATCACCAGCCTGCCGGCTTCCGGCAGGCTTATTTGCTGTTTCGCGCGCTGAGGCGGCTGGTTAATGGATACTATTGGATCAGCAGCTTGTGGAAAGGGAGGAAGCAATGTGAAAAAGACGATCATTACGGCTTCGGTTGCCTGCCTGTTTCTGGTTATAGGAATGGCGATTTCCTTGACCCGTCCCGCCGCATCGTTGCCGTCTGCCGCCGCGCCGGCCAAGGAGACGGAAACGGCAGCCGGCCAGCCTGCTCCTCCCGCTGTGATCGCTTTGCTGAAAGAGGAATCGTCCGCCTCGGCGAATGCCGTTCCGGAGACGATGGATTTCGGCACGATCAACGGAGTCCGCCTGACCGACGACAAGGAGCAGATCGTCTCCGAGCTTGGACTTCCGCTCGAAGCGGCTCAGGATGAGCTTCTCGCCGAGCAGACTCGCTGGACTTATCCCGATATGAACATCGCTTTCACCGGCACGGAAGTGGATTATGTGAGCGTGCCCTCCTCGAACGGATCCGTTCGGGTAGGGGAGGAAGAGCTTCCCGTCACTCTGGAAGGCTGGGCAAGCCGCTATGGAGAGCCTCAGTACAAGGCCGAGGATGGCGTCGGATATGTGGATGCCAACGGTTTTGCCGCCAAGCTGTTCCTGAATCAGCAGACGGGGCAGGTCCTATCCGTCGACTTCTTCTGGGCGGACATGGAATAGAAGAATCGCCGATGAAAAAAACATAGATTTCTGTCGAAAAGGTGATTCAATCCCATTTCGTCAGGGTAAAGAATAGAAAACTTTGATTCAACGTCCGGTCGCAACCCTTGAGGGAGGCGGCCGATTCGTGTGTTGACCAGGAAATGCTGCCAATACGTCGAGAGAGGATGACTCCCGGCTCTATTATTTGTACAATTGTATTAGAGTGAATGCGTTCATAGAGAAAATGCATTCATATATTCATAGAGTGAAAGATTGAGGTTCTCTGCATATACAGCTCATCCACAATTGCCCAGAGAGGATTCGGTGATCGGTCAACATGAAAATACGGACAAAAGTTCAACTGGGGTTTGTCATCCTGCTTGCCATCATGATTGTCCTCAGCAGCGCGGGAATACGCAACCTGTTCAATCTCAGCAATCAGCTGAACGAAATCTACGACCAAAGATACACCAAGGTTGCTACGACCACGAGCATGCGCGGCAACGTGAACAATGTGGCCAAATACATGGTCAACATTCTGACCGTGCCCACGAAGGAAACGGTCGAGCGAAACCGCGACAACATTCAAAAAAACAAAGAGTCGGTCCAGGCCGCCATCAAAAGCCTCGAAGGCATCGCCTCTTCCGATTCCGAATATCAGATGCTGGACAAGATGGAATCCAGCACGGCGGACTTCTTCTCCTATGTCGACCGGGCCATGAGGCTGGTGGAGGACGGCAACGGCGCTGCGGCCGTGGCGCTGCGGGAAAGCGAAGGTCTCCGCTACCAGGAGACGCTAGTCAACAATGCCGACGATATGGTCGCCTACCATCAGCGGGCGCTTGATCAGCTGGTCGAGCAGACGAGGAACGACAACAAATCGACGACCAACATCATGATTGCCGTCACGATTGCCGGCGTCCTGCTCGGCCTATTCATCATCATCTGGAATACGAAGACGCTCAACCGCGGCTTCCGGTTCCTCTCCTCCGCTATCGTCGGGTTCTCTCGGGGAGAATCGACCCGGGAGACGCGCCTGGATGCGATCGTGCAAGAGGGAGAGTTCAAGGAGGTCGCCGATTCCTTCTACAAGCTCGCGGACGATCTGGATGAAAAGACGCGGGCGGAGAAAATATACAATCAGACGATGCAGGACCAGACCTGGCTCAAAACGAGCCTGGCCAACGTCATCGTTGGCGTTCAGAGCATCACCGAACTGGAAAATCTGGCGGAGAGATTCATCTCCGCCGTCGCCCCGCTTACGGGAGCGTCCTACGGAGCGCTCTATATCCGCGATCATCTGGGAGAAGGCAGGACATTTACGCTGCGCGCTTCTTATGCAGGAACGGAAGGCCTCGAAACGGCCTCTTCTTTCCGGTTCGGAGAAGGACTCGTAGGCCAGAGCGCGGCGGACAACAAGTCGATGCATCTGACGGAAGTGCCGGAAGGATATCTCAACATCCGCTCGGGCATCGGGCAGACTCAGATCCGGGAGCTCTATCTGCTGCCGGTCCACTATCAGCATTCCGTCGTGGCCGTGCTTGAGCTCGGAAGCCTGCAGTCGTTCACCGGCCTGCACCACGAGCTGCTGGAGCAGATCGGCGAATCTGCCGGCATGGTGCTCCACAACCTGTTCGGAAGGATCCGGATCGAGGAGCTGCTGCGCGAGTCGCAGACGATGAGCGAGGAGCTCCAATCCCAATCCGAAGAGCTCATCAGCCAGCAGGAGGAGCTGCGCAGCTCCAACGACCGTCTCGAAGAGCAGACGAGAGCGCTCAAGGCTTCCGAGGAGCAGCTGCAGAGCCAGCAGGAAGAGCTGGAGCAGACGAACGAGGAGCTGCTGCAGAAGACCCATTTGCTGGAGCTTCAGATGAAGGAGACGAAAAGGCACAGCCAGCAGATCGAGCAGACGAGGGATGCGCTCGAGAAGCAGACGGTTCAGCTCGGCCTCGCTTCCAAATACAAATCCGAGTTTCTCGCCAACATGTCGCATGAGCTGCGGACACCGCTCAACAGCCTGCTTATTCTGTCCCAAATGCTGTCGGACAACAAGGACGGTAATCTCACTCAGAAGCAGATTGAATTCGCAACGACGATTCATACTTCGGGCAGCGACCTGCTCAAGCTGATCGACGAAATTCTCGACCTGTCGAAGATCGGCGCAGGCAAGATGGATGTCGTAACCGAGCATGTGCCTCTGCGGGATCTCGAGCAATACGCCATGCGCAGCTTCCAGCCGCTCAGCATCCAGAAGGAGCTGCCGTTCCATACGAACACCGAGGAAAACGTGCCCGCGGAAATGTTTACGGACAGCCACCGCGTCAAGCAGATCCTGCGCAATCTGCTGTCCAACGCGTTCAAGTTCACGACCCAGGGCTCCATCAGCATGCTGATCCGCAAGTCCACTCCGGACGAGATGCCGGAAGGCGCCCAGGGCAGCTGGATTTCGTTCGAAGTGAAGGATACGGGCATCGGTATCCCCGAAGACAAGCAAGCGATCATCTTTGAAGCCTTCCAGCAGGTCGACGGGACGACGAGCCGCAAATACGGCGGCACCGGACTTGGCCTGGCGATCAGCCGCGATCTGGCCAGACTGCTTGGCGGAGACATCCATCTGACGAGCAAGCCGGGAGAGGGAAGCGTCTTCGTGCTCACGCTGCCGGAATTCCATCTCGTCAAAATGAACGAGGGAACCGATTTCGAAGTCTCAAGAAGCTCGTTCAGCGGCATGGACGAAGCGGCGGCAGCCCTTCCGTCGCCGGTCATCCCGGCGGAACGGAAGCCGATGAAGCCGGAGCTTACCCGCCATGCGTTCGATGTGGAGGACGACCTCAAGGAATTGAAGGACGGGGACAAGGTCGTCCTGATCGTCGAGGACGACGTCGCTTTCGCCAAAGTTCTCGTCGATATCGCCCGCTCGCGCGGCTTCAAGGCCATCGTGGCCGGACAGGGAGACAAAGGCTTGTCTTATGCGCGGACGTATCTGCCGGATGCGATCCTTCTGGATATCCAGATGCCGGTCATGGACGGCTGGTCCGTCCTCCATCATCTGAAGAACGATTCCAACACTCGCCATATTCCGGTCCATCTGATCTCGGTTATCGACGAGGTCCAGCAGGGCCTCGCGCTCGGAGCGATCGCCTATCTCAAGAAGCCGGTCTCCAAGGAGCATCTCGACAATCTGTTCACGCAGATCGGATTGTTCATGGAGCGCAACATGAAACGCCTGCTCGTGGTGGAGGACGACGAGATCCAGCGCCACGCCATCGAGGAGCTCATCGGCCACGACGATCTGGTCATTACGGGAGTATCGTCCGGACGCGACGCGCTCAAGGAGCTGAGCGAGCATCATTACGACTGCATGGTCCTCGATCTCGGCCTGCCGGACATCACCGGCTTCGAGCTGCTGGACCAGATCAGGCGCAACGAGGAGCTGCATGATCTGCCGATCATCATCTACACCGGGCGCGATCTCGAGAAGCGCGAGGAAATGATGCTCAAGAAATACGCCGAGACGATCATCGTCAAGGACGTCAAGTCGCCGGAGCGGCTGCTTGACGAGACGACGCTCTTCCTGCACAGGGTGGAAGCCGAGCTGCCGGAAGACAAGCGCAGCGTGCTGCGCAAGCTTCACAGCGTGGAGACCATTTTCGAAAACAGGGACGTTCTCATCGTCGACGACGATATCCGCAACGTGTTCGCCTTGTCCAATGTCCTGGAAGGGTATAAGATGAACATTACCTATGCCGAGAACGGCCGGGAGGCCATCGAGCAGATCGAGAAGAATCCCGATCTTGATCTCGTCCTCATGGACATCATGATGCCGGAAATGGACGGATATGAAGCGATGAGGCTCATCCGCGCCGACTCCCGCTACGACAAGCTGCCGATCATCGCCGTCACCGCCAAGGCGATGAAGGGCGACCGCGACAAATGCATCGAAGCCGGGGCCAGCGATTACATCGCCAAGCCGGTCAACGTGGATCAACTTCTTTCATTAATGAGGGTGTGGTTGTATAAATAGCGTCAAACCTCGTCCGAGCGATTCGGACGAAAGAGAACAGCTGGAGATCGAGATGCTGCTCGTGGCCATGTTCAGGCTCTATGGCTATGATTTCAGGAACTATGCCTATGCCTCGATCCGCAGAAGAATATGGCATCGGGTGCATGCGGAACGGCTGACGACGATCACGGCGCTTACGGACCGGGTGATCCACGACCGCGGCTGCATGGAAAGGCTCCTGTCGGACCTCACGATCCATGTCACCGAGATGTTCCGCGATCCGGAAGTGTTCAAGTCGTTCCGCAAACATGTCGTTCCGCTGCTCAAGACGTATCCGTTCATTCGGATCTGGCATGCCGGCTGCTCGACCGGCGAAGAAGTCTACTCCATGGCGATCCTGCTGCATGAGGAAGGGCTTTACGATCGTACGAGAATCTACGCCACGGATATGAGCTCGACCGTTCTCGACGTCGCGAGGCAGGGCGTATTCCCGATCGAGCGGATGCAGCAGTATACGCGCAATTACCAGGACGGCGGCGGCAAGGAGTCCTTCTCGGACTATTACACGGCCAAGTACGAATCGGTTATTTTCCAAAGCTTCCTGAAGAAAAACATCGTGTTTGCCCAGCACAATCTGGTCACGGACGGCTCCTTCAACGAATTTCATGTCATCCTGTGCCGCAATGTCATGATCTACTTCAACAAGGATCTCCAGAACCATGTGCATGGGCTGCTCTACGACAGTCTCAGCATGTTCGGCGTGCTGCTGCTGGGCACCAAGGAAAGCATCAACTTCACGCGGCATGCGGACCAGTTCGACGACCTGGACCTGATCAACCGGATCTACCGCAAAGTCAAGTAAAGCCACAGACAAGGGAGGGGGGAAACCATGATCTCTTATGACGGGCCTATCAATATCCTGCTGGTCGATGACTACCCCGAAAATTTGCTGGCCATCGAAGCCGTCCTTGGCGATCTCAACTACAACCTCGTCAAATGCCTTTCCGGCGAGGAGGCGCTGCGGGCGCTTCTGAAGGATGATTTTGCCGTCATCGTCATGGATGTCCAGATGCCCGGCATGGATGGTTTCGAAACCGCTCGAATGATCAAATCCAGGGACAAGACCAAGGAGATTCCGATCATTTTCGTGTCGGCGACGAGCAAGGAAGCCCAGCATATGTTCGCCGGCTACGCCGTCGGGGCGATCGACTATATGCTGAAGCCCTTCGTTCCCCAGATTTTCCGCTCCAAAATCGAAGGCTTTGTCCGGATGTACGTCAGCAACAAAACCTTGCAGCAGCAAGCCGTCCTGCTCCAGCAGCAGACGCAGGAGCTTGAGCGCATGAACAAGGAGCTGATGCGGACGGCCTACCAGCTGACCAAGTCGGAAGCCGTCAAGAGCGTCATCAGCTCGACTTCCATGGACACGATGATCACGTTCGACAAGAACGGGATCATTCTGACGGTGAATCCGTCGGTATTTCCGATGTTCAAGTATCAGGAAAGAGAAGTGATCGGCAAGCAGATCGACGAGCTTATCCCGGGCATATGCGTCAGGCAGCTGGACATCATGGGCGAAGCCGCGATGGACGGCACCTCTTCCGGGCGCCTGATCGAGGTCATGCCGCGCCGCAAGGACGCCAGCGTCTTCCATGCGGAGATCAAGCTGGGCAGCACGCTGGTGGATGAGGAAGTCATCTTCGCCTGCACGGTCAGCGACATCAGCGAGCGCAAGAAGTCGGAGGCGGAAATTCTTGCGGCCAAGGAAGCGGCGGAAGTGGCCGACAGAGCCAAAACGGAGTTCCTGGCGATGGTCAGCCACGAGATCCGCACGCCTATGAACGGCATTCTCGGCATGACCAATCTCCTGATGGAGACGGAGATGAACGAGGAGCAGAAGGATTTCGCCGAAATCATCCTGAAGAGCGGCGACAGCCTGCTCAGCGTCATCAACGACATTCTGGACTACGCCAAGATCGAAGCCGGCAAGCTGGAGCTGGAGATGGTTCCTTTCGATCTGAAGAGCTGCGTGGACGAATCGCTGGATCTGTTCATCGCCAAGTCGCGCGAGAGCAATCTCGATATTCTTTGTTCGATATCCCCGGATTTGCCGGAGTATCTGTATGGAGACGTGACCAAGCTGCGCCAGATTCTGATGAACCTGATCAGCAATGCGATCAAATTCACGCATGAAGGGCATATTGATGTCGACGTGCGCCTCGCCGAGGAGTCGTTCGGTCATGCCGACCGCCAGGAAGATGGCATCGCTGTCCAGTTCAGGGTGAGCGATACCGGGGTAGGCATTCCCGAGGATAAGCTCCCGCTCTTGTTCCAGCCGTTCTCCCAGCTGGATTCCTCCATGACCCGCAAGTACGGTGGAACCGGACTTGGCTTAGCCATCTGCAAAAATCTGGTGGAGCTGATGGGCGGGACGATCGAGGCGTGCGCCAATGAGCCCAAAGGAGCCTGCTTCACCTTTACCGTGCGTCTCAAGCAAATGGAGGAATGTTATCCCGCTTTGGAGGGAGATCAAGCCGACGACAATCCGCTGCCCGGCTCCCGTCCATGGGAAGCTCCTCCTCATTCGGATTCCTTTTCTTTCTCCGCCATGCTCAGCCAGACCTATACCGAGACTACGGCGGCCAGCGAGACGGGCGTCGACAGCCGCCTTGTCTTGAAGGCCAACGTCCTGCCGTTCACGCTCGGCACTGGAGATCGAGGCGTGCCGGCGCCGAGCGAGCGTTCCCGGGTTCTCGTCGCCGAGGACAACGACGTGAACCAGAAGCTGATCCTCAAGCTCCTCGACCGGCTCGGCATCGAAGCGGATGTGGCGGAGAACGGGGAAGCGGCCGTGGCGATGGCAAAAAAACGATTCTATGATATGATCTTCATGGATATGAAAATGCCGGTCATGGACGGACTTGAGGCGACGAGGCTGATCAACGGGGATGCGCGTGCCGGCAAGCAGCCGGTCATCGTGGCGATGACGGCCAACGTGCTGCCGGGAGACAGGCAGCGCTGCCTGGAAGCCGGAATGACCGATTATATCAGCAAGCCGATCCGGCTGGAGATGCTTGAAGCGATCATCGGCCGATATTTGGATTTTGACTGGACCATGGGCAGGCAGTCCACGCATTGATGTGGGCTGCTTTTTGCATGCCCTGGCCGAACAGCTTGTGACGGCTTTGCAGCGCAAGCTTTAGAAATGAAGCGGAAAGGGGCTTCGAGCCGTGCTGTCCAATCGTTATATCCGCTCTGCCTACCTTACCCCTCCGAGGGTGCTTGCGGGCGGATTCCTTTCTCTGATCGTGCTGGGCACGATCCTTCTCGCCACCCCTGCCGCTTCGGCTGACGGGGTGCGGATCCCTGTTCTGGATGCGCTGTTCACGGCGACATCGGCCACATGCGTGACGGGGCTGACCATTATGAACACAGGCACCGAATACTCCTTGTTCGGACAAATCGTGCTGCTCGTGCTGTTCCAGCTGGGAGGGACGGGCTTCATGACGGCCGCCACCTGGTTCGCCCTGGCGTTCGGCCGCAAAATATCGCTCCGTGACCGTCTCGTGCTCAAGGAGTCCCTCAATCAGACGGAGATGAGCGGAATCGTTCAGCTCGTAATAAGGATCTTTTTGTTCTCCGCCGCTATCGAAGGAGTCGGAGCGCTGCTGTACACGTTCATCTGGATGGACTCCATGCCGCTGTCCAAAGCGGCTTACTTCGGCGTATTCCATGCCGTTTCCGTGTTCAACAATGCCGGCTTTGAAATTATCGGGGGCTGGAGCCAGTTCGTCAGCGATCCCGCCATCAACCTGATTACGATGACGCTCATCTTCTTCGGCAGCATCGGCTTCATTGTCATGGCGGATCTGATCCGGTTTCCCGAGAGGCGCAAAATTTCCCTGCACAGCAAGGTCGTGTTATGGGCTTCTGTCGTCCTCACATTGGGCGGCGCCATTCTTTTCTTCATCTTTGAATTTACGAATACAAGGAGCTTCGGCGATCTGGGGCTCAACGGCAAGATCTGGGCCAGCTTCTTCCAATCGTTCAGCTTGCGCTCCGCAGGAATCAACACCGTGCCGATCGAGGAGCTGCGTCAGGCGACCCAGCTTCTGATGATCATCCTCATGTTCATCGGAGCCGCGCCGGGCTCTACAGGGGGAGGAATCAAGCTGACCACCTTCGTCGTGCTGCTTGCCGGCATCCATGCGATTCTGCGCGGCCGCGAGGATGCGGTTATCTTCCGGTACCGGATTGCCGCCAAGGAGCTGTATCGGGCCATCACGGTCACGCTCATGGGGGTCATCATTATCGTCGCCTCCACGATGATTCTGACGACCGTGGAAAATGCCTCCTTCCTTGTGCTTCTCTTCGAGGCCGTGTCCGCGTTCGGCACGGTCGGGTTCAGCCTCGGAGCCACCCTGGATCTTACCCCCGTCGGCAAGGGTGTGATCATCATCCTGATGTTTGCCGGCAGGCTCGGACTGCTGACCTTGGCGTTCGCGATCCGCTCCAAATCCAAAAAAGAGCCGTTCCGATATCCGGAAGGCCGAATCATTATCGGCTGAGAATCGAAGCCCCGCTTGCGGGGCTTTTTTTTTCAATCATTGCCATCCCTCCAACTGATTCCGGGAGCGGCGGGGCAGGGTAAAGGAAGGATAGTCAGGTCAAGATGCAGCTAGTCAGGAGTGGGATCAGGATGGGGAACGAGGAGAAGCGTCCGGCGGCGGAAAGCTCGGGCTGGACATGGCATCGAAGCGACGACAGCGCGCAGGCTGCGGAGATGTGGCGGCAGGACGAGGCTGTCCGGAAATGGATCGACAGGAGCAGGGACCGGGAGGTGAACCATCTTGCGGCTGTTTCCTTCCAAGGCAAACGCAATGCGGTGTTCGGGACGCTCGTCGTCGGAAAAGCGGATGACGATCAGGGAAGCAATTGCACGATGCATTTCTATTTGGGGCACCGCAATCTATATACGATCGGCTTTCAAGAAGAGAATATTGTCGACGGCTGCGAAGGAGCGGCTCATTTTTTTGCGGAAGTCGAGCAGACGGAGACGGCTCTGGACGGATTCATCAAGCTGCTTGCCGGCATCATGGAGCCTTTCTTCGACGGGATGGACAACTTCGAGCAGAAGCTGCGCGAGATGGAGGAGAATATCCGGGACCGCAACGGCGGATACATGTTCCACCGCATTTTGGAGCTCCGCTACGGCCTGCTCCACTGGACCGGACTGACGAGGCCGGTCCGCGAAATCCGGTTCGCTCTTGAAGAGGCGTTTCCCGAAGAGATGAAGGAGAGCCTCATCCACCAGGCGTTCAACTCGCGTCTGCAGAGAATGATCATGCTGCAGGAGGAGTACCGGCAGGAGGTGGAGTCGCTGCTTCTGCTCGAGGACAATATCTCGAACTACCGCGGCAACGAAATCATGAAGACGCTCACCGTATTCACGATTCTTTGCACGCCCATGATGGCGATCGGCGCTATCTGGGGAATGAATTTCGAGCAGATGCCGGAGCTGAAATGGAAGCTCGGCTATGTATTCGGGCTTGCCGTCATTCTGGCGGCTACGGTCGGCGTATATTTCTGGATGCGGACGAAAGGCTGGATGGGAGACCTTCTCCGGGAGGACAACCGCAGGGAGCGGCTGTGACGGCATGCGGCCGGAAATGTTGGCGGGAGGCTTGGGCACGCTGTTTAACAGCTGCCTGAGCCGTGTAATAGCTAGTACGGCAGCGCTGGAATGCACTGACCGAATCTACCTCGAATGAGGTCTTAACAGGCGGTGTTGATGATGACCATCAAATATCGAAATACTTGCTCCGACATCGAGATTCTGGTCAAGCATGAAGAGTCGGACTCTGTTGCTCCGTACCGAGTCAATATTCAAAGCTCCAAAAATCCGCTCAGCTTCGGCAACAACCTGGCCAGCGCCACTTCGGAAGAAGCGGCGGTCAAGATTGCAGATCAGCTGTGCAGCTTCTACTCCCTTGCAAGGAAGAGCGGTTACTATCTCAAAGGCAAATCGTTCACGAAGGCGGATTGTCCGGAAATTCCCGTGGCGGAAGTGCTGGAGGACAATCTGACGGAGCAGCAGTTCAGCGAGCGGCTCCAGAGCCAGTCCGTATAAGATCCATTCCTTTTCATACAGCAGCGGGCGTCCCTCCGGGGACGCTTTTTTGAATTTAAGAAAGGTTGGAATAATTAAACAATAATAGGGGAGCATACAAAAGGAAGGAATCCAAGACCGAAAGGATGACAGCATCGATGAAATCAACCTGGACAGCGGCTGCCTTGCTGCTTGCCGCTCTTGCCCTGCCAGCCGCCGCTTGCGCCGCGCCGCAGGCATCTCCGGCATCTCCGCAGGCATCTCCGCATGCATCGCAGGATATGGGCGCTCCGGATCGCTACAACCATCAAGGAGATCTGCGGAATCCGAAGGGCCATCCGCATCATGACCGTTACCGCGAAGCCCGGAAGCTCGCCATGCTGAAGGAAGCCGCGGCCTATTTCGGCATCAAGGCCGACGGCAAGACGGAGGCGCAGCTTCGCCAGGAAGTTCATGCGGCCAAAGAAAAGCAGCCGGAGAAATGGACGGCCTTCAAAGCGAGCATGAAAGAAAAGCGCTTCGCGAGAATGAAGGAATTCGCCGCCAAGCAAGGCATCAAAGTCGAGGGCAAGTCCGAGCAGCAGCTTCGCGACGAGTTGAAAAGCCTGCATGAGCAAGGCAAGCTGAAGTTTCCCGCGCCGAAGGATCCGGCTCATCAGACGGACGGCACACAGCCCTCTTGATGGAAGAGGGGCGATGGAAGCAGCATCAGATCCCTTCGCTGGTGCGATAGAAATCCTTCCGCTGGTGCGGTAAAAATCCTTCCGATATGGAAGGATTTTTATATTTCCATTTTAAAGAAAAAGTGATATCATAATTATATCAAGTTGATATGGAGTGTGATGGGGATGAAGGAACATCAGGCTTGGCATGCGAACGGTTTCCTGGCGACGCTGGCTGCTATCGCAGCGCTTGCGGCAGCAATCTGGTGCTTTGTGTCGGGCAATGCCGAGGATGGATCGACGGGCATGAATGTGCTGGGCGTCGTCCTGCTGCTGCTGGCGCTCGTGGCGTTCAGCTCGCTTACGGTCGTTCAGCCGAATCAGGCGAAGATCATCACGTTTTTCGGACGTTACAAAGGAACGGTGTCGGATAGCGGGCTGTGGATCGTCGTTCCGTTCACGGTCAAATCCAGGATGTCGCTCAAAGTCAGAAACTTCAACAGCCAGAAGCTCAAGGTCAACGATGCATCCGGCAACCCGGTCGAGATCGCCGCGGTGGTCGTGTTCAAGGTGACGGATACGGCCAGAGCGGCATTCGACGTCGACGATTACGAGACGTTCGTGGAAATCCAGAGCGAGACGGCGATCCGCCATATCGCGGCGCAATATCCGTATGACACGTACGAGGACAACTCCGTCATCTCGCTCCGGGGCAATGCGGACGAAATCTCCGGCCGGCTGCTCTCCGAGCTGCAGGACCGCCTCAGCGTTGCCGGCGTGGAGGTGCTGGAAACCCGTCTCTCCCACCTCGCTTACGCAGCCGAGATCGCCGGGGCGATGCTTCAGCGCCAGCAGGCGGAAGCCATCGTAGCGGCCCGGCAAAAAATCGTAGATGGTGCTGTCGGCATGGTGGAGTCGGCCCTGCAGCAGCTGAAGCACCACGGAATCGTACTGGATGACGAACGGCGTGCGGCGATGATCAACAATCTTATGGTTGCCATCGTCTCCGAACGGGGAACGACGCCGGTCATCAATACCGGTACGCTTTACAATTAGGGCAGCCGCCTAATGGCCAAAGAACGCAAGGCGTTTCCGCTGCGCCTGGACCTGGAGCTGTACCAGGCCGTGGAGAAATGGGCCGGCGACGAATTCCGCAGCGTAAACGCGCATATCGAGTATCTGCTCCGCGAATCGCTGAAGAAAAACGGAAGGCTCAAGGGCCTCCCTCCCCAGGCTGCGGAGAATCGACCCAAGTCCGCTCCTTCCGGGGACGATGAGGTCACGGAAGACGGATCGAGCTAGCAGCAAGCCTCATGATTTCATGGAGGACCTTAAAGACGAACTAACCTCGCGGTCTCGACCGCGAGGTTAGTTGTATTTGCGATGGAATCAGCCTTTGATCGCGCCTTCGGTCATTCCTTTTTCAATGTACTTCTGAATGAAGAGGTACACGATCAGGACAGGGATGACAGTGAGCACGACTGCGGCGGCCATGAGGCCGAAGTCGGTGCCGTACTGGGAGCTGATCTGGGCGAGCAGCGCTACGATCGGCCGCACCGAATCCTTGTTGACGAAGATGATGGCGGAGAACAGGTCATTGTAGGACCACAGGAAGACGAAGATGCTCGTCGAAGCGAAGACCGGCCTTCCTACGGGCAGGAAGATTTTCGTGAACATGTTGAACCGGTTGCAGCCGTCGATGAAGGCGGCTTCCTCCAGCTCCTTGGGGATTGTAGCCAGATACCCGGCGATGACGAGGATGGCGAAGGACAGATTGCCTGCCGTCTGAGGCAGAATGAGGCCGAAGTAGGTGTTGACCACCTTCCACTTGATCAGCAGCTCGTACACGGGCACGACGGTGGCGAAGGTCGGTATGAGCAGCGTCGCGACCAGCAGCGAGTTGATGAGGTTGCGTCCGCGGAACTTGAAGCGCGACAGAATATAGGCTGCGAGCCCGGCGACAATCAAGACGAGCACGACGACGGAGACGGACATGATCAAGCTGTTGGCATAGGCCCGGCCGATGCTGATGCTCTCGAAAGCGTTCGTGTAGTTCAGCTTATCCGGAGGAATCGCGAGCTTGAACGAATTGTCCATGACCTCGTCGGACGACTTGAACGAATTGTTGATGATCCAGATGAGCGGATAGATCGTCGTGAGCGCCCATAAGGAAAGGCATAGATAAACGAAGGCCATCCCGAACGGGAATCGCTTGCCGGCGCGGCCTCTCGTCACAGGTACGGTATTGGCAGGATTGACTTGCTGCATTCACTTTCCACCCCATTGCAACTTAATATGTGACTTCTTCTCTCTTGAGGAGACGGTTCGTAATCAAGGACAGGATGACCCCGAAAATGACGATATAGATCGCTATGGTGGAGCCGTAACCGAAGTTCTGGTCCACGAGGGCCTTCTTGTACATGTACGTGCCGAGCAGTTCCGTCCCGTTCCCGCCGCGGGTCAAAATGAAGACGAAGTCGAAAATCTTGAGCGTGCCGGTGATGGCAAGGATCATGACGACCTTGATGTCGCTCAAAATAAGCGGGATGGTCAGCATGGTTGTCTTCTTGATGCCGCCGATTCCTTCCAGCTTGGCCGCTTCATAGAAATCGGAAGGGATTTTGGACATGGCGGTAAGGAAGAGCACGAAGTAAAAGCCGACGTAATGCCATACGGTCGGAACCGCGACGGCTTTCAAGGAGCCCGTTTCGCTCATCCACAGGATCGGCTCGAAGCCCAGCTTGGCGATGATTCCGTTGAGCAATCCGAACTGGTAGTTGTAGATGAGCACGAACAGCAGGGATATCGCGGCTCCGGAGATGACGATCGGGAAGAAGAAGACGGTGCGGAAAAACTGCTTGCCCTTGGAGATGCTGTCGACCATGACGGCCAGCACAAGCGCGATTCCGACTTGGAAGATCAGGACGTACAGCATGATTTCCAGCGTATGCAAGGTAGCGGCGCCCAGGAGATCATCGGAAAACAGGCGCTCGTAATTGTCCAAGCCGACAAATTTCTTGTTGAAGAAGCCGTTCGTGCGGAAGAAGCTGAGATAGAAGCTTTTCAGGAACGGATAGTATACAAAGGTGCCGAGCAGCAGGACAGCCGGCAGCAGGAAAGCCAAAATATATTTCTTATCGCCCTTCATTCAATCACCTTTTTGCGGTTTATCGTCGAGCTCCTGTCTTTTAAAAAACTCGCCGCCCTTCTAGCAAGCGGGCGGCGAGTCGGGTTGGCTATCGCCTGGATATGGACGCCTTGCTTACTTCTTGTTCGCGACTTCGATCTTCTGAGCGGCTTCGAGGGCTGCTTTCGCCGTATCTTTGCCGGACACGATGCCTTGGACATGCTGGCGGATCGTCGTGAACGTTTCCGGAGCGACCTGCGTGTCGATCGGAGCGTTGATCGTCGGAGCTTCGCTGGCCATCTTGAAGCCGTCCAGAGCGAGCTGAGGCAGGCCTTCCACTTGCACGTTGGCAGCGGCTGGAGTACCGGAGTTGGCTTGAGCGATCGCTTTGATCGTATCCGGCGACGTCAGGAACTTGAGCAGCTGGACGGCAGCGTCCTTCTTGTCCGCGTTGTCGTACGTGCTCTTCGACAGGTAGAAGCCGGAGCCGAAGCCGCCGATGATGGACTTTCCGTCGCCTTTGCCGCCTGGAATGGCCGGGAAAGGAAGCACGGTCGAAGCCGCTTTGACTTCGTCGGAGAAGCCGCCCTGCGCCCACGAGCCTTCGATGACCATGGCTGCCTTGCCTTGGGAATAGTATTTCGCAGCCATGTTCAGGTCGATCGTGGCGGCGTCTTTAGGGAAGGCGCCGAGCTTGCCGATCTCGTTCAGCTTGGAGAGGCCGAGCTCCCAGTCCGGATTGACGGCATCGAGGATGCCCGAGTTGTGGCCTGCGCCGCCGGCGGCGCCGAGGACGAAGTGCTCGATCAGATAATGGGATTGATCGAATGGAGCGGCGAGCGGGATGACCTTGTTCTCGTTCAGCGTCTTGATGGCCGTCGTGAACTTGTCCCAGTCGGTAGGAAGCTCCAGGTTGTATTTCTTGAAGATGTCCTTGTTGACGTACAGGCCTTCGTAGTAGCCCGTCAGCGGAGCGGCATAGATGTTGCCGTCCGGCTGCTTGACGGCGTCGAGTGCCGCAGGGTTGAAGCCTGCTTTCCATTCTGCATCCTCGTCGAGCAGAGCGTTCAGCGGAACGACTTTGCCGGCATCGACGAAGCCTTTGGCGTCGGCTCCTACGAAGTAGAAGAGCAGGTCCGGCTCGTTGCCGCTGGACATGTCGGTGTTGACCTTCGTGCGGAAGCTGTCGTCGTTCGCGGACATCGCATCGTTCGTGATTTTGATGTTCGGGAATTTGGCGGAGAAATCGTCAAGCGCTTTCTGGAAAGCAGGCTTGGCCGCGTCCGTTCCGGCGAAGGTGGAGAATACGCGGAGCGTGACGTCTTTGGCTTCCGGAGCCTTGGACGCCTCCGGGCTCGGCGCGGTGCTTGTCGCCGGGCTTGGTGCCGGACTTGCGTCTCCGCCGGTATTCCCGGAGTTGTTGCCGTTGCTGCCGCATGCCGACAGGAGCAGCACAGTCGCCACGGAAAGGGCGCACAGAGCTTGGGACTTCTTCTTCATAGACGATGATCCCCCTTAGTTTAGCTAAGTCTTTTCGTACAGATCGTTGATCTGCTTAACTAAAGTCTAGAAGGTTTCCAGCACCCCGCCAAGGCAAGATTGGTTCTAAAGGAGGGGGATATTCCTATGGGCATGGGGGATTATTTTATGGCCAATAGGGGAAAATCATCTTTTTATTTCCAGTTGCCGTAGGGGAAGGGGAATTGATCAGGAAATCAATGGGCCGCAAGTCGCGCTGCCGATCGAAAGCGCGGCGGCAGCGAAGACGGAGCTCTGGAGTTCTGCAGCATCGATTGCTCTGGATCTCGATTCTCGGAGCGAATTATCGCATGGGCAGGCTTGAGGAAAATCCGGTTCGGCTAGGGGGATTGAAATCTATTCTTTCATTAAAGCGAATTTGCATGGCACGACGGCGTTGAACGCCCCCGCTCGGCAAAACCCCGCTCAGCTGGAATGGGCTGAATCATCGGCTTTCTGCGGGCTGGCTTCAGACAAAAAACTCGGCCAAGCAGAAACCCGTCCGCATAATTGGCCAAGACCCCTCATAGACATGTTATCAGCTTAGGAAAACCAATGTGCAGAGGGGATGATTACATGCGTCGCATCACATGGATCGCGGCTTTGATTGCCTGCTTTACGCTGGTGCTGGCCGGATGCGGCAGCAAGGACGCCGGCTCCGTGGTGAAGGAGCTGGGCAAGCTGCAGGACAAGACCGAGACTTACCAAGGAACGGGGACGATGACGCTTCATACCGCCACGCAGCCGCTGGAGTACAAGGTGGACGTGAAGTTCCAGAAGCCCAACTATTACCGGATCGCGCTTACCAACGAGAAGAAAGACCTGACGCAGATCGTGCTGCGCAACGACGAGGGCGTGTTCGTCCTGACCCCGAGCCTGAACAAGGTATTCCGCTTCCAAAGCAACTGGCCGGAAGACCAAGGTCAAGTCTATCTGTACCAGACGCTGGTGAAGAGCATCCTGCTCGACAACTCGCGCCAGTTCGCTTCCGAAAAGGACAGCTATGTGTTCGATGTGATGGCTAATTATCAGAATGCTTCCCTGGCCCGGCAGAAAATCTGGCTGAATAAATCGGATTATGCGCCGAAGCAGGTCGAAGTAAGCGATTCGAATGCTTCCGTGCTGGTCGACGTGAAGTTCGATTCCTTCAAATTCAATGAAAAGCTCGACAAAAGCGTATTCGACACGAAGACGAACCTCCAGTCCTCCCCTGCGGCTGGCTCCCAGCCTACCACTGCCGTTCCGGAGTCGGATGCGACGGACGGCAAGGCCGCCGACCCGGCCGGCAAGGACGGCGACGCAGGCAAAGGCGGAGCGGCCTCTGCCGGCGATGGTCAGCAGGGCGCAGGCTCGGCGGATCCATCCGGAGCGCAGGAGGAGGACGGACAGCAGGATGCCGCAGCCGATCCGACGAGCTTCGTGCCGATGGAGCCATCCTATCTGGGCGGCGACGGCATCGCGCTGAAGGATTCCAGCGAGATCGTATTCGGCGGAGAGCCTGGCTACATCCAGCGTTATTCGGGCACCTACAATTACACGCTGATCGAAACCCAGCCTGAAGACACGGCGGTGGCCATGGGCACCGGACGGATGGTGGACCTCGGCTATACGTGGGCCCAGCTCAACGAAGGCGAACAGACGACGCTCACCTGGACCTATGGAGGCAAGGAATTCCGCTTGACCAGCGGCGATCTTCCGCAGGACCAGATGATTGCGGTAGCCCAGTCTGTCGTGGATGAAATGGGCAAATAAACAAGCATGCAAGAGGCGTTCGCGGGCATTGGGCGGCGCCTCTTTTCCCTACTTGCCGATGCGGAATTGGCAACAGGTGCCAGTGCCGAACCGGCCCCGTTTCATTGACAGTCCCGGGGTCAGCGTTTAACATTAGAGGCACTGGGTTCAAAAGAAAAGGACTGAAATACGATGGATGAAGCGGCATTTTATCGGCCGACCGCAGCTCATATTTCCCTGGATGCCCTGGCTCACAACATCGCAGCCTTCCGCTCCACGCTGCCGGCGCGAATGAAGATGATGGCATCCGTCAAGGCGAATGCCTATGGACACGGCCTCATCCAGGTCGCCCGCGAAGCCGAGGCTCGCGGAATCGACTATCTGGGTGTGGCTTTTCTTGACGAAGCTCTCTCGATCCGCAGAGCGGGCATTGCGGCGCCGATTCTCGTGCTGGGATACGTTCCGCCGGAGGGACTGCCGGCGGCGCGCCGGCATGATGTATCCATCGCCTTATTCCGGGAGGATGTTCTGGAAGCGGCGGCATCGCTGCCCGAGGATGAAGGGCGCAGGCTTAAGGTTCATATCAAAGTGGATACCGGAATGGGCAGGCTCGGGACGCTCGCCGACGGCAGCGGAGCTGCCGAACGGTTCATCGAGAAGGCGCTCTCGATTCCGCAGCTTCAGGTCGACGGAGTGTTCACCCACTTCGCCAAGGCGGATGAGGCCGACAAGAGCTACACGCTCCTGCAATACGAGCGGTTCGCCGGGATCATGCATTACGTGCGCAGCCGCAGCCTTCCGATTCCGATCCTGCACAGCGCGAATACGGCGGCAGGCATGGATACGCCGGAGCTCGGCGGCGACATGCTCCGACTCGGCATCGGCATGTACGGCCTCTATCCTTCGGATGAAGTGGAGGTCGGAAGAATCGGCTTGCGGCCGGTCATGTCCCTGAAGACCGAAGTCGTGCATGTGAAGACAGTGCCCCCTGGCTGGGGAGTGAGCTACGGCACCCGCTTCGTTTCCGCCGCCGATACCCGCATCGGCACGCTGCCGGTCGGGTATGCAGACGGCTTCAGCCGGATGCTCACCGGCAAGGCCGAAGTGCTGCTGCGAGGCCGCAGAGTGCCGGTCGTCGGCACGATCTGCATGGATCAGTGCATGATCGCGCTTGCAGCCGCGGACGAGGCGGATAGTTCGGCGGTGCGCCCGGGCGAGGAAGTCGTGCTCATCGGCTCCCAAGGCGAGGAGACGATTTCGGCCGAGGAAGTGGCCGGCAAGCTCGGCACGATCAATTATGAGCTTACTTGCATGCTGGCTGCGCGAGTGCCGCGAATTTATGCGCGCGGCGGCGCAGTCGTCGAAGTGTCGAATCCGCTTCTCGGCGGAGGGATGTGAGGCTTCTTGTCATTTTTTGAAGAAGTCAAGCAGGAATCGCGTCGCTATGCGGCGAATAGCCTTTTAACGACTATTGAAGGATCTTGCCGTTCTAACGAAAAGTGCCCTTTCATAGGTATGGTTGAGTATAGCTCGATACCAACGGAGACATAATGGTAATAGGCTTTGACAAGTTTTGGAGGTGCGAGTTGGTGGCCAATCTGCAGAATACCAAACGAATCATGATCAGTATCCCGGACCAGCTCCTTGAAGAAGTGGACGGAATCGTCGCCAAAGAGAACTCCAACCGCAGCGAGTTCATCCGGCAGGCGATGAAACTTTACCTGGTGGAGCGCAAAAAACGTCAGATCCGTGAATTGATGCAGCGCGGTTATCTGGAAATGGCTAAGATCAACTTGAACATGGCCTCGGAAGCTTTCCACGCGGAGGAAGACGCAGACCGTGCGCTGGGCCGCCTCGTCAGCGGGGTGTAGCTCTTGATCGTCAAACGCGGCGACGTATTCTTTGCAGACTTATCTCCCGTCGTAGGCTCCGAGCAAGGCGGCGTGCGCCCGGTGCTTGTCCTTCAGAACGATATCGGCAACCGCTTCAGCCCGACGGTCATCGTAGCGGCCATTACGGCCCAGATCCAGAAGGCGAAGCTTCCTACCCATGTTGAGATCGACGCCAAGGCTCATGGCTTCGATCGCGATTCGGTCATCCTGCTCGAGCAGATCCGCACGATCGACAAGCAGCGCCTTACGGACAAGATCACGCATCTCGACGACGAGATGATGAGACATGTCGACGACGCGCTGCAGATCAGCGTCGGTCTGATCGACTTCTAAGCCGGCAGATAATCGGTTCCGCCATTTTCTGCCTGGCGATTCTGTCTGATGAGGCCAATATGGAAAAAAATGCTGGACAGGTATTTATTCTGTTGATACTATAGACTCAAACATAACCGTATACGATGCATGGCATCGTTTTGCTCGCGAAGAACGCAAGCAGTTGAACCGGATTTCCGGTTCCTGCTTGCGTTTTTTGTTTTTCCGGGGCAGAGAAGGGAGCGACATGTTCAAACGAAATCAGAAATCCACCGCTTTTCTGGCAGCTGCGCTATCCGCCGTACTTGTATACGGCCTTTATCAAGTCCAATCGAAAATGCTGGAGAGGCAGCAGTCGGTGCAGATCGTCGCTCCCAAGCGCTTCATCGCAGCCGGAGAGAGGATAGCTGCGGATGATCTCCGTTATATGGCGATTCCGGAGCAGGCGTTCAATTCCGACATGATGACGGATATGGATTTGGCGGCAGGAAAGGAGGCTGTCGTCCCCCTTGGGGAAGACGAGCCGCTTCGAAGCTGGAAGATGGACGGATACCGGCTGATGCCGGCCAAGAACGAATCCACCTTCCAGCTCCCCCGAAGCTACGTGCTTTCGGTATCCAACGGCATCCGCGCCGGCGATCGGGTACAGCTGTATGTCTCGGGAGCGGCAGAACTGTCGGAAAGGCTGTTCCCGGAACCCGTCATCGTCGCTTCGGTGAAGACCGGAGGAAACCAGGAGATCGACGACATGGACAATCCCAATCTGCTGTCGCTTGCCGCCGGCGACCGCGAGAAGATGTATGCTTCCCGCCGGGATGCGAACGGAAGGATCGAGGACATCAACCTGAATCTAACGGAAGAGCAATGGCTGCGGATCGATTCGCTCTGCAAATCGGGAGAGAGCAAGCTCGTCGTTGCCTACAGCCCCGACTCGCTCAACGCTGTGGCGGCCGCCGCACTGGGAGGCAGGCCATGACGGCACCGCTGATCGCGTTTATCGGGACGACGCCCAACATCGGGACGACGGCGGCGGCTTATGCGGCGGCCTGCCGAATCGCGGAGCAGACCGGCGGGGAGGTCGGCTTCCTTTGCCTGAACTTGAAGAGCGCCAAGCTCCATCGTTACCTTGGCAGCGATGCTCCTGCTCATACGCTGGATGCGATCCGTCCCGAGCTGAAATCCCGCTCCTTGACGCCACGGATGCTGAGGCGGGCTTGCTGGTCCTCCCCGGATGAGCCTGGCATGCATGCTCTCTTCGGCAATCTGCTCAGGGACCAGGCCGAATATTTCACGCCGGAGGAAGCGGAGCATTTGCTGGAGACAGCTGCGCTGACCTTTTCGGCGGTCGTGGCGGATGCCGGCTGCTATTGGGACAATGCCGCGACGATCAGCGCCGCTCGGCGCGCCGATTCCCGGATCTTGTGCACGACCGGAGCGCTCTCGCATTTCCAGGAGGACTGCAGCCGTTGGATTCGCCAGGTTTCCCCTTTGTTTGGAGTCGATCCAAGCGTATATGAGCTGCTTCCCATTCACTCTCCATGGAGAACAGGAGGATACAAGATGAAGGAAATCGGAAAAGAGACAGGACTGCCGTTAATCGGGAATTTTCAAACGAACGAAGCCTTTTATGATTCCCTTGACCATGGCCGATACGGGCATTGGCTCAAGAAGGATGCTGCCGGAGCCCAGGTCATGAGCGGTCCTGCAGAGACGCTTGTGAAACGGCACGGCCTGAGGCAACGGGCGGCTGTGGAATCGCAGCCCTGGTATCGCCGGCTGCGCGCCCATCGCGGAGAGCTGGGGGTATGAGCGGAGAGAAGAAATTCTCTCCCTCCGCCTATTCCGCGAAGCTCAAAAACGAAGACTCGAACGAAAGCTTGCCGAAACAAGCCGGCGTTCCGGTCGTCCGGATGATGATGAAAGAAGATGCAGCCGACGAGGATCAGGCTCGGAAGCCGTCCGACTTTGCCAAAGCGGCGGATGACATGAGGGCTTATCTGGCTTCGCCGCGCGGCTTGACGGAGGAAGAGCGGCGTGAATACGGCGAGAAGCTGAATCGGGCCGTTCTCGGGTATTCGGGAGAGCGCAAGGAGATTCTGGCTCTCATTACGGACAGGCTGCTGAGGCTGCGCATTCACGAGCTGCCCGGAACGGCTGGCGGGTATCCTTCCTTGGCGGAGGCGCTGTTCGCAGAAGTCATCGGGCTGGGAGCGCTGGAGCTTGTCCTTCAGGAGCGGACCGGCTTGGAAGAAATCCAGGTCGTAGGAACAAGAATTTATGTGATGCGGGAAGGCCGGGTCTCGCGGTCTCCCTGCCGTTTCCAGTCCTTGAAGGAGGTGGAGCGGATCCAGCAAAATCTTGTTCTCTACAATAACGACCGCATCAATCCCCGCAAAAGATGGGCCGAGGTCATGCTGCGGGACGGCACTCGCGTTACGATGACGGGATTCGGATTCACGTCGCAGCCGACCCTTACGCTTCGTTTCTACGCTTCAAGGGCTTTTCGCCTGGAAGAGCTGATTTCTCCCGAATGCGGCACGATGAACGCCGCCATGGCGGCCATGCTGAGAGCCGCGCTTGAGTGCCGGTACAATCTGGTCATCATCGGACCGACGGGATCCGGCAAAACCCATCTGCTCAAGGCTCTCATCGCCGAGCTGCCCGACGACGAGCGTCTCGTCACGCTGGAAAGCCGGCTGGAGATGATGCTGAGCCGCGATTTTCCAACTAAGAACGCGGTGGAATATGAAATGGACGAGGATGATCCGCTCCATCGTTCCGGACAAGCCTTCAAGCTGGCGCTCAGGCAATCTCCCGATCGGATCATCCATGCCGAGATTCGGGATGAGGATGCGAACATCTACGTCAGAGCATGCACCCGGGGGCACTCGGGCAGCATGACGACCGTTCATGCGAACCGTCTTGAAGACATACCGGATACGATCTGCGACATGTGCATGCTGGATGGCAGAGCCATGAATCCGGACCGGCTTTCCAAGCGGATCGCAGGTTATGTGACCCAGGTCGGAATCGAGATGCAAGTGGTGGACGGCAAGCGGAGAATCGTAAGAATTGGCCGGATCCGTTGGAATCGGGGACAGGTGAGCGTGCTCGACTGGGCCGTCTATGCACGCGGATCAGGCAGATGGCGGATGGCTGCTGCTCCTGATCCGGACGATTGCAGGCGCTTTGCCGAAGCGGGATTTACGGTGCCTTCTGCCGGATTTGCGGTCACCGAGGCTGAAACCGGCGAATATCGGACGGAGATTCCGATGAAGGCGCTGCAGATATGAACGGAGGGATTCTTGCCGCAGCGGCCTCCCTGCTACTTGGATTATGCTTCTTCATCCTTGTGATGGCGATGCTTCGTCACGGGGAAAGAGCCTATTATTCGGCTGTCAGACTCGATTACCGCCGCGACCGCAGCTTCAAGGCAAGGTTTGCTTCCTTGCTGGCCAAGCAGGAGCGAATGTACGGTCATATTTCCCTCTTGCTTGAATCGGTGCAGTCTAGAATCAAGCCCGAAGGCTTTTTGCTTCTATCCTTCTTTCTTTTGGCTGCCGGATCAACGGGCGGGGCGCTTCTGTTTTTAAGCTTGAAGGGAAGTCTGCTTTCCGGAGCCATGGGGGGGCTGGTCCCTTATGTATTCCTTAGAAGCCTGCTGCTGCATCGCCAGATGCAGGCGAGAATGGACTTCCTTCCGGCGATGGAGCTCTTTTACCAATGCTATATGATTACGGGAGAACGGCAGATCCGCAGGGCATTGCAGCGGGTTGTCGAGGAACAGCGGCTTCTTGGACCGATGCAGCCCGTTTTCGAGCAGCTGTACCGCAATCTGTCCGTCCGAGGAGATGACGAAGCCAGCCTACGGATCTTCGCTTCGTCGCTCGGTCATAGGTGGGGCGATTATCTGGTCGAAATTCTCCGAATCGCCCTCATTGAAGGCAATCCGGTATCCGAAAATCTGCGGGAGCTGGTGGGAGACATGCGCAAGTCGAGGCGGATTGCAGAACAGGAGCGCCATAAGCTTCTGGAGATCCGAATCGCGAATTTTACGCCGATCCTCTTTCTTGCCGTCTTCATGGGGATCAATATCCGGTACAACGCAGACAATTCCTACCGGTACTATCTGCAGGACGCCGCAGGCAGGGACATGCTGCTGAATGCGCTGCTGCTAATATTCATGTCTTTCTTGATGGGTCTTTGGCTCTCACGCAAAAAAATGTAAAGGACACGGGTGTTTATGATCATGATGGAAGGCTGGGCCGCTGCCATATTCTATGCATCTGCTTTGGGACAGTTCGCACTTGTCGCGGTTTCGTTCTTTTTCTTAGGGAAGCTGCTTCCGGCAAGGCGCAGGCGCTGGCTCCATCTTCCCGAACGTCCTTGGAAGCATGTTCGGGTGACGGAGGAACGGCTTGCATTCTGGAAGCTTTCCAAGGATAGCCTCTATTATCAAGCAAGGGCGGCGCTGCTGGCCGGATGCGGTCTGGAATACGATCCTGGGCTTTATCTGCTTGTGCGGAGGATTTCGATGCTGGCTTGCATGCTCGTGGCGACAGGATGTGGAGCATGGCTCGCGATAGGAGCGGCGCGTCCCATTCAAGCCGCAATCATGGCGGTGTCCGCGGCGGTATTTATGTGCGCCTATGCCGACAAATCCATTCTCGGCGCCTGGAAGAAAGCCAGATCGAGACGTATCATCCAGGAAGTGCATGCCATCAGCGTACAACTGCTGTACCTGCAGGGCTCCAGCCTGCATATCCACGCCAAACTCATGAGATGCGTGCCCTACACACGAGCCCTTCGAAGCGACCTTCAGCGGCTGCTCGGCGAATGGTACCACGATGCCGAAGAATCCATCCGCCAGTTCAAGCATCGGATCGGGACGGAGGAGGGAATGAGCTTCGCCGAGACGATCGAATCGCTGAGGGTGCATGATCACGAGGCTTATTACGTCCTTTTAAGGGAACGTATCCGCGATTACAAGGACAAGCTGGAGCTTTTGAAGGAAAGCCGCAAGGAGTCAAGCTCGTACCTGCTGTTCGTGCTCGCGGGCATTCCGATTCTTTATACCTTCCAGGTGTTTATCTATCCGTGGGTCAGGGAGAGCCAAGCCCTGTTCAATTCGCTCAACTGACACAAGGTCTCGGAGCTGACGAGGCATCTGATTCAGCTCATCCAACCTGACAGCTCAAGCAAAGCTAAAGGCAACCGCTATTCAAGGAGGTGAGATGATGCGCAATATTTTAGTCACGGTCATGATGCTGGTTGTCGTCATGCTGCTGTTCAACTCTATAATCGCAGATAACGGCACCGGCACGCGGGTGCGGATTCAGAATCACGGTACGGCTGCGAACGGCCAGATCGGCAGCCTGCTTCCTTAATCTCCCAAGTCTCCAATCGACTGGCTGAAAGCAAGGAGGATCCATGAAGGAACTGCTCGTATCGATGCTTTTATTGGTAACGGTGATCGCCATTTATCTATCCGTCGTGGACGGAGCGGAAGGATCAAAAGGCCGATTGGCCTCCATGGGCAGCCGGATGGCGGAAGAAATCCGGAGCACCGATCCATGAAGCAGATTCTGGTGTTCGTCCTGTTTGCGGCAATGCTTTGCTGGATGATGTTTTCGCCGATTTACAAGCATGTCTTCATCGTCAGGGAAGCTCTCCTGCAGAAGGAAGTGGATTATCTTCTCGAGACGGGGGCGAGCGGAAGCCGCGGTTATATCGACGATGCCATGGTCGAGGCCTCCCGCAGCAGGCTGGAGCAGGCTGGGATGAGTCGGGATCAGATCCGGTATGACATATCGGCTTCGGATGGAGGCGTCGCGACTTCCTCGGCCAGACCTTTGCTGAGAGGAACGGGGCTGATTCTTACGATCAGCTATCCCTACGAAAGGCTGTTCCAGATCGACAGCCTGATAGGGATCGCAGTGCCTGATCCAGAGGAGAGGATGGCCGCATCGGGCATTAAAATGAGCGAATACGTGCCGTAATGCCGATTCTGACCATGCAAGGGGAAAATCATGTCCAAATTGCTGCTTATATTGCTCATGCTGACCGTCTGGGCTTCGGCCCATGCGCTGCAGATCGATGAGGAAAGATCGATCCGCACCTTGTTCGAGAGCAAGCATTCCGTCAGCAGAGCCGTCCATGCGGCCGCCCAGCAGTTGAACAAGGAGGATTTGGCCGAAGGCCGGTTCACGATCAATGAAGAGGCGGCGTACGCAACGGCGATGGAATACTTGCGGCTCAATCTTCTGCTGGATGCTTCTGGCCATCCGCTTCCCGGCTCCAGGCTGCGCCAGCGCGTCGTGCTGGAGGACTGGGCGGTCATCAACGCCGGCCAGCCGTTTCCTTTCACGTACCGCAATTCCCGATACGATTACGAAGTGACGCTCGATCGGCCCGCCGTCGTCATGATCATAGCCGTCTCCTACCCCCGGTTGTTTTCCATGATGGAGCCGATCGTCTGGCATGTGAAAGGAACCGCCGAACTGACCGGGCCGATGAATGCCGTCTATTCGAGCCATAGCTCGTAATCAGGAACCACAGCACATAGCCTAACCGGGACCGCAGCAGTGCATAGCTTGATCAGGGCCGAAGCACTTAGCTCGTAATCAGGAACCGAGACACATAGCCTGATCAAGACCGCAGCATTTAGCTCCAATTCAGGAACCGCAGCAGAGGGTTGCCGCCGGGCAGGAAAATCCGTGTCAGGGCTATTGATTTTCTTACCTACAGCTCGGTTTATTCTCTTCATCTACCAGCTCTTCAACATATCCGTTTGCACTTACCCCGCTACTTCTAGTAAACTTTTTAAAAGAGCTGTCCGCGAGCCTATCATTTCTGTCTATTTCAATGGGCTTGCGGCTAAGAGCGGGGGGGCGAGTGACAATGCTGAAGCTCGGAGACAAGGTCGTTATCATCGCTGATCAATATGAGCAGAATCTTCCTCTCGGGGAGTATGGATATATTATTGCTTACGACCGCAATGCGGACAATGTATTTGATTATGTCATCCGCATACCAGCGGAAAACCGCAATTTTCTCGTTCCGGGAGATGACGTGGAGCTGGAGGAAATCCTGCTTCGTCTGGAGGCTGACCGCGTGGAGCGGGAGGCTCTGATCGATTATGCCTTGGCGACCCGCAACGAAGAGTTGTTCAACCGGATCATGAATGGCGACGCAGCCGAAGAGCCTGCCGAAGAGCCCGGATCCAAAGAGCTGCAGAGCCGAGACGACTTTATCCGGCAAGTCAATCTGAAGGCCTGGATTTAAGAAGCGGCGCGGATTCTAGTCCATAGAGGAGGATGATGAGGATGGAAATCGTTTTTCACGGCCAATCTTGCATTCAAATTACGGCGGATAACGGGAAATCTTTGCTGGTCGATCCATTCATAAGCGGCAATCCGCTGTCCAAGAGCAATCCGTCCGATATCCGCACGGATTACATTCTCCTTACTCATGCTCATCAGGATCATATCCTGGACGCCGCCGGCATTTCCAAGGCGAACGGAGCTCCGATCGTCGCTATTCCCGAGCTGGCTGCCTATATGTCCTGGCAAGGAGCCGAGACGATCGATATGAACATGGGAGGAACGGTCGACCTTGGGTTCGCCAAGGCGACGATGATTCCGGCCTTCCACAGCTCGGGCATCGTGCTGGATGACGAGCAGAGAATCGTATACGGAGGCATGCCGGCCGGATTTGTCATTGAGGTGGACGGCAAGCGGATTTTGCACGCCGGCGATACTTGCCTGTTCTCGGACATGGCTCTGATCGGCAAGCGCAGCAAGCCGGATATCGCCTTCATTCCAATCGGTGGTCATTACACGATGGGACCGGAGGATGCCTTGCAGGCGGCCGAATGGTATGGAGCGGAGCATGTCGTGCCGATCCACTACGATACGTTTCCGCCGATCCGTCAGGATGCCGGCGCTTTCGTCGAGAGCCTGAGAGGGCTCGGCCTGAAGGGCCAGGTCGTCGAGCCGGGCTCCAAGGTCGATCTCTCTGCGTGGACTTGATATTCCGGCACAGCAAGCAAGTAGCGCAGAAGGCGCCGCCAACTTGGCGGAAGCCTTCTTTTTTTGCCTATGCAGCTCATTGAGAATGTTGTCGAACTCAAGGTATAATACAAGGAATGACGAACAGGCAAGGGGGAACAGCGCGATGAATATAACGATTCGGGATGTGGAGCATGTGGCGGGACTGGCCCGGCTGGAGTTCACGGACTCGGAGAAGGAGCAGTTCGCCCAGCAGCTCAGCGCCATACTGGCTTATGCTGATAAGCTCGGAGAGCTGGATACGACGGATGTGGAGCCTACGAGCCATGTATTGCCGGTGACGAACGTCATGCGGGAAGATCGGGTGCGCGAATCGGTGTCCAACGAGACCGCTTTGCTGAACGCGCCGGATGAAGAGGACGGGCAGTTCAAAGTGCCTGCCGTGCTGGAATAGGATCCCTAGCTGAAAGGAGGAACAACGCTTGGCTTTATTTGACAAGAGACTTCAGGATGTACATAACGAGCTCGCCGCCGGCAAGCTGTCGGCTGCCGAGCTGACGGATGCTTCCTTCAAGCGCATCGCGGAGACGGACGGCAAGATAGGAGCCTTCCTGACGCTGAACGAGGAATCCGCGCGTGCCAGGGCTGCAGGGCTGGACCGCGATGCAGGAGCGGAGAAGGGGCTGCTGCACGCGCTCCCCGCAGGCATCAAGGACAACATTGTCACGAAGGGGCTTCGCACGACTTGCGCCAGCCAGTTCCTGAGCAATTACGATCCGATCTACGACTCGACCGCGGCTTCCAAGCTGCGCGATGCCGGAGCGGTTACGATCGGCAAGCTGAACATGGACGAGTTCGCAATGGGCGGATCCAATGAGAACTCCAGCTTCCACCCCGTCCGCAATCCTTGGAATACGGACTATGTCCCGGGAGGCTCCAGCGGCGGCTCGGCAGCCTCGGTCGCAGCCGGCCAAGTATATTTCGCTCTAGGGTCCGACACCGGCGGCTCCATCCGCCAGCCGGCATCCTATTGCGGCGTCGTCGGCTTGAAGCCGACCTACGGCCTCGTTTCCCGCTTCGGTCTCGTCGCCTTCGCTTCCTCGCTGGATGCGATCGGACCGCTGACCAAAAACGTCGAGGATTCCGCCTATGTGCTGCAAGCGATTGCGGGACATGACGGCATGGATTCGACCTCCGCGAACGTTTCCATTCCGGATTACGTCAGCGCTTTGTCAGGAGATGTCAAAGGGCTCCGCATCGGCGTTCCGAAGGAATATATGGGTCAAGGCATCGACCCTAAAGTCAAGGAATCCGTCATGGCCGCGCTCAAAGTGTACGAGAATCTCGGAGCGACATGGGAAGAAGTATCGCTGCCCCATACGGAGTATGCGGTCGCGACCTACTACCTGCTCGCCTCCTCCGAAGCTTCTTCCAACCTGGCCCGGTTCGACGGCGTCCGGTACGGCGTGCGCGCCGACAATCCGGACAATCTCATCGACCTGTACCGCAAGTCCCGCAGCCAAGGCTTCGGCGACGAGGTGAAACGTCGCATCATGCTCGGTACGTATGCGCTCAGCTCCGGCTACTACGACGCTTACTACCTGAAGGCGCAAAAGGTCCGCACCTTGATCAAGCGCGACTTCGACCAGGCGTTCGAGAACTTCGACCTGCTGCTCGGACCGACGGCTCCGACGCCTGCGTTCCGCATCGGCGAGCAGATCGGCGATCCGCTGACGATGTATCTCAACGACATCGTCACCATCCCGGTCAGCCTGGCCGGCGTGCCGGCCATCAGCGTGCCGTGCGGCTTCGCCGACGGTCTGCCTGTCGGCTTGCAGCTGATCGGCAAGGCGTTCGACGAAGCGACCGTGCTTCGCGCCGCCCATGCCTTCGAGCAGCATACCGACCACCACAAGGCGCGCCCGCAGCTGTAAGCGCCCGTATCTTGCAAGCAGGAGGAACGTTATCCATGACGGAATACAATTCGTACGAAACGGTGATCGGGCTTGAAGTGCATGTGGAGCTGCATACCGCCAGCAAAATTTTCTGCGGCTGCTCGACATCGTTCGGCGCGCCGCCGAATACCCATACATGCCCGATCTGCCTCGGCCATCCCGGCGTCTTGCCGGTGCTGAACCGGCAGGCGGTCGAGTACGCGATGAAGGCAGCCATGGCGCTCAACTGCACCGTTGCCGACATCAGCAAGTTCGACCGTAAAAACTATTTCTATCCCGATTCCCCGAAGGCATATCAGATTTCCCAATTCGACCAGCCGATCGGCGAGAACGGCTGGATCGACATTGAAGTGAACGGCGAGACGAAGCGGATCGGCATTACCCGCCTCCATCTGGAGGAGGACGCCGGCAAGCTGACGCACGTCGAAGGCGGCTTCGCTTCCCTCGTGGACTTCAACCGCGTCGGCACTCCGCTCGTGGAGATCGTATCCGAGCCGGATCTCCGTACCCCGGAGGAAGCGAAGGCCTATTTGGAAAAGCTGCGCGCCATCATGCAGTACTGCGATGTGTCCGACGTGAAGATGGAGGAAGGCAGCCTGCGCTGCGACGCCAACATCAGTCTGCGCCCTTGGGGACAGGAGAAGCTCGGAACCCGAGCCGAGCTCAAGAACATGAACTCCTTCCGGGGCGTGCAGCGCGGCCTCGAGTACGAGCAGATGCGGCAGGCCGATATTCTGGACGGCGGCGGCGCCGTCGTTCAGGAAACGCGCCGCTGGGACGATTCCCAGGGCAAAACCTTCTCCATGCGCGGCAAGGAAGAGTCGCATGACTACCGGTATTTCCCCGATCCCGACCTGGTTCGGCTGCTTATCGACAGCGAGTGGAAGGAGCGCGTCCGCGCTTCCATTCCCGAGCTTCCGGATGCGCGGCAGGTCCGCTACACCTCTCAGTACGGCCTGCCTGCTTACGATGCCGGCGTCATTACCTCATCCAAGAAGCTGGCTGATTTCTTTGAGGAGAGCCTGGCGTATACGAACGATGCCAAATCCGTGTCCAACTGGATCATGGGCGATCTGCTCGCTTATTTGAATCAGACGGGCAAGGAGATCGACGGCGCCGCGATCACGGGCCAAGGCTTGGGAGAAATGATCGGCCTCCTCGAGAAAGGGACGATCAGCGGCAAGATCGCCAAGACGGTATTCAAGGAAATGCTCGAGAGCGGCAAGCTTCCGCAGCAGATCGTGGAAGAGCAGGGACTTGTCCAGATCAGCGACGAAGGAGCCATTCAAGGCATTGTCGGAAAGGTCGTCGCAGCGAACCCGCAGTCGGTGGAGGACTACCGGGCGGGCAAGGAGAAAGCGATCGGTTTCCTTGTCGGCCAAGTGATGAAGGAATCCCGCGGCAAAGCGAACCCGGGACTCGTCAACAAGCTTTTGACCGACTATCTCAACCGTTGATTTCAAAGCCGTTCCCTATCGGGAGCGGCTTTTTTCAATCTGCGATGGGAGGACGAGGTTTATCGCTCCCGCTCGTTTTGACCGTTACGGAACCCTGCATCCGTGTTAAAGTATGATGAAGCGAAGAATGCTTCATGTCGACGCATACAGTAAGGTACAATAGCCTGAAAAGATGCGCAGCAACGAAGAGAAAGGAAGGGATGGCATCATGAGCGCATCCTTGGCTGCGAGCAGCCCGTGGTATATCAGCGAATGGGAGATGATGCTCCGGCTGCTGATGGCTGTTCTGCTCGGCGGGCTTGTCGGCTTCGAGCGGGAGCAGTCGAATCATGCGGCGGGACTCCGAACCAATATATTAGTTTGCCTCGGCTCCTGTCTGCTGATGCTTTTGTCGGCATATGGATTTTCAGCCTTCATCAACGAGACGAATGTCCGTCTCGACCCGGCGCGTCTGGCAGCTCAAGTCATTACGGGCATAGGTTTTCTGGGAGCGGGCACCATTTTATTTACCGGGAAATCCATTACCGGCCTTACGACGGCCGCTACTCTATGGGTCGTGTCCGCCATCGGACTTGCGGTCGGAGCCGGGTTTCTGTTCCCGGCCGTGGCCGTCACGGTGATCGTCCTGATCGTCCTCATCGTCCTTAATAAAGTCGAACGCAAATTCAGCAACGGGAAAAAAGAACATCACCTGCAGATTCTGGCTGACGAAACGAACGCCCTTCTTCAGGCGATCAGCGCCCTTCTCCAGCAGCAAGGCATCGTCATGCGCAAGATGTCGCTGCAGGAGCACGGCGACCGTGAAATGGAAGGGCCGAGGGTGATGCTGCTGCTGTATGTCAATTTTCCCCGATCCTGCAATATGATCAAATTGCTTGAAGAAATCAAATCGCTGGATGGTGTGCATGCCGTGAGTGCGGAATGAACAATACCCAATCCCAACCGAAACGCCGCTGGCTGGCCGGGCTGCTTGCTTTTTTGCTCCCCGGCGGGGGCCATCTCTATATCGGCCGCTATGGACGCGGCCTGGTCCTATTGCTTGCGGTGCTGCTGGATCTGGCGGCGCTCGTCCGATTTTCCGATGCGACGAGCGGCAGCCGCGCCCTTTTGCTCGTTTATTTGGGAATGGCGCTGCCGGCGCTTTATTTCGTCAGCGTGTTCGATGCCCTGCAGATTGCCAGCCGCACACGCCTGTCTGAAGACGAAGCGGGCCTTCGACCGGAGTCCGCCGGCTTCGCGCCGACTCATAGCCTGATTCTTGTCGCCGGCGGAATCATTCTGTTCTTCCTTATCCGTCCGACAAGAGCGGTCCAGCCAAGACTGGACTGGCTTGGGGATATGGCATCCGGAGTCATTCTCCTGATCATCGCCGCATGGATGGCTTTTCGAATCAAGCCGGGCTTTTTCCGCTTCGGCAGGCTCAGCAGCGCCGCTTTGCTGGCCGCATGCGGAGTTTTGCTGCTGTGGGATCAGGTTGCGGGACGCAATGACATCGGGCTGTTGGCCGACTGGTGGCCTCTCTTGTTCGTCCTGGCCGGAATCGAAATGCTGGTCTACCAGCTGCTGGAGAGGAAAAAGCCTGGCCGCCGGCTGGCGGCAGGCGCGGGCTCCCTTCTTGCAGCGCTGCTGCTTGCGGGTTCAGCCTACTCGATCACCCAATACGGCGGGCTTCCATTCCGATGGCTGGATCAATACGGGACGGGCACGAGGATGGAGAACCTTTCGGAGGAGAAGGGCTATAGCTACAGCATGAAGCCGGTATCCGCCGTAATTGCGGAACCGCTGAACGATATCTTGGTCGACAACCCCAATGGAGACGTTTCGGTCGTGCCTTCGACAGATCCGGACAGCCGGGAAGTAACCGTCGAAGCGACGCTCTGGGTCGATTCCGACAACAAGCAGGAGGCGGATCTGGTGGAGCAAAAATCAGCCGTATCCCTTTCTGCGGAAGGAAAGCTTCACATCGAGACGAAGGGGATGCCTTACGGCGCCAACGGGGCGCGCATGCCGCGTTTCAACCTCCGGATCACGATTCCAGCCGATCTGGAGACACTGCTGTCCGTTCCGGGAGCATCTCCTTCTCCCGATCCTCTTCCGGCTGCAACGGACCTGCCAGGAGAGAATGCTCCCGCTGGTACGGAGCCGTCTCCTTCTCCAGAGGGGGACGCTGCGAGTCCCTCTCCTCCTCCCGCAGTTCCCCCTGAGCAAACGGTCAAATTCCTGCTCAATGCGGGCAACGGCTCCGTCAAGCTAAGCGGCATCCGCGCAACTGGAGGGTTTGTCGTACGCAATCGCAGCGGTTCCATCGAAGCGATGGATTTGACCGGGCCGCTGGAAGCGGGCACTAGCAACGGCGAGGTTAAAGCTCGGAGAATTACCGGAGATGCGGCGCTGTCGGCCAAGGAAGGAGCGATCACAGCCTCGTCGATTCATGGCAAGCTGACCGCTTCCACGGCCAATGGCAATCTGGATATCAACGATGTCCGGGGCGAAGCGCTCCTCGAAACGAAAAACGGATTCATCCATGTCCGTGAAGTCAGCGGAAGCGTGCAGGCGGATACGCTGAATGGAGAAATCAGCCTGGCTAGCTCCGTCGTCGGGGGCACATGGGACATCAACAGCTCCATTGGCGAAATCCTCTTATCGTTGCCGGCGGATGGCTCTTATACGGTTGATGGATCGGTAACCTTCGGGACGATCCGCTCCGAGCTTCCTCTCCAAATCGAGAAAAAGACGGTCAAAGGCCAAATCGGACTCGGTACGTACCGGATCCGGGTCGATGCCAACAGCGACATACGGATTACCTCTTATCCCGGTCCCGGATGAAGCCGCATGGGCCATGCGAAAGAGAAAAGTTGGATGGAAGCCTGTTCATTGACAAAACGTAAAATTCAGGCTTACAATAGAACTACTACAAAGTAAATACAACTATAAATTACGAAGGACGTGATCGGGAATGGGAGCCAGCGTTGAGCAAGCTCTGGAGCAGCTGAAGGCAAGCGGCGTCCGCATGACCCCGCAGCGTCACGCGATACTTGGGTTTCTGATGAATTCCATGACTCATCCGACTGCGGACGAGATCTATAAAGCTTTGTCACCCGACTTCCCGAGCATGAGCGTCGCTACGATCTACAACAACCTGCGTTTGTTCGTCGAGGCAGGCTTGGTCAGGGAGCTGACCTATGGGGATGACTCCAGCCGGTTTGATGCCGACTTGTCCGACCACTATCACGCCATATGCAAAGTATGCGGAGATATCGTCGATTTTGAGTATCCCCCTCTCATGGAGGTGGAGCAAGCCGCTTCCAGAGAGACCGGATTCCGTGTCGAAGGACATCGAATGGAAATTTACGGAGTATGCACGCAATGCGCGAAAACGACCGTGAATTGAAACCGTTTGGAAGCGATGCTTCCAAACGGTTTTTTTATTTGCATGAACATAGCCCTCTCTTAATAGACTCATAGAGAAGGATCGGTCAACTTTTTGCGTTCCGGACTCGTCTAATCTTTGTATACGCAAGGAGTGTGGGTAATGAGAAGGGGCATGACCTCTGCGGGCAGGCGCAAGGGAAGAGGATTTCGCCGCTTGCTGGGATTTTGTGTATGTATCGGTATCATCGCAGGAGCATGGGCAGGATATCGGCTGCTTATGCCAAGCAACGTGCAGGAGACGCCGGTGTTCTCGGTAGAGCATCCGCTGTTCTATAAAGGCCACTTCATGGAAGCGGGAGCTCTGCTGGAAGGCGAAGAGATCAAGCTTCCGGTCGAAGCCGTCACTTCCATGCTCGGGAGCGAGATTCCGATCCGCTATGAAGCCGATTCGCAATCCATCATTTTAACCAATGGCAGTCAAGTGCTGAGGATGAAAACGGACACTCTCACCGCCAAGCTCGGCAGCAAGCCGTTCAAGCTGGCTGTCGCTCCGGAAACCCGAAAGGGAGTTGTCTATGTGCCTTTGACTCCGCTGAAGACGCTTTACGGCGTCCAAGCGCAACTATCGCCGACGACTGGAGCCGTGACGCTAGCCAAGGGAGGCGACAGCATCCAGTATGCGGTTCCTGGCCAAAAGGAGATGGCTGTCCGCAACGAGCCGAGCATCCATAGCCCTTTTATTGAAAAAGTTCCATTGGAGGGCAAGCTCACGGTCTGGAAGGAAGAAGGAGACTGGTACTCCGTTCAAGGGCCAAGCGGATATAGCGGTTATGCCCGCAAATCGGAGCTTCAGCTGTCGGACAAGCAGACGACCCAAGAGCCTGTCGAGCAGCAGCCTGAACTGGCGTGGAAATCGACCGGTAAGAAGATCAATCTGACTTGGGAAGCGGTGTACAACGTGGCTCCCGATCCGGCCAAGTTCCCTGCCATGGAAGGGGTCAACGTCGTCAGCCCCACCTGGTTCGAATTGATGGACGGGGCCGGACAAATCCGCAGCAAGGCGGATGCCAACTATACCAAATGGGCGAGAAGCAAGGGCATCCAGGTGTGGGCACTGTTCAGCAACGGCTTTGATCCGGAACGGACGACTCAAGCCTTGGCCAACGTCGAGACCCGTTTTTCCATGATCCAGCAGCTTTTGGCCTATGCCAAAATGTACCAGCTTCAAGGCATCAACATCGATTTCGAAAATGTACGGACTTCCGATAAGGGGGCGCTCGTTCAATTCGTGCGCGAGCTGACGCCGATGCTGCATGAGCAGGGTCTTGTCGTTTCCATCGATGTGACGCCGAAGTCCAACAGCGAGATGTGGTCCTTGTTCCTGGATCGGGCCGAATTGATCAAAAGCGTCGACTACATGATGCTCATGGCCTATGACGAGCATTGGGCATCCAGTCCCGAGTCGGGTTCGGTCGCATCGCTGCCATGGGTGGAAAATTCGATTTTGAGGCTGCTGGAAGATGATCAGATTCCAGGCTCCAAGCTGATTTTGAGCATGCCTCTATACACGCGGATCTGGACGGAGAAGACCGCTTCGGACGGATCGGTGAAAGTATCGTCCAAGGCTGTCGGAATGAACAAGATCAGAGAGCTGATCGCGACGAACAAGCTGAAGCCGGAATTTGATCCGTCCACGGGCCAGAATTACGTTCAGTATCCGGTAGAGGGAGGCCTGAACCGGATATGGATCGAAGACAAGGTTTCCCTTGAGGCGCGCATCGCCTTGGTCCACAAATACGGTTTGGCAGGCGTTGCCACATGGAGCCGATCCTTCCAGGCGGATGATGTCTGGTCTGTCATCCACAACGGCCTCAGCAATCCCTCTTGATTCAAGGACGCTTGATCACGATCAAAAAAAGCCTTCGGCGCCATGACTTCCAGGTGAAGTCGCGGCGCCGAGGGCTTTTATGGAATTTCAGGCCTGAGAGGATGGCGGAGCGGCTGCTGACGGTCCTGTATCGGTCTTGCCTGCAGCTGCAGGAAGCTCCTCTTCGCTGCCCAGACCGTGCGTCGCCATATCTTTGTCCAGTGTGAGGATCGTCTTGCAGTACATGCAGCGGTCGGTGCGTCCAAGAATCTTGGTCTGGCGTCCGCATTCCGGACAGATGAGCATGACCGCGCTGGTCGAGAGCATGCCTGCCCAGAAATAGATGCCGACGCTGACGAGCAGGGCGATCATGCCGATAACCATGAACACGGCGGCAACCACTTTGCCGGTCTGGCCCCAGAAAACGATGCCCGCCGTACCAAGAATCATAACCCCCATGCCGACAAGGATGAGGACAAGCCCCCACAGACGGAACTCGTTGATCTTGCTGGATTTAAGTAGCACTCGAATTCATTCCCTTTCATTGGCTCGGGCATAGCGGCCCGATTTCTTGTAAGCAAGGCAGGAAACCGCCTGTTTTTGTCGAATCATAACCTACAGACTAATATTATAGCGGAAACTTCTGGTGGAAGCTATATGGGGGATAACCGTTTGGAACTTATGAAAAAACACGTTTCGAGTATGCTCCAGTTTGAAGAAGGAGTGATCGGGCTTGTGTCTGTCTCTCATCCCTATCCGTTTCATCCGCAGATCGACGGTTTGGACCTGCTGCTGCTCGTCATCACGAGCTCGGCGTGCAGCCGGCCAGCGATCGAACATTTGCGCATGGAAGGGCAGCGTGTCATGATCCGCCGGACAACCTGCGTGGGCTTGGAGCAATGGGTTTCCAACGGGAGCGACAGCAAGATCATCGAATGGCTGCTGCGAGGAGACGTTGTCTTCGACAAGGAAAGCTTCCTCGAACAGATCAAGGCGCGCATCAGCCAATTCCCGGATGAGCTCATGAAGCGGAAGTTGCTTGTGGAGTATGAGGCTTTCTTGAAATCATGCCTTCAAGCCAAGCAAAACCTCTCGGACGGGTTTCAATTCGATGCTCATAACGATATCATCAAAACATTGAATCATTATGCCCATATGGAGCTGATCGAAGCCGGACTTCATCCGGAGCCTTCCGTTTGGCGGCAGATGAGAAGGTTCCATCCGGGCATTTATAAGCTGTATGAGGAGCTTACGACGAGTCCGGAGACGCTTGAACAGCGCATTCAGCTCGTGCTTCTCGCCTGCGAGTTTTCGCTTATGAGCAAAATGCGATCCTGCTCCTCGCTGATCTTTCATATTCTGGAGACGAGAGAGGAGCCTTGGAGCATCATGGAGCTAGCGAGCCACCCTGCCATGAACGGGCTTCATGTGGACCTTACGCTCATCCTGCAGAAGCTCGTTCAACGAGGGTATGTTCGGGAAGTAGCTGTCATGGCCGACCCCAGGGAATCCGATGCGCTTGAGCTGAGATACAAGCTTCCGAGATAAATTTGTTGTTGATTATTGATCCCGCATGGATATAATAGGAAGAAATGAATGATTCGGAATCGGGAAGCACCCGTCCGCAGCTGATGCTGGGACGGGTGTTTTTTGTTCTGGATATGGAAGGAATCATTAAAATTCCCGATATAAGGCAAAAAGAGATGCTTGGAGGAATGCAGCTTGGTTCGGTTAGTTTTTATTACTTTGTCGGCTATGATTATGCTCGCCGGTTCCGGCTTGATCATGTACGAATCGATCAACTCGACCAGATCGATGGTTATTGCGGAGCAGGCTCGGGAGCAACGATAACAAAATTCCGCACTATATAATGTCACTCTTCGTGGACGACAACCAAAAACGTTTCCTAGCGTGGCTTAATTCGAACAGGAAGTTCGAGACAGTTCCCTAAAGCGGAACTGCGTTGCCCATATTGTTATCTCTACTATTGCTGGAAGGCGGCGGAAGGCTCTGCCTATTTCAGTCATCGAGGAAGGATGGACAAAGTCTTGCATCGGTTTTATGAATGAGAGTACGTTCCTCTCCATCGTCCGATCAAATCATTTAAGACCACTCACGGGTCAGAAATTAGTCAGATTTATACCCAATATTAAGGAGCGGATTGAAATGAAACTTTCCAAACTGACCACCGGTCTAACAGCTGCTGCGCTTCTCTTTTCTTCCGTTTCAGCATCCATGCAAGCAGCACCCGCTACGGCCGCCAGCACTTCTTTCAAGGATGTGAAATCCAGCGATTGGTATTACAGCTCGATTCAAAAACTCATCATGAAAGAGCTGGTCAATGGATTCGAAGACGGCACGTTCAAACCCAATAAAGAGATCAGCCGGGCTGAATTCCTAAAGCTTGTTGATTTATCCCTTCAGTTGGATATCCCCGCAAATCTACCCGGCAAGCCCTGGTACACTCCGTATATAAGTGCGGCTGTAGAAGCTGGCATACACAATACATCCGATTTTAATGGAAATTGGGCTCAGCCGATCAACCGCCAGGAAATGGCGCGTATTACAGTGAGAGCCGTTGATCAAACATTGCGAAATACAAAGACTAGCGACTCACAGCTGGTCTATGAAGCCACGAAGCGCGGCATCCTGTCCGGCTTAACCGGCGGCGAGTTGGGTCTGAAAGAAAATTCTACTCGCGCTCAGGCAATGGTTATTGTCGATCGGGTGCTTACGGTTCTTAGTGGCGGGAGTCTGACTGCGGACAAAAGAGCTGCTTCCTTTGCGGAGGTTGCCTTTCGAGGAACAAATGTTGAAACGATGTGGGGAGGAGTAATTAGACCATTTCCATTTACAGAAGATATCTCCCCTTATGCTAAAGGTACATTTAAGCAAATGCTCGTAATAGATTTAGCAGACAAAAATAGTCCTTACAGAAATCTAGTGCCGAGCCTTATCCGAGCGGATGGTAATAGTTGGAGCAGCGATTATCTATTAGCTTTCAATGTAGTCATGGCGGCTACAAAAACATTACAAAATACTGAACGTTACCTCAGAGAGATGATAAGTAACCCTTATATGAATTTCGCAGCCATTTACCCACTAAATTCAGAATCAAAATTAAATAAGCTTGAAACCTTGAAAATACAAAAAAACAGCAAAACCGAAATATGGCATCTCGTTACCGTTGATAAAAAGAACTTTACCAATATTAAAAATGGTAATTGGCCTTTCTTGTACTTTGATTGGTCCAATAAGCAAAACAAGATTTTTTTTGAAAAAGAAGGACGAATCTTCGGTGGTGGTAACAATTGAAGAACTTTTTCGTAATCATTTTACTTCTTTCATTTATTACGTCTGATATTTCCATGTTTTCTCAACCAGTCTCAGCTGCATCTTCCGATACTTTTACCAGTACATTAAATTCAACTAATAATCCTGGATACCAAAAATATAATTCAAGCGAGATAATCAATGACTTTAATATTAATATTCCCCAGTATCAAAACTTCGACGTGAAATTATATTCAATCAAAAAAAATGGCTTAGAAAAAGGGCAACTTGGTTCGTACAATAAAGCCACAAAGAAGATTGAAATACCACAAATCAATGGTGACCCAATAAACATTGATTCTGAAGGGATATCGACTATGTATTTTTCTATATGGAGAGATTCGAGTGGTAGGAATTGGAGGACTGGCAAAAGCTCTACAGGAGACTTCATATGGAGCGCGCCATCGGAAACCATTACTGACGGGATTTCTCAATATCCAGGTGTAATTCCAAGCGCAGATAATAGCGGAAAGAGCATCCCCTTGGAATTAAGATTTTCTGATGGGAGCGCTGCATCATGGTCAGATAAAATACCCCCGCCTGATTCAATGTTTACAGCTTCGCGAGAGGAAGTGTCAATTTCTAAAATTGATCCGAAATCAATTAATATTACTCAAGCTACCCCGAGCACAAGAGGTCTAGTTATAGATTATAAAGGAAAGGGCGATGACGGTTATGGTTATCTGAAAGTACACAAACAACTGAATGCAAATTATAATTTTGAAGGAATTGATTACCGCGTTGATAATTCACTTAACGGAAACGTTCAAGGTAGAGATTATTTGCTTGATTCAAATACAGTTTGGTCTGGTGTAACATATCTTTTGGAATATGAGGTAACTGTTACATATGAAAGGATAGGAACCCCACCTAAACTAGACTTGATTGCTGACGACATCACCGGCCCAGCTACCATCGAGGTCGGAAAATCAGCGACCTTCATGGCCACTTATCACAACGAGGGCTTAGATATCAATAAAGTCTTCAACGTAAAAGTGACGGACGAAAAAGGAGCCATCCTCAAGCTCGATACCAAACTTTCTATAAAAAGCGGTGAATCGGCCAGCTTTACGTTCAGCAGCACATTCACGACTAGCGCATCCAAAACCTTCAAGCTCACGGTGGATAGCGGCAACGTTATCGATGAGTCCAACGAGAACAACAACTCGCTTCAACGCACCTTTACGCCAGGCGCAGCTCCAATACCGACGCCAACTCCAAACAAAGAAATTAAGGCTGATTTTGACGTCTTGCCTCCTTCCATAGACTACGGGGATAGCTTCACCGTCCACCCGAAGGATCTGCAGCTGGGGAGCTGCGCTTATACCGGTCACATGTACAAATTCGTTCGCGGCAGCAACGAAAGCGTCACCGAATGGCTCAGAAGTTATTCCGATACGACCTATGCACGGTCCGATTATCCAAGAGCAATCGGGCAAGGCAATCATCAGGTCTACATGAAAGTATCTACCGATTGCGGAGCGACCGACTGGATAGGGCCAAAACCTCTTGAGATTAAGGGGCCAAAGGACAACCATCCGCCGACATTCCAAATCGCATGGGTTAAGCGCGGCGAGCCGACAAAGCCAATTCGGCAAGCAATGGAAGGCGATATTCTTGATCTCGTCGTCATTCAGGATCCATCGGTCCCTACCCCATATGATCCGGATGGGGATGAATTCATCTTTGACGGTTTTGATTACACCCGAGGCACGCCATGGATCAAAAGCTTAAAAGGAAAATACCCGACAAATGAACATGGCATGTATGAAGTGACGATGGAAAAAGGCACTCATACCGTCTATGGAACCGGACGTGACCAATGGGGAGCGACAGCAGAGGCCAGCACGTTTATTAATGTCCTTTCCCGCAGCCCGATCCCTATCATTAAATGTCCGGCCGCCGTAATTGAAAACCACTACATACCTGCCAACCAGTTCGACTCAAGCAGCAGTTATAGTCCCGATGGGACACCGGTCGATCATTCCCGTGATGAATGGCAGAACAAGTCGACCAGATATGCGAATGGGACCGGTCAGGATATCATCGTGCAGGTTCAACTGACAGTCTACGATACAAGAGGGCGGAGATCCGATTCCCCGGCTGTATGTGATATTAAGGTGAAGCCAGATTTGCCGCCGGTGGCCAAGCTCGATGTGCCGGCACTCGGAATTCGAAATGAACCCAACATCATCTTAAATAAATCATACAGCCCTGATGGGGACGAGATTGTGACAGCCAAATATAAGTACAAATACGACGCGCTCAACAATGGCTTTGCAGATGATCCTTGGCAGACGCTAACGGGGACGTTGAAGCAAGTCACCTTTACCGGCGGCAAAGTAGGCAAGTACTTGTTTTGGACAGAAGTAACCGAGGACTACGGCCAGACAGGCAATACAGACAATCAAACCCAGTCCACGCTTGCGCTGAATATCGTGAACAATGCACCAGAGGTATCCTTCGACCTCAAAGGCAAAAACCCGCAGCCGGATCTGGACGCCAGCACAACCATCCGCCCGGAGAAAATGATGGAATGGCCGGTTTACGTCCCGAACACATTGGAGCAGGTATACGACAAGCTCAAGCTGTGGAGTGTTGACGGCGGCAGTCTGGCCGGTGGCGAAGGCCGCAATTTCGGCGGGGCGGCGAACAATATGAACCGCTATGAAATGAACAGCGCAACAGGAAATGATGCTGTATTTTGGACGATGGGAACACAAGCCGACAATGGATTCGGACCCAACTCCCTTTCGCCCTGGCGCGCATTCACGAACAAAAACAAGTTTAACGACATCATTCTGGATAAAGACAATGAACTGATGCAGGTTAGAAGTGACGGCAACGTCTTGTACAATCACTTCCTGCCTCAAGTCTCTTCAACGAAGAAACTCACGATCTTTTCCGGATACAAAGGCTCGAGCTACACGATCTACGGCTTGAATCCAAAGAAATTATCGCCAGTCGTGTGGGATTACAGCAATCCCTATTCGCCTAAACGGAAATGGACGAATGGCACCCCGTATGAGTACATGATCACCATCGACAATGCCTATCGGAAATGGTTTACGGTATCGGGAACCTACCTGTATCTAATCCAGACCGCTCAGGGAGAAGTTAGGGTTGCTGCCTACAATGCAGCAACAGGACAACTCTTGAAGGAAAGAAGCTTTTCCTCCAGTTTCGACGGAACCGCAGCAGATAGGGGCAAGGCAGGGGGAGCCTTTGATGAATGGAAAATATCCCGTTCCGGAAATGACGGAACCATCGTTTTGAGCAGCTTCTACAATGATCATTCCTCCAACTACACGCTGCCTGAAGGCGGAGATGCAGGTTATTTCGTCAAGCTTGGTCCTGATTTATCGCCGAAGCGCCTTGGAACGATCAGATCCGTACCGTTAAGGCCGGGAACATATTGGACCGGCTTTGATTATCACATTGCGGATGAATGGTATACGGACCCCTACGGGAACACATACACCTACGAGGGCCACGGCACCAAAATTACTTCAGGACAGACATGGAATCCGATTCACTCTTACCTGGACTTAACGGTTAACAAATACGATCCAAACATGAATCTAATCTGGAAGAAGTACCTGAATGAACCCAATCGAGAAGCCGGACTAAACAGCAATCAGGTCGGGTTTTACCGGGGAATGACGACCTTGAATTATCATCCGATGACGATGTCGCCATCGGCGGATGATTTATATGTCCCTCTTTTTCAAAACGGGGGATCGACAAGCATTGAATCCAGCGTGCTGCGCCTGAGCATGCGGGATGGAACGATCAAGGAACAACTTCCCGGAGGAACGAGCACCTTCGTAGATTGGAACGGAAACAGGACGGGAAGCAACTCGACCCTTACCGCCGATAATGCCCATACAGGCGGCGACTGCAATGCTTTTGGATGCGCGTTTTTCCGAGAGTACACAGGCAGCGGGGTTCTGTTTGAAGTTCTGGAACCTGCCTATCCGTTGAAGACTCCTTACGTCTATATGGCCGTAGGCGATCCTGCGGCAGGTGCGCTTGCACGTCAGACGTTCACGAACGGACAGATGGTGTCCGACGTTTCGCTGAACGATGCGGAGATGAAATTCAGCCTTCGAATGACGGATGTGGACATCGACCAGGAGAGCATGGGATTCAGCTTCCGCATGCAGGATCCACGGAATCGGTACGCGGTGGAGACGGACGGCCATTCGTTCGACCTGGTCAAGTATGTGAATGGATCCAGGTCCGTCCTGCAGAGCGGCAGCTACCCGTTCCAGTCGGATGTCAGCTATGGATTGAAGGTCAAAACAATAGGCAATAGAATCGAAGCATTCCTGAACAACATTCCCATTTTAAGCGCCACAGACAGCCAATTCACGGAAGGTAAATTCGGATACTACGCCAACAAAGCTTATGTCCGGTTCAGTGCTCTGACTTACAAGGCCGTCGAAAACAAAGTGGAATGGTCTGAGGATTATGCCATTTGGGATGAAGGCATGGCGCGGGCTGATGTGCAGTATGAAAACATTCAGTTCTTCGACCCGGAAGGGGATCCCAAAGCCGGCTCCTACCTATGGAGCTTCGGACATACGCCAAGATTCCTGAATAATCAGGGCTTGTCGACGCTCAATGGCCGCATGCTTGAATCCGAGCAGCTGACCTTTGATAAGGTGGGGGATTACCTCGTCAAGCTCCAGGCCAAGGACGACCCGCAACCGGATTACCGCTATCCGGACAACCGGTTCGGAGAATACCGTAAAGATTCAAATCCGTTCGTCAAGAAAGTGACGGTTCACCGTAGGCCTGTGTCGCAGTTTGCGGTTGCATCCGCAGCTGACGGGAAAGTCATCTGGACGGATAGCAGCTACGATCCGGACCGATACGTTAATTCAACCAACTATTCCACAGAAAACACGGGCATCGATTACCGGACGACAAAGGGGATCTTGGAGAAGAAGTTCTATTATGTGGCACCATCCGGGGAAACCGTCTATCAGAAACTCGTCACGCCGCAGGAAAGAGGAATCTATGAAGTCGGGATGGCCGTCAAAGATGAGTACGGGGCTTGGTCGGTGTATTCCATTCAAACGCTTAACATAGGCACGATACCTGTCAACAATACTCCTCCGGTTCCTGGATTCAATCAAACGCACATGAGCACTTTCCGCGGCGTTTCAATCACGTTTGACTCCATTGCCTATGACAGGGAGGACGGAAGTCGGGAGAATCTCCCTCATACTTGGTATTTGCGAAATGCAACGACCAACGGCGGGGAGACGATAGCCAGCAGTTCCCGTACGAGTTGGCAAAAAACGTTCAGCAGTCTCGGGTTGTTCCGCATTCGTCAATTGGTTCAGGATTCAAGCGGCTCTGAAGCCCAGATGGAAAAACAGGTAACCATTCTTAACCGGCTCCCGTCAGCCATGCTTGCCGATCCGGCGAGCAAAGATCAGCTCAAGCCAACTGAGATGATGGAACGGAAACCTTTATTCCGATTTGTTTATTCCGACTCTGATCAGGATGTCCAAACACGTTTCCAACTTATCGTTTACCGGTATGGCGGGGAGAAACTCCTCGATTCCTCCATCCTGCCGGGCACGGCCAATAGCTGGAGACCGAACTCCGATTTGCCCGAGGGTGTCTATATGTATATACAGGTCCGCGTTTTCGACGGGTTTGACTGGAGCGCATGGAGTGATCCCGGTTATTTCTGGATCAAGCCGAATCGGCCGCCTATCGCCGAATTTGACTGGTCGCCTAAACCTGTTTATGAAGGGGACTCATTGACACTGCTGGACCGTTCCTCTGATCCTGATGGGGATCCGCTTACGGAAACGTGGGAGATTGCCAGCCCATCCGGGCAGCGTACCATTGTGAACAGTGCTGCGACGATTATTTCGGCGGAGCCAGGGATGTACCACGTTCGGCTTGTGGTGAGCGACGGCAAACTTCATAGCGAGATAACCAAACAGATTCAAGTTTTGCCGCTCACTTTGGCCGGCGATATTGAACATACATCGGAATGGCGGCGTATCCATGCCGATGCCGGCCATGTAATCAGCGGGAATCCAAAGGATTTCTATGCGGGAGAGAAATGGATCGTCTACGGTTATGTTTCCCCGGCGCCAGTACGTTACGTAACGGCTTATATACGGGCTGTAGGAAAAGAAGGCGGCATAATGGAGACAAGAACGGTGCTTAAGCCTGCGCTTTCCAGTACCGTCTATAGCGGAGAAATGCATCACATCCAGTGGGGGGAACTGGATACGGGTTTGGAGAAAGGTGTCTATTCCGTTCAATTCGAAGTCCAGTATGAAAA
>NZ_CP022655.2:4492500-4515000 GCF_002243345.2 Paenibacillus sp. RUD330
GTGGAGTGTCTGGCGACACTCCGGTTTTGAATGCTTCCGTTGCAGGAAGCGATTCTCCATAGAAAGGAGGTGATCCAGCCGCACCTTCCGATACGGCTACCTTGTTACGACTTCACCCCAATCATCTACCCCACCTTCGGCGGCTGGCTCCCTTGCGGGTTACCCCACCGACTTCGGGTGTTGTAAACTCTCGTGGTGTGACGGGCGGTGTGTACAAGACCCGGGAACGTATTCACCGCGGCATGCTGATCCGCGATTACTAGCAATTCCGACTTCATGCAGGCGAGTTGCAGCCTGCAATCCGAACTGAGACCGGCTTTTTAGGATTGGCTCCGCCTCGCGGCTTCGCGGCCCGTTGTACCGGCCATTGTAGTACGTGTGTAGCCCAGGTCATAAGGGGCATGATGATTTGACGTCATCCCCGCCTTCCTCCGGTTTGTCACCGGCAGTCATTCTAGAGTGCCCACCCGAGGTGCTGGCAACTAAAATCAAGGGTTGCGCTCGTTGCGGGACTTAACCCAACATCTCACGACACGAGCTGACGACAACCATGCACCACCTGTCTCCCCTGTCCCGAAGGCCGCTGCTATCTCTAGCAGATTCAGGGGGATGTCAAGACCTGGTAAGGTTCTTCGCGTTGCTTCGAATTAAACCACATACTCCACTGCTTGTGCGGGTCCCCGTCAATTCCTTTGAGTTTCACTCTTGCGAGCGTACTCCCCAGGCGGAATGCTTATTGTGTTAACTTCGGCACCAAGGGTATCGAAACCCCTAACACCTAGCATTCATCGTTTACGGCGTGGACTACCAGGGTATCTAATCCTGTTTGCTCCCCACGCTTTCGCGCCTCAGCGTCAGTTACAGCCCAGAAAGTCGCCTTCGCCACTGGTGTTCCTCCACATCTCTACGCATTTCACCGCTACACGTGGAATTCCACTTTCCTCTTCTGCACTCAAGCCTTGCAGTTTCCCGTGCGACTTGGGGTTGAGCCCCAAGATTAAACACCGGACTTACAAAGCCGCCTGCGCGCGCTTTACGCCCAATAATTCCGGACAACGCTTGCCCCCTACGTATTACCGCGGCTGCTGGCACGTAGTTAGCCGGGGCTTTCTTCTCAGGTACCGTCATGGCGGAAGCAGTTACTCTTCCACCCGTTCTTCCCTGGCAACAGAGCTTTACGACCCGAAGGCCTTCCTCACTCACGCGGCGTTGCTCCGTCAGACTTGCGTCCATTGCGGAAGATTCCCTACTGCTGCCTCCCGTAGGAGTCTGGGCCGTGTCTCAGTCCCAGTGTGGCCGATCACCCTCTCAGGTCGGCTACGCATCGTCGCCTTGGTGAGCCGTTACCTCACCAACTAGCTAATGCGCCGCAGGCCCATCCCCAAGCGACAGATTGCTCCGTCTTTCCCGATCTCTCCAGGAGGAGAAACCGCATATCCGGTATTAGCATCCGTTTCCGGAGGTTATCCCAGTCTTGAGGGCAGGTTGCCTACGTGTTACTCACCCGTCCGCCGCTAACCTTGTCCCGAAGGACAAGATCCGCTCGACTTGCATGTATTAGGCACGCCGCCAGCGTTCGTCCTGAGCCAGGATCAAACTCTCCATAAAGGTGTTTGACTTGCTCATTTATAACGTTGACTTGCTTCACTCGTTGTTCAGTTTTCAAAGAACAAATTCAGTTGCGATCGCCGGTACTGCTTGTCCGTCTTTCGCGTCCGTGCCGTGTATCTCTCGGCCGGAATTAGAATATACCATGGACACCTACGATTGCGCAACCCCTTTTTCAAAAAAAGATGAAAAACCTTTTAAATCATGCCCTGCTTCCCGTCCATCCATTCCAAATCACGATTCGAAATCAAGGTTCTTGAAATCCATGTTGGCTCCCCCGTCTCATATTCCAAGGCCTGCAGCAAAAGCTCCAGCCTGTGCTTGCTGGCTTCAAACCCCAAAGGCTGAGCGTTAAAATAACAATAAAAAAAAGGGGCAGCGCCCCTTTTAAATGAAACACCTTCTATAAGAGAAAGACCTCAGGATACCTGCGCCGAAGCCGGACTACCCGACTGCAGCTGATACATGGCGTAGTACTTGCCGCCCTGCTGCATGAGGGTCTCGTGATTGCCGCGTTCGACGATGCGTCCGCGGTCCAGCACGAGGATCTGATCGGCTTCCCTTATGGTAGACAGACGATGCGCGATGACAAACGTCGTGCGGCCTTGGCTGAGCACGCCAAGCGCCTTCTGGATCACCGCTTCGGTCTCGGTGTCGATGCTCGCCGTCGCCTCATCCAGAATGAGGATCGCGGGATTGTAGGCAAGCGCGCGGGCGAACGATATCAGCTGGCGCTGTCCGGCAGACAGCGTGCTGCCCTTCTCGATGACGGGCTCGTCGATTCCATGCGGCAGACGCATGAACATCTCGTATGCGCCCACGTCGCGCAGCGCCTGCACGATCTGCTCCCGCGTAATGTCCGGGTTGCCCAGGCTGACGTTGGATGCGATCGTACCGGTGAAGAGGAACGGATCCTGCAGCACGATGCCCATATGCTGGCGCAGCTGCTGCTTCGGAACGTCGCGGACATCCATTCCGTCGATCGTAATCCGGCCGTGCTCGATGTCATAGAACCGGAACAGCAGGTTGAGGATGGAGCTTTTGCCCGAGCCGGTATGCCCGACGAGGGCGACCGTCTGTCCTTGCGCGGCGGCAAAGGAAATGTTGCGCAGAACGTTCTCTTCCTTTTTGTAAGCGAAGGTCACATCCTCGAAAGCGACTTCTCCGCGATAGCGGGGCATCGTGCCGGTGGAGACCTCCGTTCCAGGTTCATCCATCAGCTCGAACACCCGTCCGGCCGATATCCTTGCCGTCTCCAAGTTGGTGAGCTGGTTCACGATGCCCACGATCGGCTGGAACATGCGGTTCATGTAATCGATGAAGGCGTACATGATGCCCACGGTTACGGCCGCTCCGAGATCTCCTCCCCAGAACATCCAGATGACGGCCAGGAAGATCAGGTTCCGCACGACATTCACAAGGTTGTGGGAAGTCCACGAATTGAGCTTGAGCAGCTTGATCTGGAAGGAGTAGAACTCATCGTTCATTTCCTTGAACTCCTGCGCCGTGCTGCGCTCGCGGCGGAAGACCCGGATGATGCTCATCCCCTGGATCGATTCGTTGATCATGGCGTTGATGTCGCTGAGCTTCGCGCGGATGACGCTGTTGTAGCGGCCGGCCAGGCGGCGATAGAAGACGATCCAGATGAAGAGGATCGGAAACACGGGTATGGCGAACCAGGCTACGGTAGGACTGAGAATGAACAGGGCGCCCAGAATAGCCGCCATATAAACGATGCCCGAGAAGAAGTTGGCCAGCACGGCGACGAACAGCTCCCGGATCGATTCCGTGTCGTTCGTGATCCGCGACACGACCTTGCCTGCGGGCAGATTGTCGAAATACTGGACCGGAAGACGCTGCGTATGGGCGAATACATCCTCGCGCATGCGCTGTACGATTCGGTTCGCAGTCGTCTGCAGAAGCAGCTTTTGGCCGTAGGTGAAGATGGCTGCGATGACGAGCAGGCCGAAGTATGCGGCGGCAAGCACGAGGAGCGGGTTCAGCTCCGGCTTGTAGAACGCATAGACTTCGTCTCGTGACATGCTGGCGGCGGGATAAGCCTGCTTGCTGCCGTCCGCCGAAGTCAGCAGGAGCTCGCCGTTTTCCACCTTCCGCTTGCCTTCCGGCAGCGTTCCTTGGATCGCGTAGAACTTGCTGCCTTCCTGCACGATATTCAGCTGCGGGCCGCTGCTCTCCAGGCTGTCCGCACGGTCGGAGCGGACGTACAGGTTCCCGTTGTAGGGGACGCTCCCGTCTGCCGCCGACTCCACTGAAATCCAAGGCTTCTCGATGCCGAGGATATTGTTGTCGATCATCCGCTTCGCGAGCAGCGGACCGACCATTTCGGCGCAGACCGCGAAGGTGAGCAGAATAAGGGCTAACACGATCTGTTTTTTAAATAGGAGAGCGTACTGCAGCAGCCGCTTGCCTGTTTTCGGTTGATTCACTTGTTTTCACCTTCTTTGCAATTAAGATTCAACGAATGCTTCGAGCTGCTGCCGATCGTATTGCTCCCGGTACCAGCCGCCTTGCTGCAGCAGCTGCTCATGGGTGCCCTCCTCCGCGATCCTGCCGTTTTCCATGACGAGAATAAGATCGGCGTGCTGGACAGCGGACAGCCTATGCGTCGTAATGATTGTCGTTTTGCCAGCCCGTTCCGTGCGGATGCCCTCGATGATCTCGGCCTCCGTCTTCGCATCGACGGCCGACAAGGCGTCGTCAAGCAGCAAAATCTCCGGATCGGCGATGAGCGCCCGCGCAATGCTGACGCGCTGCTTCTGCCCTCCGGAGAGAGCGACGCCCTTCTCGCCGACGAGCGTTTCCAGGCCATCGGGAAGGAACAGCACATCCTTGGCGAAGGAAGCGCGGACGAGCGCGCGCTCCAAATCCTCCTCCGTCGCCCCATGGGCACCGAACAGGATATTCTCGCGGATCGTTCGGGAGAACAGGATCGGCTGCTGCGGCACATAGCCGAACCAGCCCAGAAGGCGGTCAAGCGGTATTCGATCGATGGAAACTCCGCTAACGGCAACGTGCCCGCTGCCTGCCGGATATTCCCGAATGAGCTGCTTCAATATCGTCGTTTTGCCGCTTCCCGTGCGCCCGACGATGCCCAGCGTCCCGCCGCGAGGCAGCCGGAAGCTGACGTTCGAGAGGTTATCCTCCTTGGAGGACGGATAACGGAACGTGACGTCGGCAAACATGATTTCGCCCGGCTGCTCCACTTGGACGAGCTCGCCTTTGTCCTCGACGTCCGCAGGCGTGTGCAGCGTTTCCTCCACGCGGTCGAGCGAGGCGCTGCCGCGCTGCATGACGTTGATCAGCTCGCCGATGGCGAACATCGGCCAGATCAGCATGCCGAGGAAGATATTGAAGGATATAAGATCGCCAAGCGTGATTTCGCCCTGGAATACGAGTACTCCGCCATAAACCAGGCCGATAATGTAGCTCAGTCCGACCAGGATCTTGTTCACCGGCTCGAACAGCGCGTCGACGCGGGCGACCGCGATGTTGCGGCGGAGCACTTCGTTCGTCTTGGCATGGAACCGGTCCCGGTCGGCTTCCTCCTGCACATAGGCGCGGACGACGCGTACGCCGGACACGGATTCAAGCACTTCGTCATTGAGCTCCCCGAAGGCGTCCTGCGCCTTGAGGAAGCGGTCATGGATCATGCGGCCGAAGACGGCCATCAGCAGCGCGATGATCGGCAGCGGCAGCAGGGCTGCCAGCGTCAGCTTCCAGCTGATCAGGAATATCATCATGCCGAGCAGCGTCAGCATCCACACGGTGGAATCCACCAGCGTCAGAATGCCGAAGCCGGCCGTCATCGAGATCGCCCACAGATCGTTCGTCGAGCGGGCCATGAGGTCTCCCGTCCGGTTGCGCTCATAGAAAGTCGGGGTCATTCTCATGAACTGGCCCATCAGCTTGCCCCGAAGCAGCCGCTCCAGCACGTTGGCTCCGCCGAACAGGCGGGACATCCAGCCGTACGTGATGAGATAGCTGGATATCGTGATGGCCAGCCAGCCTCCCACGATCCAGTAAAATGTAGAATCCGCAAGCCTTCCCTGGCTGATTCCATCAATGGTGTAACCGAGCAGACGCGGAGGAATCACCTCCAGAAAGCCGACGAAGATCAACAAGCCGACAGCCAGAGAGTAGCGCCGCCACTCCATCTTGAAATACCAGCCCAGCTTGCCTATTACACTAAACATTGGACACCTCCCCAATCCTTTGAGCCGGTTCGGCCGCGTAAGGCTCGAGCCGCGATGCGCTCTTTCCCGCGCGGCCTGAACAAGCTCTGTCATTTTCTCTCTCCAGCGTGATGCAAAGTGCCCGATGCCCATTAAAAAAGGCGCTCCGCCTGTAAGCGGTGCGCCCTGCATTTCGCCGACGGATGCCCGCGGGCAAGGAGGTAAGGAATCCTTGCCGCGGCGGACATTCCGGTCGCGGAACGTATAGAGGCGCACGATTACAGGAACGTAACCGTGCGCCTGATGATTAACGGATCATCAGCGAGGCATCGGATTACGCTTGGTGCGAGCATCGTCAGGTTTGATCATTGCCAGTGCCATGCTTCGCATCCGTAATCCTCCTCGAAGGGCGTTCAGCCCCATCCTTTTGCTCCGGTCCATACCCGAACCGAAGACCACTTTGCCAATGTATCATCGTCCCGCCAAAAAAGTCAATGGACTGGAGCCGGTTAGTTTGACTATAGGCGATTTCAACCTGCGCTCACATCGCCGGCGTACAGAGCGCCGGAAGGACTGCGCTCGTTGTTGGATGCATATGCCTGCGTGCCGGAGGCGGCATTGACGACATAACCGGCCGGGCCGTCCATGAAGACCTTGTTGCCGGAAAACCGATTGTTCACGCCCCATCCTTCCACGATCTTGTGCAGCTGAAAAGCGTCCAGCAAGGCGGCGTTTCCGTTCCGGTAGCCGGTGTTGCCCCGGATGACGGCGTCGTTTCCTTTGACATCGATGAAGCTGTCGGCATAATTGGCGCCGCTGATGCCCGTTCCGTCGAAGCTGCAGTTTTCGACGACGGTGCGCAGCGTGCGTTCCTTGATGTCGACATGCTCGGCGCGGACGTTGGGGCCGAAGCGGACGCCGGAAATGACGGTGTCATAGACGGCCTGGTTGTAGCCGGCTCCTTCGGCAGAGCCGACATAGACGCCTTCGCCGTATCCGGCCCCCGTCACTCCGGTGTCGTGGATCCACGAGTCCTCGATGCGGCCGCGCGAGCTGCCGTCGCGGAAGTGAACGCCCTCGTAGCCGATATTGTACACTTCCACGCGCGCAATCAGGGAATCGTTGGACTGATCGAGGATGATGCCTTTCTGCGCATTGGTGAATTTAAGGCTGCTGACGATCCAGCGGCTCCCTTTGATGTTCAGCGCATATCCCGAACCGGCGGAGTAGCCGGACAGGATCGCCGGATTCGAGGCGTCGGCGCTCGTCAGGACGATCGGATTGGCCGCCGTCCCCTGGGACGCGCTGGAGAAGGACCCCGTGTACGTGCCCGCAGCCAGCTCGATGCGGTCTCCGGCGGCCGCATTTTTAAGCGCGCTGCTGAGACAGGACGAAGCGCTGCAGGAAATCGTGCGCAGCGGGACCGGGGTCGCCGCTCCGGCTCCGGGGGACGCCGTCGGCTGAACGGTAGAGGTCGGAGCCGGGGTAGCGGAAGGAGATGCCGTCGGAGACGGTTTCAGTGTCGGCGATGCCGTCGGAGATGGAGACGAGGTCGGCACCGGGGTCGGCGATGCCGTTGGAGATGGAGCCGAGGTCGGCACCGGAGTCGGCGAGGCTGTCGGGTTTGCCGTCGGCGTTGGGGCAGCGGCGATCGGCTTCCACAGCGCGGGCACGTTCGGCGGTTCCCAGCCCGTCATCGACGTATGGCCCTGCAGGCATTCATAGCGCCCTCCTGCGTACGTCACGGTCGCCTTGGCCGCATAGGCTGCGCCCGGCGCCCAGGCTGAATCCTCGGCGTACACCCGCTGGCCTGCCGGGTACAAGGCGGCAATCAGCAGAGCCAGCAACAGGCTCCAGATTTTCAGGCCGTCGAGCCTTCCTCTTCTGGGGTCGACCTTCTTCATCAATCATCATCCTTCCTCATGCGGGATGACTATATCTTTGAAAATAGCGGTCGGCCGGGCAAGTGCTGGAAGGCCCATTCCGGCGCTCATCGCACAAATTTCCCCCTGCCCCCTTCAGGCATGTGGGTTGGGAGGGGTCGGAACGGCTGGAGCCGAATCCCCGCCCATTCTGCGGCGCGACGTCTCCTTGCGGCCGGTTGCCGGGACATGCCTGCCCGCTTTGGCGAGTCCCATGACCGGCATGTTTCCATAGACCGCTTCGTGGCTGCCGGGCTGTATCACATATGTTTCATGGAAGATGCCGACCGACCCGTCCGTTCCAACGGAACGATTGAACCTCTTCCAGGCCTCCAGATGAATGCCGCCCCGCGCATAGCGCTCCAGCTGGTCATAGGATCTCCAATACTGCAGCAGCACCGGGCCGCGCGCGCCCAAATGCATCTCATGGCTCATGAACCCTGTATCGGGATTGGCGTACAGCTCCCTCATCATCGGTCCCATTGAGCGAAGCACCGGCAGCCACTTGTGCACGGCCAGCAGCTTGTTGATCCTCATCCCGATGACGAACACGACGAACGTACCATCCATTTCCGCGGTGAACCTTCCCGATATCGCTTTAGCCATTCCTTCCACTCTCCTTTTATTTATCAGTCAATAAATAATGAGGGATAAAAAAGGCCGCTGCTTGAGCGGCATTTCTCATTCCCGGCCCAACTCGCTGAACTCTTCTTCCATGCTCACTCGGCTTCGAAGGCTGCAGCCAAGCTTCAGCAATCCGAGCTCTCCTCCCAAGGGAGCAGCTGTTTCAGTCCTGTCAGCTCGGACAAGGCGATGGCTAGCCCCAGACCGATGAACTGGGTCGCGCGGAAGCCAGGAAACTCCATGCCCGCCCGTTCGAAACGGCCCTTCAAGCTGGCGTGGATGGCGGCAAACTCTTCCTGGACATACTGGCGGATGCCCGGCTCCGGTATGGAGTGGGCCGTCATGCAGAGCAGCACCTCGCTGCGGAAGCCGCCCTCCAGCAGCTCCTGGAACGCATGGCCCATCGCCTGCTCAAGCTCGCCGGGAGGCGCCTGAACCGCCTCGAACGCAACGCGGATCTGCTGTGCCGCACTCTGCAGGACGGACATATAGAGAGCTTCCTTCGTCCGGAAAAAATGAAAGACGTACGGCTGCGTAACGCCGACCGCGGAAGCCACATCCGCCGTCGTTGTCTTGTAATACCCTTTCTCGGCAAACAGCGCGGCTGCAGCGCCCAAAATCTGCTCCTTGCGTCCTGCCGCCTGTTCCTCTCTCGGTGTCATGAGTTAATTTACCTTCCCTGTTCCGTACAATTTATTGATCAATAAATAAGATATCCTCTTCCTGCAAATCTGTCAATCCATCCAGCCGAAAAAAATCCTGCGCTCGAAGGAGCGCAGGATAACGCCCGCGCGTCTTCGCGCGAGGTGCAGTGGCATGCCGGGAGCGTCGGGCCGGCTCAATGTCCGGCGTGATGCACTTGCTCCTGCTTTTCGACTTTCACCCGCTTGATGAACAGGGCGCATACGAAGCCAAGCACGGCAAAGATCATGACGAACAAAAAAGCATTTTGAACTCCCTGGGTCATGGCCGCAGGAACGGTCGACAGATCGGAGGGCGAATGCTTGCCGTCCGCATAATATGCCTTGCTGCCCGCCGTCATGATGCTGATGGCGAGCGCCGTGCCGATCGCGCCCGCAACCTGCTGCAGAGTGTTCATGATCGCCGTTCCGTCCGGATAGAGCTCCCGCGGCAGCTGGTTCAGCCCGTTGGTCTGGGCCGGCATCATGATCATGGAAATGCCGATCATCAGAAGGCTGTGCAGAAGGATGATTTCGCCCTTGGACGTGGCCGTATTGATGCCCGTCAACAGCCAAAGCACGACGAACACCAGCACCAGGCCCGGCAATACGAGCCAGCGCGGGCCGTATTTGTCGAACAGCCTGCCCATGATCGGAGACATGACGCCGTTGATCAGTCCGCCGGGAAGCAGCAGCAGGCCCGCCGCGAGCGGCAGCAGGCCGATGCCTGCCTGCAAATACAAAGGCAGCAGAATGACGGTGGAAAGAATGATCATCATTCCGATGAAGATCATCAGCGTGCCGAGCGTGAACATCGGGAAGCGGAATGCCCGCAGATTCATCATCGGCTGCTTCATCCGCAGCTGGCGGACGGTGAACAGGACCAAGGCGACGACGCCGACGGCGATGCCGATAATGACTTTCGGGCTGCTCCATCCATGGTCGCCTTCTCCAGCGCTGCTGAAGCCGTAGACGACGCCTCCGAAGCCGAGGCTGGAGAGCACGATCGAGAAGATGTCGATGCGCGGACGGGCAAGCTCGGAGACATTTTTCATGAACATCAGGCCGAACAGGAGCGCGACGACCAGAAGCGGCAGCGCCGTCCAGAATATCGTCCTCCAGCTGGCATACTCGAGGAACAGGCCCGCTATCGCAGGTCCGACCGCCGGCGCGAACATGATGACAAGCCCCATCATGCCCATGGCCGCTCCCCGCTTGTGCGGCGGGAATATAACCAGCACCGTGTTGAACATCAGCGGAATGAGCAGGCCGGTGCCGACCGCCTGGACAAGCCTTGCAATGAACAGGAAAGCGAAGCTCGGCGCGCTCGCCGCGATCAGCGTGCCCGCAATCGAGAAGACGAGCGATGCGGTGAACAGCTGGCGCGTCGTGAACCATTGGAGCAGCAGGCCCGAGATCGGCACGAGAATGGCCAGCACAAGCAGAAATCCGGTCGTAAGCCACTGGATCGTGGCGGGCTCGACCTTGAACGTGCCCATCAGTTCATTCAGCGCGATATTGAGCGCCGTTTCGCTGAACATGCCGATGAATCCGGCAAGCAGCAGAGCGGTCATGATCGGAACGACCTTGAAGGAAGCTCCTTCTTGAGGAGCAGCGGCTGCTCCCATTGTTTTTTCCATTCTGATTTCCCTCCTGGGACAGGTTTCCCCGTCCTTTGTCTCTGTTTAGTTTCCGACCCCTCCATGTGTTCCATTCACAAGCACAGGCATGAATTCCTCCACGAGCCGGAACGGCCGGGTGTCGTTGTTCGTCATCGCGAGAATGACGGCGCCCTCCAGCATGGAAATGATCAGAATCGCCGATTTGCCGGCCGATTCAGGATCCAGGCCTCCTTGCTGCAGAGCCGCCTCCAGGCTTCCCTGCCATTCGGAGAATACCGTCTGGCAAGCCTGCCTCAGATCGTCGCTGATGCCGCTTGTCTCCACGAACATCCAGAAGCTGAACGGAATGCATTCGGCAAATGATCCTGCGCTTTCCGTAATGCCCCGCACGAAAGCCTGAAGAGCCTTCGATACCGACGGCTCGCTCTCCATGCAGCTCCGCAGCGAATCCAGCACGGCACGTTTGGACAGCGAGATGCATTCCATGGCGAGCTGCTCCTTGCCCTCAGGGAAAAAGTGATACAGCGAGCCTTTTGGCGCCTTGCTTTCCTTGACGATCTGGCTCAAACCGGTGGCATGATAGCCCTGCAGCAGGAACAAGCGGGATGCCGTCTCGACGATCCGATCCCGGGTATGATTGCGGTCGGCCATAGGAGCTCCTTTCGAATTAGAACGATCGGTCTAGTCAATGAAACCACAAAAAAAGGCATCCGGTCAACGGGCCGGATGCCTTTAGTCAATCTTTACCGAGCCGCGCATGGAACGCGGACATCCGCAAGCGGCAAGAAGAGAGCGCAAATCGCGCCCTCCTCCGCTGTACGGGAGCCTAGTCCGTCAGCTTGGCATAAGCTTCCGCGTCCAGCAGCGCCGCTACAGCCGCCTTCGCGTCGGCGCCCGTGTCGATCTCGATCATCCAGCCGCCGGCAAAAGGATCGTTGTTGACGAGCTCCGGCGAGTCGCCCAGCTCTTCGTTGACTCGGACGACCGTTCCGCTGACGGGGGAATACAGGTCGGACACCGTTTTGACGGACTCGATGGTCCCAAGAGGCTGTCCCGCTTCAACGCTGTCTCCAGCCTGAGGCAGCTCGACGAACACGATGTCCCCGAGCTGATGCTGGGCATGGTCCGTAATGCCGATCCGAACGATCGTCTCTCCTGCCGCTTCCGCCCACTCATGCTCCTCCGTATAGCCCAATCCTGCGCGAATCTCACTCACTGGACGCTCATCCTTTCCCATCATGGCCTGGTTTGGCAATCTATGCGCAAAGCGTAAACGATCACAGGCGGCTGTGTCAACATAACTCACTCGGCATGTCTTTTGGGCTGAAATTCTGTTGACACAGGGTTGTCCCATCTGTAAAACTGGTTGTAACTGAATATGCGGATGAACGCAACGGGAGAGATCGCCGGTACATGAAGCGGCGCCGAAGGAGTAACCCTGCCCGGCAGGGGAATCTCTCAGGCAGAAGGACCTTTGCGGGACGCGCCTCTGGAGAGAACGGAAGCTTGCGGCCCCGCCGCTTCGCCGACGTCACCCAAGGGGAAACCTGCGGAGACGAATGCGCAGGGTAACTCTCAGGTACCAAGGACAGAGCATGGATGACACGTTAAGCGTGGCTGATTTTTTTCAGCCGGCACGGCGTTGTTTTTCCTGCGCTGTCCTTTTTGCTTTTCTCCCTTTCATTATGCGCCAAGGACGGCTTTTCCATCAGTCGGGCGTTGAAGGCTTGCAAGGGGAAGATGATTGATCAGCGAACAGGCTTAACTTTCGAGCACTCAGCATACAAAGGGAGGACTACCATGGCCAATCTGCGCACGACCCCGCTCCATTCCCTCTACAAGGAATACGGCGAAGCCCGCTGCATCGACTTCGGCGGCTGGGACTTGCCGGTTCAGTTCACCGGCATTCTGAAGGAGCATGAGGCTGTCCGGCAGCGCGCCGGACTGTTCGACGTGTCCCATATGGGCGAGTTCCTCGTCACCGGCCAGTTCGCCGGCGATTTCCTGCAGCGCGTGACGACGAACGACGTGTCCAAGCTGAAGGACGGCTCTGCCCAATACACGCTCATGTGTTATCCGGACGGAGGCGTCGTCGACGATCTGCTCGTCTACCGGATCAGCGAGGACCAGTACATGCTCGTCGTCAACGCCTCCAACATCGGCAAGGATTTCGATTGGCTGCGGGAGCATCTGATCGGGGACGTCACGGTGGAGGACCGCTCCGACGACACGGCGCTGATCGCTCTGCAGGGTCCGCTTGCAGGAGAGATTCTGGACCGCTGCACGGATGCCGCCTGGGGCGGGCTGAAGCCGTTCGAGTTCCTGCCGAAGGCGGCTGTATGCGGCGTCGAGCTGCTGCTCTCACGCACCGGCTACACCGGAGAGGACGGCTTCGAGCTGTACGCTCCGGCCGCCGACGCCGCCAAGCTGTGGCGCGCCCTCATGGAAGCAGGCGCTCCGCTCGGCCTCGAGGCGGCCGGTCTCGGCGCGCGCGATACGCTGCGCTTCGAGGCGAGGCTGCCGCTGTACGGCCAGGAGCTGTCGGCCGACATATCCCCTCTGGAAGCCGGACTCGGATTTTTCGTGAAGCTGGATGCGGGGGACTTCATCGGCCGGGACGCGCTCGCTGCGCAGAAGGAAGCCGGCGTGCCCCGCAAGCTGGTCGGCATCGAGCTGCTGGAGCGGGGCATCCCGCGAGCCCATTACCAGGTCTACGCCGGAGAGCAGCTGATCGGCGAGGTGACATCGGGCACCCAGTCGCCGACGCTGAAGCGCAATCTCGGACTCGCGCTGATCCAGGCCGAGCATGCCGCGGTCGGCACCGAGGTCGAGGTCGACATCCGCGGCAAGCGGTTGAAGGCCGCAGTCGTCAAAGCCCCTTTCTACAAACGAAACGCGGCATCGCCCGCATCTGCCAAGGAGTGACAAACCCTTCATGACGACCCAGCATCGCTACATCCCCATGACCGAGCAGGACCAGCAGGAAATGCTGCAGACGATCGGCGCGGCCGCCCTGGAAGACCTGTTCCGCGACATTCCGCAATCCATCCGCTACAAGGGCACGCTGCCGATGTCGGGCGCGCTCGACGAATGGGCTCTCCTCCGCCATCTGAAGGAGCTTGCCGGCCGCAACGCCGATCACGAAACGACGACGAGCTTCCTTGGCGCCGGTCTCTACGACCACCATATTCCCGTCGTCATCAACCATATGATCTCCCGCTCGGAATTCTATACCGCTTATACTCCATATCAGCCGGAAATCAGCCAAGGCGAGCTGCAGGCGATTTTCGAGTTCCAGTCCTACATCTGCGAGCTGACCGGCATGGCCGTCGCCAACGCCAGCATGTACGACGGCGCGACCGCCTTGTCCGAGGCGGCGGCGCTTGCCTCCGCCCACACCCGCCGCAAGCGCATCGTCGTCTCGCGCGCCGTACATCCCGAGGCGCGCGAGATTTTGCGCACGAGCGCCCGCGGCCTCGGGCTTGAGCTCGTAGAAGTCGGCTTCCAAGACGGCGTCACCGACCTGGAAGCGCTCCGCTCCGCCGTCGCTGGCGGCGAGACTGCCGCCGTGCTCGTGCAGTCGCCGAACTTCTTCGGCTGCATCGAGGATCTGGCGGCGATCGAGCCGATCATCCACCATGCCAAAGGGCTGCTCGTCGTGAGCAGCAACCCGCTCTCGCTCGGCTTGCTGGAATCCCCCGGAGCGCTAGGCGCCGACATCGTCGTCGGCGATGCCCAGCCGCTCGGGATCCCTTCCTCCCTCGGCGGACCGACCTGCGGATTTTTCTCGGTGGCCGAGCCGCTCATGCGCCGCATGCCGGGACGCATCGTCGGCCAGACCAAGGATCTCGACGGCAAGCGCGGCTTCGTGCTGACGCTGCAAGCCCGCGAGCAGCATATCCGCCGCGAGAAGGCGACGTCCAACATCTGCTCGAACCAGGCGCTGCTCGCCCTGTGCGCTTCCATCTATCTCAGCGTGATGGGCAAGCAGGGCATCCGCGAAGCCGCCGAGCTCAATATCCGCAAATCGCATTACGCGTCCAAGACGCTCGGTTCGGTGGAAGGAATCGGCCTGCCGTTCGGCTCCGCTCCTTTCTTCAATGAATTCGTGGTCTCTCTGCCGGAAGGCGCATCGGCCAAGGAGCTGAACAGCAGGCTGCTCGCCGAGGGCTTCCTCGGCGGCTTCGATCTCGGCTCCGCTTACCCGGAGCTTGAGGGCCATATGCTCGTCGCCGTAACCGAGAAGCGCACGAAGGAAGAGATCGACGCATTCGCCGCCGCGCTTGGCGGCCTGACGAAGGAGGCGCGCGCATGAGCAGCCATGAACAACTGAAGAGCGCCGGAATCATCGATGTGAAGCCCGAGAAGGCGCTCATTTTCGAAATGAGCCGTGAAGGCCGCAAAGCCTATTCCCTTCCTGTCTGTGACGTGCCTGATGAGGAAGGGCTCGAGGATCTGATTCCTTCCTCCCTGCTCCGCAAGCAGCCGGCTTCCCTGCCGGAAGTGTACGAGGTGGACGTCATCCGCCATTATACCGAGCTGTCCCGCCGCAACTTCGGCGTCGACAACGGCTTCTACCCGCTCGGTTCCTGCACGATGAAATACAATCCGAAAATCAACGAGGATGCGGCCCGGCTGAACGGCTTCGCCCGCATCCATCCTTACCAGCCGGAAGAAAGCATCCAGGGCGCGCTGGAGCTGTTGTACGTGCTGCAGAACGATCTCGCCGCGCTTACCGGCATGGATGCCGTCACGCTGCAGCCGGCTGCCGGAGCCCACGGCGAATGGACCGGCCTCATGATGATCCGCGCCTACCACGAGAGCCGCGGCGAGATGCGCACGAAGGTCATCGTGCCGGACTCCTCGCACGGCACCAACCCGGCCAGCGCCACGACGGCCGGCCTGGATACGATCACGATCAAGTCCAATGAGCGCGGACTTGTCGATCTCGATGCGCTGCGAGCTGCAGTCGGCCCTGATACAGCCGCCCTCATGCTCACGAACCCGAGCACGCTCGGCCTGTTCGAGGAGCAGATCGTCGAGATCGCCGCCATCGTGCATGAAGCCGGCGGCCTGCTCTACTACGACGGAGCGAACTCCAACGCCATCATGGGCATTACCCGCCCGGGCGACATGGGCTTCGACGTCGTGCATCTCAACCTGCACAAAACCATGAGCACGCCGCATGGAGGCGGCGGTCCCGGAGCCGGTCCTGTCGGCGTAAAGGCCCATTTGACTCCGTTCCTTCCGAAGCCGGTCGTCGGCAAGCGCGATGACGGCAGCTACTTCTTCGACTTCGACCGTCCCGCTTCCATCGGCCGCGTCAAATCGTACTACGGCAACTTCGGCATTCTGGTCCGCGCGTACACGTATATCCGCACCTACGGTCCGGAAGGGCTGCGCCGCGTCTCGGAATGCGCCGTGCTGAACGCCAACTACATGATGGCGCGCCTCGCGGAAGCCTATGAGATTCCGTACCCCGGCGTCTGCAAGCATGAGTTCGTCATGTCCGGCCGCGGACTCAAGGAATACGGCGTGCGCACGCTCGACGTCGCCAAGCGGCTGCTCGACTTCGGCTATCACCCGCCGACCATCTACTTCCCGCTCAACGTCGAGGAATGCATCATGATCGAGCCGACGGAGACCGAGAGCAAGGAAACTCTCGACGCCTTCATCGACACGATGATCCGCATCGCCCGCGAAGCGAAGGAGACGCCTGAGCTCGTGCAGAACGCTCCGTATACGACCGTCGTGCGGCGGCTGGACGAAACCCAGGCTGCCCGCAAGCCGGTGCTGAACTGCTCCTGCTGAATACAAAAAAAGCTTTTCCCGGCGCTGCCCGGGAGAAGCTTTTTTTGCATGGCTGCGCATGCCTCGCCCTACCTGCTGAAGCTGTGATGTCCAGCATCGCGGCAAGCACGGACGGCCAGCCATCCGGATGGAGTTCATGTCCGGCTCCTTCAAGCGTCAAGAGGACGGACTGACGATTGTGCGCTGGAGATGCCGGGCGTGCGCGAATGGAGCGATCGGATCTTCGGTTCCGTGCACGATCAGAGCCGGCTGTCCGATTTTCCGTTCGTCCGGGCAACATATTCTTCGCCTTCCGGAGCATCGCCTGATTCACCGTGCTCGGCAGCGGGGCGGACTGTTCCTGCGAGCAGCTCGCTTAGTCCCGGTTGATCAGTTGCTGCTGCCGCCTTCAGGTTCGCCGCCAGACATAACGGACCGCGCTACATGAAGAAGACAGGACGAATATGTTAAAGTGTATAGATACGATCCGGTTGTTAAGGAAGGAAAACATTGCCATGATACAAGAAATTTATTCCGGCCTGCTTTTGCTTGACCGCATGGAAGATTGGGCGGAGCCGGACGTGCTCCACTCCTTTGCCTTGGACGAGCTGCTCTGCCGCCAGACCGGTCTCGACGGCGTCCCCGTTCTTCATCTTTGGCGCCACCCTTCGGGCTTCGTCATGGGCCCTCGCGACAGCCGCCTGCCCGAGGCCGCGCTTGCCTCCAAGGAGCTTGAGCGCCTCGGTCTTTCCGTCGCTGTCCGCAACTCCGGCGGGGCAGCCGTGCCTCTCGACCCCGGAGTCGTGAATATTTCCCTTATCCTGCCTCTTCAGGGCAGCGCCTCGGTGCGGTTCAACGATGATTTCCAGCTGATGTACGAGCTCATCGCAGCCGCGCTGGATGGCTTCGGTGTCCGTGTCGACAAAGGTGAAATCGCCGGAGCCTACTGTCCAGGAGACTACGATCTCAGCATCGATGGCCTCAAGTTCTGCGGCATCGCGCAGCGCAGGCTCGCCCGCTCCTACATCGTACAAGCCTTCGTCAATGCCGGAGGCTCGGGAGCCGAGCGCGGCCGCCTCGTTCGTCAGTTCTACGATACTGCTGCCGGCCGCTCGGGCACCGAGCTCAGTTATCCGCTCGTGGAGGCCGGCACGATGGCGAGCTTGGAGGAGCTGGTCGTCGGCCTGTGGCCGGATCCCTCCCGCCTGTTCGCCGAAGCCGCCGTTGATGCAGCCTTTGGCAGCGGCGGCCGTGCCGTCTTCCCTTCCGCCCGCATGCCGGCGAACTCTTCCATCCGCGAGCTGGCGCATTCGCTGCGAGGCCGTTATCCGATCGGCCATCGGCCGTAACTCAGAGGCTTTTCCCGCCCCGAATGACATAAAGGGCGGGAGAAGCCTTTTCACGATTCGGCCTGACCGAATCGTACAGGCCGGAATTGACAACCGCATAGTACCGATGCGGAGAATCGCCATCTATTTGCGACGAGTCATTGTCCGTGTCCTTCAGTTGCTCCTCTCTTGGAGCAGGCAGGTGTGCCCCGCCTGCAGGTACTGCCACAGCCGCTGTGTGGCTCGAAGCCTTTCGCTTGCTCTCGAATTCATGATCAGATGCCGCCAGATTTCCCTTGAATTCATGGGTCGACGCTTTTCGGCCGCTCTCGGATTCATGGGTCGACGCTTTTCGGCCGCTCTCGGATTCATGGGCCCACGCTCGATCGCTGTTCGGCTCGCTGTTCCATGCCTTTCGCCGGCTTTCCGATTCATGGCTCCACGCCTTCCGATCCCTTTCCGATACTTGACCCCATCCCATCGCTGGGCCGGTATAATAATTCCAATCGTCTATCATATGTCACCTGATTTCTTCAATTAATTTGCTTCCTTAAGCACACAAAAAAAGCCACGGACTCCGAGTCCGTGACTTCATCAATCGGCCGTGCGGGCAGCTCCGTCCTGCAAGCCATGCCGCCGCATCGTCCTATTCATGGTCCGTGGAGACCTCCGGAAATGACGCATCCCGGTACGTGACATATTCAGTTGGTGCATCGTTTCTGCCCGCGGCATTGCCAGCTGCCATCATCGCCATTCCATTCATGATCGCCATATCCTTCAGCCTCCCTTCAATTTGCTTTCTGTGGTCATTGTATGGCGCTCAAGCCAGTCCCGTCAATCCATATGGACGGTAGAAAATGCTTTAGGCTTTTTTGGCCTTTTTTTGGCCTTCTTTTTAGCCTGACTTTTTTGGACTGCTTTTTTTGCCTGATGTAGATTGACGAGGCAAGGTCTTAGCCTTATATCCCGAACATGGCGGCAAAGATCATACGCAGGTTTATTCCCTGAGCCTGCACAGGTTATAATAGAATCACGCGGCTTTCATGCCGATGCTGTCCGCAACGCTAAATCCCAGGAGGTACATACCGATGTCCTATTCCGACTATTTTGCTTCCCGCCGGGAAGAACAGCTGGAAGAGTTGAAGCAGTGGCTTCGCATTCCGAGCATCTCGGCTCTGTCCGAGCATAAGCAAGACATCCAGTCCGCCGCCGCTTGGCTGGCCGACACGCTCAAGCGCGCAGGACTCGAAAATATCGAGATCATGACGACGGCGGGCAATCCCGTCATCTATGCCGATTACCTCCATGCCCCAGGCAAACCGACCATTCTGGTCTACGGCCATTACGACGTCCAGCCTGTCGATCCGCTGAACCTGTGGACGAGCCCGCCGTTCGAGCCGGAGATCCGCGGAGACAAGCTGTATGGCCGCGGCACGACCGACGACAAAGGCCAGACGTTCATCCATATCAAAGCGATCGAAGCGATTCTCAAGCAGGAAGGCACGCTTCCAGTCAACGTCAAGCTTTGCATTGAAGGCGAAGAAGAAATCGGAAGCATCAACCTGCCGCCATTCCTCGAGACTCACAAGGAAAAGCTCGCATGCGACGCCGTTCTCGTATCCGATACCTCCCTGCTGGAGCGGGGACGTCCTGCCATCTGCACCGGCCTTCGCGGCCTTGCCGGCATGGAGCTGACCGTATCGACGGCCAACACGGATCTTCATTCCGGCTCCTACGGCGGCGCGGTGCCGAATGCCCTGCATGCGCTCGTCTCGCTGCTGGACTCCTTGCATGACAAAGATGGCAAAGTGGCTGTGGAAGGCTTCTACGAAGGGGTTCCGGAGCTGTCCGCTCTCATGCGGGAAGAATTCGCCAAGCAAGGCCTGGACGAGAACAAGGTTCGCGAAGGACTCGGCCTGGACGCTCTGTACGGCGAAGAAGGCTATTCGTTCGTGGAACGTGTCGGCGCCCGTCCTACGCTGGAGCTTAACGGCGTGTACGGCGGCTTCCAGGGCGAAGGCAGCAAAACGGTCATCCCTAAAGTCGCCCATGCGAAGATTACTTGCCGCCTGGTGGGCAAGCAGGATCCGGAGCTGACGATGGACCGCATCGAAAAACACTTGAACGCGCATATCCAACCAGGCGCACGCTTCGAGCTCAAGCGCAGCGAGCGGGCCTTCGCCTTCAACATTGATCCCTCCCATCCGATTCTGCAGACGGCTGCGGATGCTTACGGAGCGGTATATGGAACCCGTGCCCTGTTCACCAAGGACGGCGGCTCCATTCCGATCATGGAAGCCTTCTCCCGCGTTCTCGAATCTCCGGTCGTACTGATGGGCTTCGGACTGGACGACGAGAACCTCCATGCTCCGAACGAGCATTTCAACCTGGAAAACTTCGACAAGGGCCTGCTGACGGTCGTCGAATTCTTGAAAACCGTATAAATGAAAACAGGCCTGCCCATCGACAAGATGGACAGGCCTGCTTTCATTTTGAACGGGACTTTTCCATCCCATCTATATCAAAGACAGGCTCCGCAAGCGCAGCTGAAAATGCAAAAAATCCCCGCCTTCCGGCAGGGATGTCTCGATCATATGTATGGAGCGGGTGATGGGAATCGAACCCACGCTATCAGCTTGGAAGGCTGAAGTTCTACCATTGAACTACACCCGCGGAAAAGATAAAAAAAATGGTCGGGATGACACGATTTGAACATGCGACCCCCTGGTCCCAAACCAGGTGCTCTACCAAGCTGAGCTACATCCCGATATTTAAATGGCGTGCCCGGAGAGATTCGAACTCCCGACCTTTTGATTCGTAGTCAAATGCTCTATCCAGCTGAGCTACGGGCACACAATTATGGAGCGGAAGACGGGAATCGAACCCGCGACCCTCGCCTTGGCAAGGCGATGCTCTACCGCTGAGCCACTTCCGCAGATGGTGCGGTCAAGAGGACTTGAACCTCCACGTCATTGCTGACACTAGAACCTGAATCTAGCGCGTCTGCCAATTCCGCCATGACCGCATGATAAGAAGGTAATGCTGTTTGCTCATTCACCTGGCAGGGTGAATAATTGGTGCGGTTGAGAGGACTCGAACCTCCACGGGCTTGCGCCCACTACCCCCTCAAGATAGCGTGTCTGCCATTCCACCACAACCGCATATAAAGTTAGGAAAAAAGTGAGCCATGAAGGACTCGAACCTTCGACACCCTGATTAAAAGTCAGGTGCTCTACCAACTGAGCTAATGGCTCTTAATGGCTGGGGATTCAGGGATCGAACCTGAGAATGACGGAGTCAAAGTCCGTTGCCTTACCGCTTGGCTAATCCCCACCAAGAAGCAATGGGGCGATCGAGGGGAATTGAACCCCCGAATGCCGGAACCACAATCCGGTGCGTTAACCACTTCGCCACGATCGCCATGTAAATTTGGTCAAATGCCGCCGAGAGGACTTGAACCCCCAACCTACTGATTACAAGTCAGTTGCTCTACCAGTTGAGCTACAGCGGCAAAGTGATCAAAAATGGCGGAGCTGACGGGATTCGAACCCGCGGTCTCCTGCGTGACAGGCAGGCATGTTAGGCCTCTACACCACAGCTCCATATTGGTTGCGGGGACAGGATTTGAACCTGTGACCTTCGGGTTATGAGCCCGACGAGCTACCGGACTGCTCCACCCCGCGGTAGTTGAATGGTGGAAGCTGAGGGGATCGAACCCCCGACCCTCTGCTTGTAAGGCAGATGCTCTCCCAGCTGAGCTAAGCTTCCATGATGGTGACCCGTAGGGGATTCGAACCCCTGTTACCTCCGTGAAAGGGAGGTGTCTTAACCCCTTGACCAACGGGCCTTGATTGAAAAAGAACGGAGAGAGAGGGATTCGAACCCTCGCACCACTTACGCAGTCTAACCCCTTAGCAGAGGGTCCCCTTGAGCCACTTGGGTATCTCTCCAAACAAAAAGTCTTGCTACGGAGAAGGAGGGATTCGAACCCTCGATACGCGATTAACGTATACACGATTTCCAATCGTGCTCCTTCGACCACTCGGACACTTCTCCATATGGCTCCCCGAACAGGACTCGAACCTGTGACAACTCGATTAACAGTCGAGTGCTCTACCAACTGAGCTATCAGGGAAAATACTTGGTGGAGCCAAGGAGGATCGAACTCCTGACCTCCTGCTTGCAAGGCAGGCGCTCTCCCAGCTGAGCTATGGCCCCATGTTCTATGTATTGAATCATCGAACACCAGGTATAAACAGGCTTTCAAGCTTGCGCCTTGAAAACTGGATCGAACCAATAGGATGGATGCTGAGTCCATTTGCTTTTCTTACCATAGGATAAGCCCTCGACCGATTAGTATTCGTCAGCTGCACGCATTGCTGCGCTTCCACCCCGAACCTATCAACCTGGTCGTCTACCAGGGGTCTTACATACTGGGAAATCTCATCTTGAGGGGGGCTTCGCGCTTAGATGCTTTCAGCGCTTATCCCGTCCGTACGTAGCTACCCAGCGGTGCTCCTGGCGGAACAACTGGTACACCAGCGGTACGTCCATCCCGGTCCTCTCGTACTAAGGACAGCTCCTCTCAAATTTCCTGCGCCCACGACAGATAGGGACCGAACTGTCTCACGACGTTCTGAACCCAGCTCGCGTACCGCTTTAATGGGCGAACAGCCCAACCCTTGGGACCTACTTCAGCCCCAGGATGCGATGAGCCGACATCGAGGTGCCAA
>NZ_CP048743.1 GCF_002243345.2 Paenibacillus sp. RUD330
AAATCATATTCGGATAATACAATGGCGGGACGGCGACCAGCTTGCTCATGGCCGGCTTGAGGATTGAAATCCAGCCAGATCAGATCGCCCCGTGCTGGAATGATCAAATGATTTCGTCTCCCTCAATCCCAAAGTCTATTTCGTCATGGCGCAAGGAGTCTGGCTTAATCTTCGAGAGCAACATCTTCAAATGCGCACGTAATTCTTCGTTTGAATCTTGTTCAGTCAACGGGCGGAGCAAAATATTATTTTCCGGCGTTAATACTGCTTCCAATTCTGTTCCATCAGCCAGATTCATACGTTTCAAAAACTGATTTGGAATTCGGACGCCACTGCTGTTCCCCCATCGACTAAGAGTTACAGTCGTCATAAGGATCATGTCCCTTCCTGTTTTATGGCTCAATTATACCGCACCCTCTCTAAAATGTATATCATAATGATATACAAAAATCGAGGATATGATACTTCTTGGTTAGATAACCTGAAACATGTGTACATAATCACCCATTTTGTGAATATCAAAGGACCGCTCACAGGGGCCTCGGTTGCAGGAGGCGTCTGAAGAACGTCAAGCGCTATTGACTGGTCAGTACGGCCGCCGGCAGAATCCGCAGCTGCGCGCGCTTCTGCAGCTGCGAGGATGGAGAGTATCCAGAACGCCCTCAGGGTGTATGAAAAAGCCCTCAAGCGCAAACGCTTGAGGGCCATCTAAAGTAAAGTTACATAAGTTCAAACGAAATGTGCGTAGCCCGTATACGTTCCATTACCTTTAATGCTCAAGGTCAATTTTGCATTGGCAGTCTGGGGGGATACTTCCCAGATACCGAAGCTGCATTTCATGCTTGCAGTGGAGTAGATACCTCCAGGATAACCTGGATTGGAAGTTACAGCGAGGACTTCGCTATCAAGGGACCAGAGGCTGTAAAACGGCTTGTCAAACGTGGAAGAAGGGGCTCCCTCATACCAAGTGACAACCGAACCGTTAGACTGATAATGCTGGTAAAGAGTATATGTCCAAAGATCAGTTCCAATAGTTGCGCTAGAACCGCTAATAGATACACTGGCATTGTAATCTTGGACGGCTGCAGCTGCGAGGGAGCGAGCTCCAGAGTTGGGTTGGGCAGTTACGTTGACAGTCAGACGGATGGAGCTACCATCTTCAAAAACATGCTCCACCGTTTTGTTTTCGTTGCTGACTTCAAGCCCTTCTTTAAGAACGGCATTGATCTTTTCTGGATCGTTGGCATCAATTGTGGAATCATTGATGGCTAGATTTGCTTGTTGAACAGAGGGCAGGGGAGCTTGTACTGGGGCCTGATTAGCAAATACAGAAGTCGACGCACTGAGTAGAACGGCAGTTGAAAGGGCAGCAGTAGCTAGATACTTTTTCAAGTTAATCCTCCTCATGCTATAATTGGGCCTAGAACCCATTAAAATCTAACATTAATACTTTCTTTTTACAATTCTTGTATTGGGTTCAAAAAAATTGAAAAAGGTGATGACTTGAAAAAAAGGAGACTTTTAGACTACATCGTTGTATTCGTTTTGTCGCTCTCATTACTTTTGATTAATGTAATAGACACAGAAAAAAAAGTAATTGTACCTATTTTATATTCAGTTGTTGCTTCTTTGGTTTTAAGTTTCGTAATCGGCACTATTTCTAACTTTTTCTTCAAAAAAGGATCCTTTAAAGGGTGATGTTGCTCACTCGCTGGTGCGCGGATCTTAGCCAAGTTGCAGGCTCGGTAATTGTATACAGATCTTCGACTAGGGATAACCGACCGCTCAGTGCTTTTTGACGCTGAGCGGTCTTTTCTTTCTACATTGAAAGACATGTGTATCAAACTACTTATTTTGTGAACATGTTCGGCAGGGCTGGGGAAGAACGGGGGACGATATCGGGCGGCTGCGTGCGAACGCGGGCGATCCGCGCGGCCGCCGATCCCTCCAGCCGTTTTCATTTTCGGCGGTATAGTGTAAAAGGGTGGCCACGAAAAAATCCCGGCTTACGGCGTGAAATGGCCGAAAACCGGGATTGCTTTATCAGGTAAAAGGTTTTGATAGTTTACGAGATTCCCTAGATTATGGTATGTTGGAACCAACTAATAAAAAAAGCCAGGTTTCAGCGGCTCAGGGCTACCAACCCTTCAGCTGCTTCATCCGTACTGACATACGGCGAAACAGGCGCTTCAACATGGCTCTCGTGTTGCTATTGACTCTATAATAGCATCTTGCCCTAGAGGGGGCAAGAAAAACCCTGACGACTGTTAAGCCCTGATCCGTATGACGCGGATCAGGGCTTTTTTGGTTCTCTGCGGTATCTCCGGCCAGTCCCGCTGGTCGCTGTACATATAGCTCGGCCAACTGAATAGATCGGCGCGCTCCGGAGTCATTTTTTGAAAAAATGAGCATCGAGGGCTTGGTTTCTTATTGCCAAAAATCAGCGCCGAACGTGGAGAGCAGCGAGAACACGGAAAAAACCGCTCAAGGTGAAGCTGGAAGCCGCCGCCAGGCACGAAAGTGCCATATAAACCGTTGAAACACACGGGCCAGCGTGTACTCTATACGGCGTAGCCCTACCCGCGCCGGAGTATGACTATGGCGAGGACGGCCAAAACCAAACGGTCTGGGGGACTTCGAGCTGCGCAAGTGGCGAGAGTGAGCGCAATCTGCATCGGGTCGAAGTGATGCAGGCAAAAGCGTTCAAGCGGCGTAGAGCTGCCTATCGGGTAGGGATGTGACGGCTCGGCCATACGTGAACGGCGTACGTCTCTCGATAGCTTCTATGCGCCTGTACTCAGTTCTTTAGAGTCGGGCGCATAGGAAACTATCTATGCTCAGGACTGAACCAAAACGTCCCAGCGTGCCGTATTCCAGCGGCCAGGTCAAGCCTGAACTTGAACCCAAACAGAAGAAAAAAGAGCGAAAACGGCGATGATGAACGGCGCGATAGCGCCCCCGGTGGGGAATACAGCCGGGCAGCGAACCGAGGATTGTGGGCAAGCCTGGTTTTGGCTTGTCCATCAGTCCGAGCGTGAGTTGATCCGGAACCGTAAGGAATGGAAAACGTTCAAAGACAGCTCGCGAGCGCCAACCGAGCCTGGATCCCGATCGCCGCCCTTGCACGCCTGGCCGGCACGCTGACGGCGCTGCTGCAGCTCGCGAGCGCCAACCGAGCCTGGATCCCGATCGCCGCCCTTGCACGCCTGGCCGGCACGCTGACGGCGCTGCTGCAGCTCGCGAGCGCCAACCGAGCCTGGATCCCGATCGCCGCCCTGGTGCGCCTGGCCGGCACGCTGACGGCGCTGCTGCAGCTCGCGATCGTCAACCGAGCCTGGATCCCGATCGCCGTCCTTGCACGCCTGGCCGGCACGCTGACGGCGCTGCTGCAGCTCGCGAGCGCCAACCGAGCCTGGATCCCGATCGCGGCCCTGGTGCGCCTGGCCGGCACGCTGACGGCGCTGCTGCAGCTCGCGATCGTCAACCGAGCCTGGATCCCGATCGCGGCCCTGGTGCGCCTGGCCGGCACGCTGACGGCGCTGCTGCAGCTCGCGATCGCCAACCGAGCCTGGATCCCGATCGCGGCCCTGGTGCGCCTGGCCGGCACGCTGACGGCGCTGCTGCAGCTCGCGATCGCCAACCGAGCCTGGATCCCGATCGCGGCCCTGGTGCGCCTGGCCGGCACGCTGACGGCGCTGCTGCAGCTCGCGATCGCCAACCGAGCCTGGATCCCGATCGCGGCCCTGGCACGCCTGGCCGGCACGCTGACGGCGCTGCTGCAGCTCGCGATCGCCAACCGAGCCTGGATCCCGATCGCGGCCCTGGCACGCCTGGCCGGCACGCTGACGGCCAGGCTGCAGCTCGCGAGCAGGATTGAAGCTGATTATAGCGAACTCATAGCGCTGAGGTGATAGAAATGGACGATATGGAAATACGATATACGACTAAGCATATTGCTGACGAACTCGGCGTTGAGCCTGTTACAGTGAGAAAGTATGCCTTGGCCTTGGAGAAGGCCGGGTATCATATAGAACGTAGCGATGGTAAGAACAGAGACTTTTCTGCTACAGACATGATGGCTTTTAAGTATCTTCAATCGATACGCTCGCGGACGGGCATAACGTTGGAGGCAGCAGCAGAGGCCGTTGTAATAAAGGTGTTTACCGCTACAAAGCAAGAATCCCGTATTGTTCGTAACGATAAAACGGCCCCGAGTGAACGATACATAGACCGTTCTGAGCTGATGAATATATTGGAGCAGCTCAGAGCTGGATATGAAGCTTCCGCGGCGGCTCTTTCTCTGAAGGTTGAACAGTACGAGCGTTTAGCTCATGAGCGGGAAATGAGATCCCGAGAGCTCGCTCGACTCGATCGGGAAATGGAACGTCAGGTGGAACGTGAGCTTCGAGAAGAAGCTGCTGCAGAGTGGAACAAACTTCCGGAGTCGGAACGGACAATCAAAGTCGGCTGGGGCTGGTTTGGGCGGAGAGACGAGGATCTTCATAGGCGAGCCGACTACATCCAGCGGTACGTTGATGATCGCATGGGTGATCGACTACATGCGGCCTACAGCGCTGAGGCCTGAAGAGAGGCGCGGACCCCGCTGCCGAGGAAGCACATAAGAGAGTGACGATGCGCGACTATCTCCTTGCTTTTTGAGATTCGAATTTCAAAAAGACCAGGCTGCTGCAGAATGCAGCGTCTGGTCGAGGCCGACCGAAATGAGAATCATTGAGGAAGGCAGGATAAGGGGATGTGTACGAACGTACACATCGGGGCTTACAAACACGCGTCAAAGCCGCGTGTTTACTGGATTTTTGTTGTACACATAATCAAACACACGATTGTTGCTTGGTGTGTACAATCGTGTGTATGGTTTAATGTTTTTTCATACTCTCTATGCTATATCCAATGTGTCTAATGATATGTACCAGTAAATTGTAGAGGGAGGTAGAGAATGTGACATCAGAGCTTTCTGGAGAACCTAAACTGAACAGCTGGTCTCTGGCTCTTCAAGAAATAGCTGGATTGAAAGCGTTTGTGAATGAATACGTTCGTACGCATTATCCCGATCGTCCGGTAAATGATCCCGAGGCTCGAGCCGAGGCTGTTCATGTTTTTCGTGGTACTTGGAATGAAGAGGAGAGAGACAATGATAACGATTTTAATTTACCCGATTGGATACCCCAACCCATTCAAAAAGAAAAAAAGTAATGTTGGAGAACCAACTAGGCGTTAGGTCAGGGAAAGGAAGTGCTTAAGGTGACCCAGCGGACGCTCCGCAGTTCACTAGGCCATCGCACGACTGGGACTAAATAAACTAAAGAGCAGGGGTGATCCGCCGCATGGCAACCACGTCCTGCTCAAGTTCGTTCCTCGAAAGGGAAGTCAATTAAATAAAGCGACTCTCTTTAAAAGAGAGTCGCTTTATTTAATTAAAATATACGCTTAATTCTCGTTTATCTGACCAAATTTTATTAATAACCCATTTATCACCTGTTTTTATTACAGTGGATTCCCCTGGCATCTTGTATTCCTTAACTTGCTTATTGTTTTGATCAATTACTTTTACCTGAATATTATAACTAACATCATAAGAGTCTTTTACACCATCCGTCTTTTTGACTTTAATTTCGTTAGTAGTTGCCTCAATATTGGATTTACTTTTCCCGGAAATTCTTACAGAAATCGCGGTTTCCCCATTATCTCTTAATTTATTCAATAAATCAGCTGTTACATACGGTTCAATCTTTTTGTCCTGTTCTTTAATAGCTTCAATATCAATTTTCGGGATAGATTGATACTCAACAGTATATAGCTTGTTTACAAAGCCATTTATAAGCAATTCAACTTCAGATTCATTTGAACTCGATTTACTACAACCAATTGATATGACGGACAATAATAAAGCTAGTGCAATCACTCCGAATACTTTTTTCATAAATATTCCCCTTTCAAATTTTCCATTATAATATTCCAAATAATTCTATAAATCCATTTTTTTTAGTAAAAACCTCTGTCTTCTTCGGATTCGTTCAATGGCTGAGTACCCACGAAAAACGTGAATTGCCTCTGCTCTTGCTCTAGGATTGGTCAGCGGAAGAGCCGATCCCAGCAGCGAGTCGCTGAAAGGCTGATGGAGCTGCTGACGGCAGCCCAGGCCCTGTAAAACAAGCGATTAAAACACTGAGTAAATAAAAAGGCATCCCGGAGGATGCCTTTTCCACAAACAAGAAGGATTCGTGGGGTGCTCTAGCGAATAGATTAGACTTAAGGTTGCTTTATAAGACCCAATGCTGTAGTCTTATTACTCGTTATTGCTATTTGGAGAGTAAGATTGCTGTTTGTTGCTGTGAGGTCAGCCAATGTATATTTTGGTTTTTGCTGACCGTTCTGAGTGTAATAATTTGTGAATACTGTTGTCATCTGCTCGTTAAAACGAGCGTTAAACCTTAGAGCTGCGGCTAACAGCTCTATTTTTTTTTGTTCCTTTACCTCTGAGTTAAGTATTACTTGGTCGGCAGCACGTTTTGAAGCTAATAGCTCCACGTATTCCCCACCAAGTTCGCTTATGATAAAGGCATCTTTGTTGTTTATTGCCTTATCAATAACCTCTATATACTCTCCTACTGTCATCGGTTGGTTAAGATGTTGAAGCATTGCGTTATACAATGGCGCGTAAAGTTCCAGTGATTTTTGATTGTATGCAATTGCTCTTTCAGTCGCCACATTGTACCTCTCAGCTGACTGAGTCTGAAGATTCGGCCCTATCACTAAGGCTAATGGGATGATTACCATGATTAGTACCGATGAGAGCCATTTCGGCTTTTTCTCCTTTTCTGGATTCTGTCTTTTCTTTTGCTGCTTCTTCTTTCCTGAATTTCGTCTGTTCAATTTGATCACCCCCTTTCAAGTGCCATAGCTTGATTTTTTTATCTACGCCTTCCAAGCGTTCAGCTACGGCTTGTTGTGTAATTTTTGCACCTGAATTTTGTTTGACTCTTCCTGCAACTTGAGACTGCATGTATCCCATAATCATGTATTTGTAAGCTTCCAACTGCTTGTCCGTTAATGTTTTGAGGAAATCCCATAAGTCCTTATTTTCAACAAGATCTAAAGGATTTTCGAATTGCCATTCGAAGGATAAGGAGTCGAAGTTGTCATTATAGGCTACTCCTTGAAAATGAAATATTCCGGTTTTCTTAATGTCGAAATCCTCTTTTTCATCTGTTATCACCTCATAGCTGAGCGCCGTTATAAACTTCTCTCCAGTCCTATTTGTGTTCCTCCTCACCAATTTGTTCCAGGCGTCTTTAACAGCCCAATCAAATCTCTTGTCTAAATAGGTGGGGAAGTAAACTCCTCGATCAGGGTTGTACTTAATGATGTACTCCCACAGCAACCCAACTACAACTGCATAATTTTCAGTCCAAGTTTGTATGCCTCTTAGTAAAAGTTTGCGGTGCTCGCTACGAGAAATGACTAACTCTTTGGCAATCATGCGGTCGTACCGAAACATAGAGCGAGCCACTTTCAGTAACAAGGGATGAAAAGCCTGGATTAAATCGCGGAACAGTTCATCTTTTCGCACAGACGATATATTATCTGATTTGAGTTCTAAGACGCGTTGATGAATGCCGTCCAAGGGGATAGAACGGCCTGACTCTCCTTGAATACTGATGACCATGATCCTCACCTCCTTTTTTTGCAGACCTTCCCATAAAAATGGGTGGTCATCCCGCATCCAACTTGGAATTTTGACCACCCATATCTTTATAATAGAAATAGACGCCGTTTGGTACAAGTATCCATAATTTTTTTATGAGGAAAGCTTCTGGGAGATATCTGTATCAAATAATCAGATTTTGTGAGCATGACAAAAAAGCCTTGAGAAGCCCCCTCAAGGCTTTCGAGCCAGGTCAGTTACTCTCCTCGCCTTCCTTTAGACTGAGAGACGACGCTTACGTGGAAGGCTCTATATTTCTCTTGAGATACGAGATCCTTGCTGATGTAAAACAAAAAAAGGAAGAGCGCGTGTGCTCTTCCATCATTTAAGTTAAGCGAGAACAGAACGAACATTCCGCATAACATCTTTAAAAAACTCAGAATCGGTAGAAACAGTACCCTTTATCGTGATTCTTCGTGTTCGCACATCTAAACTCTTAAACTGATCTGTCAGAACAACCCCCGAAAACACCAATCCTTCCGGAACTGGTACTTCAAAAGCGTAATCCTTTGCCTCGCCCGTGATGGGGCATACGACAGCAAATCCAGTCAAATCATTA